>CAYQEB010000022.1:26650-35147 GCA_964416395.1 uncultured Caldilineaceae bacterium | reverse complement strand
CTCCTTCCTGGCCGCCGCTGCCCTGGCGGGCGCTCACGATGGCGGCCACCAGCATATCCTTCCAGCGTCGGCCCTTCAGCCACTGTTCGCCCGGGGAGCTGTGGGGGATGAACTCGCTCACGCCGCGCACGTCGTCCATGCTCAACTGGGGGAACTGGTCCATGAGCCAGGCGATGAGCTGGCCCCCGGCTGCGATCTGGGCGGGGGTGGGCACGTCGTTGGTGAAGTCCCCGGCGAAGGCGATGTTGATGGCATTGGCGATGTAGGGCTGCTCGTCGTCCACGGCCTGGAGCAGGGGCTGGGTCTGGTAGATGACCCCCTCCGCGTCGATGAAGAACTGGTAGAGGATGCCCGGCAGCTTCTCCCGGAAGGCCTCCGCGATGACCTGGATGGGCACCGAGGGGGGCGCGGCCGTGTGGTTGATGACCACGAACTGGATGTCCTCGGGGCGGCGGCTGTAGAAGCCCCCCGGGTCCCGGGGCAGGTTGGCGATGATGTCCTGGATGGGGGGGCGGGGCGTCTTGCCCGGCAGGCCCACGCCGCCTCCTGGCGCGCCTCCTTCCTCGGTCAAGGCCTTCACCCGGTTGATCAGGGTCTGCTTCCAGTTGGGCCCCTCCAGGAAGGTGTCCCCCGGGCTGGAGGTGGGCAGGAGCTCCCGCAGGCCCAGGATGTCGTAGGCGCTCAGGTTGAGCTTGCGCACCAGCCAGGCGGCCAGGCGGGCCGCGGCCTCCAGCTGTTCCGCGGGGGGCGGCTCCTCGTTGAAGTTGCCCTCCAGGCAGATGTTCACCCCCGCGCCGGACCAGTCCGCCTCCACCTTCACCACTTCCTCCAGCTGGCTGGTCTGGAAGATGTTGCCAGCCTGGTCCACGAAGAAGTCGTAGGCGATGCCCGGGTAGCCCCGCTTCACGTGGGCCTCGGCGATCACCTCCAGGGGCACGATGGGGGGCGCGCCGGTGTGGTTGATCACCAGGAAGCGGATCTGGCTCAGGGAGCGGCGGTCGTAGGGCTTCTCTCCTCGGGGCAGCTGTCCGCTCACGTCCGTGATGGGGGGCGCGCCCGGCTCGGACCAGGCCGGGGGCTGGCTGGGCGGGCTCGGGGATGGGGCTGGGGCCGGCGGGGGCTGGGGCGCGGGCGTGGACGGCTCCTCCCCCACAGGCTGGCCGGGCTGCTCCGCTTCCGCGGGGTGCACTGTGAGCCAGCGGGTGAGCACCGCGGAGTTCTGGTCCCCGAACCAGGTCTTGCCCTCGTGGACCAGGTCGATCTTCAGGGTGTAGTTTCCCGGCTCCGTGGGCAGGGCGATGCGGGCGTTGAAGGTGACCGTCTCTCCCGGGGCCACGTCCTTGGGCAGGGGGGTGTGGATCTCCCGCTCCGGGGGCATGGGCACTCGCTCTTTGTTCTGCATGTAGTAGTAGGCCAGGCGCACCGGGTTGCGTCCGCCCTTGGGCCAGGTGATGTTGCCGATGTTCTTCACCGTGATGGGCACGGTGATCTCCGTCCCCGCGAAGAGAGGCTTGGGCAGCTTGCCCTTGAGCCATTGGGCTCGGTAGGCCGGCCCGCTAGGCTGACTGGGGGCCGTGGGCTGGGACGGTTGGCTGGGCTGGCTGGGTGCAGGTTGCGGCATGGGTTTCCACCTGTAATCGTTCTGCAGGGCTTGCCGGAAATCGTCGATGACCCCCTGTTTGCCCTCGATGTACCACTTGTCGATCTTGGGCCAGCGGTAGAGGATCAGGGAGCGGATCTGCTGGTTCCCCGGCTGCTGGTTCCACCAGTTGATCTCCCCGTAGGCGTTGCGGACCCAGCCGGTGTTCTCGTTGCGCCAGGGCACGTCCTGGTCCGTCTCGGTGATGTAGACGGGCAGGTGGCGCATGTTCTGGGGCACCGCGTGCATGAAGTCCCGGTACGCCTTGAAGTGGTAGAAGTACTGGGGGAAGGTCTGCATCTTGCTCTCGTCGTAGATCAGGTTGGGGTCGCTGCCGTGGCTGTAGGTGTGGATGGTGATCCCATCACAGCCCCCGGGCCCCAGGGCCAGGAGGATGTCCTGGAAGTACTTGATCCAGTCCCCTCGGGGGTTGCCCGGGTAGGTGGTCTGGACGTTCCAGGGGGCCACTGCGCCGATGAGCACCTGATCGTCCTCGTGGCCGGGCACGCTGTGGATGGCGTCCCGGCAGAGGGTGTAGCAGCGGGCGTACATGGCTGGGGTGATCACCTCGCCGCCGCCCACGCTGCGGGCCCCCAGCTCGCCCCGCACCTCCCCAGCCGGGCCGCCCTCTTCCTCCTCGCGGATGGCGCCGAAACGCTCGGGCAGGCCCCGCAGCCAGGGATCCGCCTGCTCCGGGTCCCGGCTGGGGGCGCGCAGAGGCCCCACGCTGCGGGAGCCCGGCCGCTCCACCGCGTAGTTCATCTCGTTGCCGATGACCCAGATCTTGCAGCCCGGGCTGGCCGCCACGTAGTTGGCGCAGCGCCGGGCGAAGTTCTCGTACTGGCTGCTGTGGGGGATGGTGCCTTCTGGGTAGTAGCCGTTGTTCAGGCGGCACATGACGCCCAGGTTGCGGTCGCTGAAGGGGCGAAAATCTTTGCCGCTGCGGTTGTTGGGGTCGTGGCCGATGGCCTCGGTGAAGAAGATCCAACCGGGCTTGCCCGCCTCCAGCATGTGACGCTCGCCGCCGGGTTCGTGGATGCCGAAGATGTACTCAGAATCGAACAGCGGGCGGGGCATGGTACCTCCGTTGCACAGGTGGGGTGGTGTGGCTCACCGCGGGGGTCGCGGTCGGATGTGTGACGGTGGGCGCCTGGCGTCCTGCCGGTTCAGGCCGGGCCGTCAGGTAAATAGCATAACATAATGCGCCTGGAATTATAGCCCACATCGGGGGAGATGTCTATTGACTGTCAGGTGGGCGCGAACCTGGCCCGGACCAAGCCCGGGCCCGGGTGTTCCGCTACCAGAAGCCGTCCTCTTCGGTGTAGCCGGCCTCCTCCACGATGCGGGCGACCACGTCCACGATCTGGTCGTGGATGCGGCCGTTGCTGGCGATCAGGCCGTTGTGGGCCCGCACATCCCGCTTGTTGTAGCGCAGAGGGTTGCCCCAGCAGTCGGTCATCACGCCCCCAGCCGCCTCCAGGATGGCGTGGGGGCCGCACAGGTCCCACTCCTTGCAGCCTGGGCTGGGATGGATGTAGAGATCCGCCAGCTGGCGCACGATCTTGCCCACCTTCAGGCCCACGCTGCCGGTCACCTTCTCTTGGGTGATGCGCAGCTCCCGGCGGATGCGGTCCACGATCTGCTGCCGGTGGCTGCGGCTGCTCACCAGGATCATCTCCCGGGGGTTTTCCTTGTCGCTCACGCGCAGGGGGATCCTGTCCCCCTCCTCGTGGAGGAAGGCCCCCTGGCCCACCACGCCGGTGTAGATCAGCCCGGTGCTGGGCTGGTGCACCACCCCCAGGACCGGGACGCCGCCGATGCTCAGGCCGATCATGATGGAGAACTCCCCGTTGCGGGCGATGAACTCCTTGGTGCCGTCCAGGGGATCGATGATCCAGACCCGCTCCTTCTCCAGGCGGCTCAGGTCATCCTTGATCTCCTCCGAGAGGAAGCCATCCTCTGGAAAGGCGGCCTGGAGCCGGTTGACGATGTGTTGGTTGGCGGAACGGTCCGCTTCGGTGACCGGATCGCCTGGGGCCTTGTACTGCACCTCCGAGACGCCCACGTAGAAGGTGTTGACGATGGTGCCGGCTTCCTGCACCACCTGGAAGGCCAGATCCAGCTCCCGGCTCAGGTCTAGGGTCTTGGGGGTGGGGGTTTCTGCCATGTCGGTGACTTCCTCGCAGTGATGGTTCCAGGGACGATGCCCGAAAAAGTGTGGCCGCTCCTGAGCCGGCAGTGCAGGCCCAGGAATGGGGTGCATTCTAGCAACAGCCTGGGGAAATGGCAAAGCCCAGAGGGCAGGCGAGGGCTCAGGTCAGGGCAGGGGAATGGGCGCCCGCTTTTCCTGGACCAGCACCCGGTTGATCAGGGTGAGCAGAGGGCCCCGCTGCTCCAGGCCGCTCTCCCCGTAGTCGCTCATGCCCAGGTAGATGCGCTGCCGGGTGCGCCGCACCAGCCCCAGGACCAGCCGCCGCAGCATGGACTGACGGTGCTGGAACTCGTCCAGGTCGCTCCAGGCCTGCTCCTTGGGCCACCGGTTGGAGAGGACGTAGGGGTGGGTCAAGGGCTGGTAGAGCCGCTCCCACCAGCCGGTGGAGCCCACGTCCAGCCAGAACTGGACGTCCACAGGCCGGTTGCGCATGAGGAAGGTGTAGGCCGGGGCGATGAAGACCGCGGACTGGTCCTCCTGCCAGCTGGGCAGGTAGAGGGCCCCCAGCGCGCCGCTCTCCACCAGCTCCAGGTAGGCCCGCCCCACCCGGTGAGCCGGGCTCATCCCCTGGGGGGCGCCCTCTGCGCCCAGGGTGGCCAGGCCGTCCTCCTGCCCGGGAGCTTCCAGGTCGCTTGCCAGGCGGCTCTCCAGGCTGCCTTCCACAGCCCAGCGGAAGTTGCGGGCGGAGTGGACCAGCTGCTTGGCGATGCGGGCCGCGTCCGGGTCGTCGTGGAAGCCGTAGCCCGGCTGGCTCAGCACCTCGCCGAAGATGCGGGCGAAGAACTGGTCCAGGGGCGTGAACGTGGGCTCGGCCCGGTAGGCCTCCAGCCACTCCCGCAGCCGGTCGTAGCGCTCCCCCAGCCGGTAGGTGATGCGCTGCTGCACCCTGGGCTTGAGCCCGGCGAAGGATCGCAGCTGGCCCGCCCGCTCTCCCCGCACCCCGTAGGCCACCCGGCCCAGCAGATGGGCCCGCACCGGGTCCAGCTCCTGGATGGCCACCTGGAGCATGGCGGTCACGTCCGCGGGGGGCGGCAGCAGCTGCCAGATGGGATGGGCCAGCGCGGCCAGGGTGAGGAGGGCCCGGGCCGCCGGTTCCACCCGCAGGGGGCGGCTGGGCCGATGCGAGGCCGAGGGGATGCCCCGTTCCGTCAGGCCCGTCTGCAGGCTGAAGCGCAGGGCGTCGCTGACGAAGGGAGCCAGCACCGCGATCTGCCCGGGCTCCACCCCTTCCTCCTCCACCAGCCGCTGGATCTCGTCCACTACCCAGCGGATCATCTGAGGGTAGAAGCGGTGGGGCTGGAAGTAGAGGGGCAGGGACGCCCCGTCGTCCCCGTCCCTGGAGCTTCCCGAGGCCTCTTGCGGCCTGTCAGCCTCGAGGGGGGCTTTGGGCGCCCGAGGGCCCCGGATGGCCCGGTCCACCAGCTGTTCCAGCCGCTGCAGGGACGGGGACGTCACCCAGCGCTCCTCCAGACGCAGGCGCTGGTCGCAGAGCTGGGCCAGCTCCTCCACGCCGGCCGGGTCCGCGCCCAGGAAGACCCGGAAGCCCGCGTCCTCGTCCTGGAGGATCAGGGCGCTTTCCAGGTGGGGCAGCCAGGCCTTCACCAGCTGATGGGCGGTGAAGGTGTCCTCCTCGCTGTTCTCCATCACCAGGTGGCGGTAGGAGCGGAAGAGGTGGGTGCGGCTCCAGGGGTTGGTGAGCACGTGGCGGTTGAAGAGCTGGATCCAGAGGCTGAAATCCACCAGGGATTCCTGGAGGCAGAGGGCCCGGAACTCCTGGCTGATGGCCTGGGCCGCCTTCAGGGCGTTGAGCCGGGCCGTGCGCTGCTCCCCTTGGGGGACGGCCAGGGCCAGGCGGCGGTAGGCCTCGTCCAGGCTGAAGCCGTGGAGGGCCGCCTTGTTCAGGTTGTCCAGGATCTGGCTGATGACCCGGTTGCGCTCCACCCGGATGGCGTCGAAATCCCCTCGTTCGATGGCCGCGTCCACGAAGCGGGCCATGTGGAACTGGGCCGTCTCCAGGGTGAGGAAGGTGGGCTCCCGGCTTGGCTGGGCGAAGCCGGCCTCCTGGGCCAGGAGGGGCCAGTAGAGGGCCACCGCGTTCCGGGCCAGGCCGGCCACCGTGGCGATCTGCACCGGCGGCCCTGGGGGAACGTCCGGCCGGCTCAGGGCTTCCCAGTAGGGCCGGCCCACGGTCCGCTGGGGCGCCAGCACCAGGATGTCGTCCCCCCGCACCCGCTCCTGGCCCAGCAGCCAGCGGATGCGTTCCAGGGCCAGGTGGCTCTTGCCGCTGCCGAAGGGCCCGATGAGGAAGAGCTTGTTTCGCTGTTGGATGGTTGATAGAATGGACGAGGACATGGATGTTCTGTGCCAGGACAATCTGTGCCAGGACAATCTGTGCCAGGGCGATCTGTGCCAGGATGTTCCGTACAGGAGTGCTTTCCCCTGGGTCTATTGTGCCCCTTTCCAGCGGGCTTGTCCACTTTTCGTCCCCGGCTGGCCCGCTCACTTTCTGCAAAGGAGAACCGCCATGGAACGCTACGAGATCGGCCTGGTGCCTGGCCCCGTGACCGTCCCGCCCCAGGTCCTGGCCGTCTACCAGCGCAGCTACGGCAGCGCGGACCTGGAGGAGGAGTTCTTCCAGCTCTACGCCCGCTGCCAGGGCCTGCTCCAGAAGATCCTGGCGACGGAGCACGCCATCGCCATCCAGACCGGCGAGGGGATGCTGGCCCTCTGGGGAGCGCTGAAGAGCGTCCTCCGGCCTGGGGACAAGGTGCTGGCCGTGGCCAACGGCGTCTTCGGCTACGGCATCGGCGAGATGGCCCAGCAAGTGGGGGCCCAGGTCCGGGTGGTGGGCTTCGACTACGACGACGTCCCGGATCCGGAGCGGGTGCGGGCTGCGGCCCTGGAGTTCCGCCCCAAGCTCATCACCGCGGTCCACTGCGAGACGCCCAGCGGCACCCTGGCTCCCCTGGACGAGCTAGGGCGCATCAGCCAGGAGGTGGACGCCCTCTTCTACGTGGACTTTGTGGCCAGCGGCGGGGGCGTGGAGGTGCGGGTGGACGACTGGTGCATCGACCTGGGCCTCCTGGGCAGCCAGAAGGTCCTGAGCCTTCTGCCGGACCTGGCCATGGTGACCGTCAGCCCCCGGGCCTGGGAGGCGGTGGAGGCGGTGGGCTACGCCGGCTACGACGCCCTGGCCCCCTGGCGCACGGCCCTGGATCAGCGCTTCTTCCCCTACACTCACAACTGGCATGCCATGGCCAGCCTGGAGGTGGCCGCCCAGGGCCTGCTGGACGAGGGGCTGGAGGCCGTCTTCGCTCGCCACCAGGACGTGGCCGCTTTCTGCCGTCAGCGCCTCCAGGGGATGGGCGTCCGCCTCTTCCCCCGCCGGGAGGAGATCGCCTCGCCCACGGTCACCGCGGCCCTGGTGCCAGAGGGGTGGAGCTGGCCTCAGCTGGATCAGGCCCTGCGCCGTCGCGGCATGGTGGTGGGGGGGAGCTACGGCCCCCTGGCCGGGAAGGTCTTCCGCATCGGCCACATGGGCAGTCAGGCGGACCGGGCGCTGGTGGCCCGGGGCATGGATGTGCTGGAGGAGGCGCTGCGAGCTGGCCCTGGGGCGTGACGTGCCGAGGAAAACCTGCCCCAGACGCGACCGGGCCGTCCCCATCTAGGGACGGCCCGTGTGCTTTCCTGCCAGACCAACGGCGGTTCCATCGCCGGCAGAGCCTGGCTCGGCGTTTCGAGGGAGTGGTGTTGGGGGCAACGGGGAACGCCGAGCGCTCTGCCGGGTGGAGGACCTGACTCGTTTGAGCAGTCGATCCGGCTCAGTAGTAGATCCGGCGTCCGATCTTGCTGGCCTGCTCCACCCAGGTGCGCACCAGGCGCAGGGTGGGCAGCTGCTTGACCATCCGCTTCTCCGCGTTGACCTGAGCCAGCTTGTTGTAGAGGTTCTCCGGGTTGCGCTGGGCCAGCTCCGGCACCGTGTCCACCCCCGCGGCCTCCAGCAGCTCCGCGTACTGGGGGCCGATGCCCCGGATGCGGAAGAGATCCGCCATGTTGGTCCACCGCAGGATCAGCTTGGGGTCGATGCCCGTCTGCTGAGCCAACTCCCTGCGTCCTTCCGGGGTGCCGCAGGCCCGCAGCAGGTCTCGGACGGTGCGGATGCCCGCCTGGTTCAGTTTCTCCGCGTAGGCTGGGCCTACCCCTTCCAGTTTGTCGATTCGCATCATTCTTCGCTCATCTCCTTGCTGTTTGTTGTCCTTGCTGTTTGTCGGTTGTCTCGTGATGTTTTGTGAACTAGCTTGGTCGAAGACCGGCCGTCAACGGTGAGAACGCCCCGTGCAGTTACGCTTGGGTTGCCTTTCGCAAGGAAGGATATCGCGCAAATGTTACGACCCGGATTACAGCGGTTTAGAAATGAGAAGCAGGTTTAGAAATGAGAAGCAGAGGCCCATTCCTGGCAGCAGCCGGGTGCGATGGGTGGGGACAGATGCGGGGCATGGGGGAGCGGGGAACGCCGACGTCGAGGAGACGCAGATCGCGTTGAGGAGACGCAGATCATGGGGAGAGTGTGGGGGAGAAGACGGCGATCCGGGGCCCGGTTCGACCAACCAGGCCAATCAACAGATCAACCAATCAACCCGCCACCC
>CAYQEB010000022.1:15786-26550 GCA_964416395.1 uncultured Caldilineaceae bacterium | reverse complement strand
GGCCCGGTTCGACCAACCAGGCCAATCAACAGATCAACCAATCAACCCGCCACCCTCGTTCAGCCCTCCGGCCAACCTCGGCGCATGCCTGGGGAGAGCAGATGGAGCCGGGCCGTGGGCTGGGACCCGTTGTCCCCCCGGGCGAAGCTGGCCAGGAGAGCGCTGCCTTGCCCCACCACCTGGACCGTGTCGTCCTGGTGATGGTAGATGGCCCCCACCGGGCCGTCCAGGGCCAGGAGGCGCAGTCCCGCCTGGCTGGTCCGGGCCAGGAGGGCCCGCAGGTCCGGCACGGCCTGGACATCGGGGATGACCACCGTGTGGGGGATCAGGTTCAGCCCCGCGGTGACGCCGTCCTCCAGATAGGCGCCGGTGACGCCGGTGGCCGGGCCCCAGAAGGCCAGGGTCAGCTCTTCCTGGGCCAGGCGCCCCAGGACATCCAGGAGGCGGCGGCCCTGGCTCCCCAGGAGGAACTCCGGG
This sequence comes from uncultured Caldilineaceae bacterium, assembly GCA_964416395.1. Taxonomy (GTDB): domain Bacteria; phylum Chloroflexota; class Anaerolineae; order Caldilineales; family Caldilineaceae; genus S144-5. Next base: position 26,073 of record CAYQEB010000022.1, on the reverse strand, counting down.
GGGAGATCCACCAGGATGAGGCCCACCGCGTCGAAGTTGATGCGGTGGAACCGGGGATCCGTCACCGCCAGGGTGAGCGCGTCCGGCGCCAGATCCTGGAGCATCTCCTCGTCCAGGCTGGATTCTTCCTGGATCAGGTGCAGGGCCATGCTCTCCTCATCCCGAAGCTGGCCGATGGAGTCCAGGAGGACGAATTCGTTGGCGAAGAGGGCGATTGGCATGGGGCGACTCCCATCCGGTGTGAGTAGAGGGTAGCGGGTTTCAGCGGGCCGGTTCCAGGGTCAGGCGATGGGTGGCGATCTCCTCCACGGCCGGGCGCTCCCAGGGCATGGGGTGGTAGACCCCCTCCAGCCACATGGGGATCTGGTCCGCGTAGTTGCGGCTGAAGGGATGGCCGGACTGTCCGCTGGTGGTGACGGTGCGGGCAGTGTCCCACGACCCCACCTCGTAGATCTGGCGATAGCTGGCCACGATCTGCACCAGGCCAGGCGGCAGCTCCGGCGGGTAGCTGGTCTGGTTGGGGGTGGTGCCATCCCCGCCCACCGGGAAGGGCCCCCGGTTGAAGAAGCCGCTGAGGATGCGCACGCTGCCCAGGGGATGGGCGTAGCGGATCTGGTGCATCCGTCCCCAGGCCCACTTGCGAGGATTGGCGTTCACCTCCCGGCGGATGCGCTTCACCGCCGCGGAGAGGGCCTCCTGCAGGAGCTGGTCCCGGGTGCGGGAGCGTCCCGTGGCCGCCTCCGTGTACCAGATCGACTCCTCCTGGCTGCGCAGGATCTCCAGCAGCCGGGTCTCGGCCCGGTGCATGAAGCCGTTGATGAGGAAGAGGGGGCTGAGGGACTCGCCGAAGTAGCCCTTCTTGGCCGACCCCAGCTTGTCGCCGAAGGTCATCTCCAGCAGGTGGAGCAGGGTGTAGTGGAAGACCAGCGCGGCCGGGCTCTCCGCCTCCATGCGGAAGCTCCAGTCCCGCAACATGCTCAGGGCCACCTTCTCCCAAGGGTCCTCGCTGCGCAGCCGGGTGAGGAGGGGCGTCAGGGCCTCTGCGTAGAGGCTGGTGGTGTCCAGCTGGATCAGCTCCATGTCCTGCCAGTTGAGCCGTTTCCGCTGGCGCAACATCTCCTCGATGCGCCGGGCCCGCCAGCCCGGGAAGTGCTCGATCCCCAGGAAGTAGGGGTAGTCGTCCCCCACGATCTTGTTGTTGGCCGTGACGATCAGGCCCGATTCCGGGTTGAAGAGGGTGGGCAGCTCCTGGGTGGGGATGGTCCCGGTCCACTCGTACTCGTCCGTCCAGCCGGGGACGGGCGTCAGGCCGAAGCCCTTGGCCCGGATGGGGATGCGCCCGGCCAGTCGGTAGCCAATGTTCCCTTCCACATCTGCGTAGGTGACGTTCTGGGCCGGCAGGTCCCAGTCGTCCAGAGCGGCCTGGAACTCCGCCCAGTTGCGGGCCTGGTTCAGCTTCAGGATGGCCCGGACGGTGTTCCCGGGCTGATGGCCTGTCCAGCGCAGGGCCAGGGGCGTCGAAGGCGCATCGGGGACCAGCCGGTTGATCAGGGGGCCGTGGCGGGTGATGATCACCTCCTCCACGTGGGGTTGGCTGCGGCCCCGCACCTGGATCTCCTCCCGCAGCACCTGGGCCTGCTCCCATTCCCCCTGGTACTGGAAGCGGGTGGGATCCTCCGGGTGGGGCCGCTCCACGTAGAGATCCTGCACATCCGGGAAGGCGTTGGTCATGCCCCAGGCGATGTGCTGGTTGTGCCCCAGGATCACGCCCGGGGAACCCGGGAAGGAGGCGCCGCTCACCTGGAAATCCGGGCATTCCAGGTGGTTCTCGTACCAGACGCCGGGCATGCTGATGGCCAGGTGGGGATCGTTGCAGAGGATGGCCTGGCCGCTGGTGGTCAACTGGGGAGCCACCGCCCAACTGTTGCTGCCCATGCCCGCCCCCTGGGGCCCCATCCACCCCTTGACCTGCTCGTAGGCGTCCAGGAGCAGACCCGAGGTGTTCACCAGGCGCATGGATTCCTGGCTGCCCACCCCCTCCAGGATGACCGGGTTCTCCGCCGGGTAGTCCGGCTCCAGCTCCGCAGCCCGGAAGGCGTCCGCCTTCTGGAGCAGCTGGAGCCGGATGAGCTCGCTCTCCCAGTTGACGCTCAGGCTCCACCCCATCACCTTGGCGAAGGCCAGGATGTCCACGGGCTGCCAGGGCTCCGGCTGGCGGCGCAGCAGGTTGAACTCCGCGGCCAGGCGTCCCGGGCGGCGGGCCATGTACTCGTTCACCCCCTCACAGAACCACTCCAGCACCTGGAGGGTCTCGGGATCCAGGGTGGCCAGCTCCGCCTCCCCGGCCCGGCGGAAGCCCACGATGCGGCTGAAGCGGTCCGCGTCCAGCGCGGCCTCCCGGAAGAGCTCGGAGAGGGTGCCCCGGGCGATGCGCCGGTTCAGCTCCATCTGCCAGAGCCGATCCTGGGCGTGGACGATGCCCTGGGCCCGAAAGAGGTCCGCTCGGTTGCGGGCGAAGATGTGGGGCACCCCGTGCCGGTCCCGCAACACCTCCACCGGCTCCTCCAGACAGTCGAATTCCAGGCGGCCGTCCAGCTGGGGGATGGGGCGCTGGATCAGCCACCAGTAGACGTAGATGAAGAAGACCGCGAAGAGGGCCATCAGCACGAAGAGGGTGACGACAACGATGAGCAGAAGGTTCGGAGTGGGCATGGCAGCTACCTGGGTGTGGGTGGCCTTTTCTGGCGGCGTCTGGCGGCGTCCTCGTGGCCGGGCTCGCGCTGGGGGCCGCCCTGGTTTCGTCTGGAAGTTGTCTTGAAGGATGCACCCATTGTATCATTGTCCCAGCCAAGCGAGAAGCAACGCACCCACCAGGAAAAGTGACGGCATCCCCATGCACACAAACGCGGATCGACCCAACTCGGAACGTCTCCAGCCCCCTGCACAGCCCGTCATCGGGGTGACCTCCCGCAGCGGAGAGCTGATCTGGGTGCAGAAGAACACCCGCAACTACCTGGACCTGCTCACCACCTTCCGGGCCCAAGTGGTGGTCCTCTCCCCGGACAGGCCCGCTCGCTTTCCCAACGGGGCCCGCTACGAGCCGGACCGTCGGGGCCGCCTGCCCGAAGAGGTCCTGGAGCATCTGGACGGCCTGGTCCTGGCCGGGGGCGGGGATGTGCATCCCCGCTACTTTGGCCAGGAGCTGGCCGGCGCGGACCCGGAGCGCATCGACCCCGCCCGGGACGAACTGGAGCTCACCCTGGCCCGCCAGGCCCTGGAACAGGATCTGCCCCTCTTCGGCATCTGCCGGGGCTGCCAGGTCCTGAACGTGGCCGCAGGCGGCGGCATGGTCCAACACCTGGACGGCCACCGCTCCTCCGTGAAGGCGCCAGAACTCCACTCGGTGACGGTGCTCCCTGGCGGCTGGCTCCACGAGATCCTGGGGGAGGATCAGCTGGAAGTGAACACCTACCACCACCAGGGAGTGGACCTGGCCACCCTGGCGCCCACTTTCCAGGTGGATGCCAGGGCCATGCCCGATGACTGGCTGGTGGAGGCCTTCCACAGCCCGGAGCACCGCTGGGTCCTGGGGGTGCAGTGGCACCCGGAACGGCTCTTCGAGCTGCCCGAGGCCCACAGCCGGCTCTGGGAGAGCTTCCTGGCCGCCTGCCAGGAGACCCAGGAGCGCCGTTCCCCATGAACTATCCCTCATGAACCGCCCCTCATGAAGACGAGCCTCTTCGACTACGACCTGCCCGCCTCCTTCATCGCCCAGCAGCCCGCGGAGCCCCGGGACAGCAGCCGTCTCCTGGTGCTGCACCGGGAGGATGGGCGCATGGAGCACCGCATCTTCCGGGAGATCGGCGACTATCTGCGGCCCGGGGACCTGCTGGTGGTCAACGACACCCGGGTGATCCCGGCCCGGCTGCACGGCCGCAAGCCCACCGGCGGCAAGGTGGAGATCTTCCTGCTCAAGCCCCAGGACGAGGCTGGCGCGGTCTGGGAGTGCCTGGTGCGGGGCCGGGGGCTGAAGGAGGGCGCCCAGGTGCAGCTGGAGCCAGCCCGGGGCGAAGACGCCTGGGACGAGGGCGAGCTGGCCCAGGAGGCCATCGCCGCCACCATCCTGGCGGTCCACGAGGACGGGGCCCGACTGGTGCGCTTCTCCCAGCCCATCTGGCCCTACCTGGACGCCCTGGGGGAGATCCCCCTGCCCCCCTACATCACCGAGTACACCGGGGATCGGGAGCGCTACCAGACCATCTACGGCGTGGCCGAGGGGAGCGTGGCCGCGCCCACCGCCGGCCTCCACTTCACCCCGGAGCTGCTCATGGCCCTGCGGCGCAAGGGCGTGCTGCTGGAGACGGTCACCCTGCACGTGGGGCTGGACACCTTCCGTCCCATCAGCGCGGAGAACGTGGAGGAGCATCGCATCCACACCGAGTGGGCCCGGCTCACCCCAGAGACGGCCCGGCGCATCAACGAGGTGACCCTCCAGGGCGGGCGCATCGTGGCCGTGGGCACTACCACTGTGCGGGTCCTGGAGTGGGGGGCTACCGGCGCCCAGGGCATTGACCCCTACAATCCCAACGCCTGCCCCTGGCAGCGGGTGGCCGCCTTCGAAGGGCCGGTGGATCTGTTCATCCGGCCGGGCTATCGCTTCCGCGCGGTGGACATGTTGGTGACCAATTTCCACCTACCCCGCTCTTCCCTGCTCCTGCTGGTCAGCGCCTTTGTGGCCCAGGCCCACCCGGGGAATGTGGACGCGGGGCGGCGCATCCTGCTCCAGGCCTACGAGGAGGCCAAGCGCCGGGGCTATCGTTTCTACAGCTTCGGGGACGCCATGCTGATCCTGTGACCGGTGGGACAGGTGGGCCAATCTGCAGCACAAGCGAAAGGGGGCGGATCGCCAAGTCCGCCCCCTTTTTGTCTGTGCTGTTGCAAGGGTGTGTGGTGCGTCGGTTGTGCGGAGGGCCGGGCCAGGGCTACTCCTGCCGGGGCACCACGATGTCGTACCAGAAGCGGGCGTCCCGGCTGTTGGTCAGGTCCACGTGGATGTGTTTGACCTCGGTGTATTCGTGTAGGCCGTAGACCCCCAGCTCCCGGCCCAGGCCGCTCTGCTTGTAGCCGCCGAAGGGCGCCTCCGCGCTGATCAGGTGGTAGTCGTTGATCCAGACCGTGCCCGCCTTGATGCGGTTGGCCACGTTGATGGCCCGCTCCACGTCCCGGCTCCAGACCCCGGCGGCCAGGCCGTAGATGGTGTCGTTGGCCATGCGGATGGCCTCGTCCACGCTGTCGTACTTGATCACCGCCAGGACCGGGCCGAAGATCTCCTCCTGGGCGATGCGCATGTCGTTGCGCACGTCGGTGAAGATGGTGGGAGTGATGAAGAAGCCGTTGGCCAGCTCTGGATCCGAGGGCCGTTCGCCCAGGAGCACCGGCGTGGCCCCCTCCTGGATGCCCACCTGGATGTAGTCCTCGATGGTGTGGAGCTGTCCCGCGCTGATCACCGGCCCCAGATCCGTCTCCCCGTCGTCGGGCAGGCCCACCCGCAGCCTCCGGGCCCGGTCCACCAACCGCTCCATGAACTCGTCGTAGATGCGGCTGGGCACGAAGAGCCGGGTGCCGCTCTCGCAGGCCTGGCCGTTGTGCATGAAGGTGGCCCAGAGGCTGCCGTCCACGGCCAGATCCAGGTCCGCGTCGTCCAGGATGATGTTGGGGCTCTTGCCGCCCAGCTCCAGGGTCATCTTCTTGACCGTGCTGGCCGCCTGGCGGATGATGTCCCGGCCCACTTCCGTGCTGCCGGTGAAGGCGATCTTGTCCACCATGGGGTTGCTGCAGAGCTCTGGCCCCACCACCTGCCCCGGCCCGGTCACCAGGTTGAGGACGCCCGGGGGCAGCAGGCCCGTGTCGTGGATGATCTCCACCAGCTTCAGGGCGCTCAGGGGGGTGTAGCTGGCCGGCTTCAGGATGACCGTGTTGCCCGCGGCCAGGGCCGGGGCGATCTTCCAGATGGCCATGAGGAAGGGGAAGTTCCAGGGGATGATCTGGCCGCAGACGCCGATGGGCTCCCGGCGCACGTAGTTGTAGGAGAGGGCCGGGAACTGGATCTGAGGCAGGGGCTCCAGGGGCTCGAAGTCCGCCAGCTTGGCGAAGTGGCGGAAGTGGATCAGGCCCACCGGGATGTCCATGAGGGTGGCCTTGCGCCAGGTGCAGCCCCCGTCCCGCATCTCCAGCTCCGCCAGCTCGAACTGGCGCTCCTCCACCGCATCCACGATCTGGTGGAGCAGGCGGGAGCGCTCCCCAGGGGCCATGGAGGCCCAGTAGCCGTCGTCGAAGGCCTCCCGCGCGGCCTGGATGGCCTCCCGGGTGTCCTCTGCGTCCGCCTTGGCCACGTAGCCCAGGATCTTGCCCGTGGCCGGGTCGTAGGTGGGCTCGTACAGCTCGGAGCGAGGCGTCCGCCACTGGCCGTTGATGTAGAGGTTGTAGACGGGTGTGTCGCTTGTGTCTGGGTGTAACATGGTGGTCTCTCCCGAACGTGAAATGAGCATGGAGGGCGAAAACCGGGCGTCGCGGAGGGGGAAATTGGGCTGACAGGCAGCCCCCGGAGACATCCCCGGCGTTCGTTTCGGATCGTACTCCGCCTGGGTTCTGGAGCGATTGTGGCGGAATTCAGGGGCGCAGGGCTTCAGTGGGCCTGGGGAACGGGCGGCGGCGAGGGGCTCTCCGGGTAGAGGGGCTCCCGGTGGGCCCAGCCCCGCACCTGGTTCACGTCCGGGATGGCGTGGGCCTCCAGCCAGGCGGCCATCTCCTCCCGGATCTGGGCCAGGGCCTCGGGGCCCCGGATGGCGATGGCGCTGCCCACCCCCACCAGGGTGGCCCCGGCCATGAGCATCTCCAGCCCGTCCACGCCGGTGGTCACCCCGCCGGTGCCGATGATGGGCGTCTCCGGGCAGGCCCTGCGGATGTCGTACACGCACTTCAGGGCGATGGGCTTCAGGGCCGGGCCGCTGACGCCTCCGCTGCGGTTGGCCAGGATGGGCTGGCCGCTCTCCGGGTCGATGAGCATGCCCGGCATGGTGTTGACCGCGCAGAGGGCGTCCGCGCCGGCGGCCACCACCGCCTGGGCGATGCGGGCCACGCTGGGCGCGTTGGGGGCCAGCTTCACGATGACCGGGATGCCTGTCCCCGCCAGGGCCGCCACCACGTGACGGGTCGCCTCCGCCGCGCTCTCCGGGTTGGCGGCGAAGGGCTCACCGAACTCGCTGGCCACGTTGGGGCAGGAGATGTTCACCTCCACGAAGTCCGGCCGGGCCTGGGCCACAACCCGGGCCACCTCCCCGAACTCCGGGGCCAGGCCGGCGAAGATGCTGGCGATGAGGGGCACGCCCAGAGGCGCCAACCGCTCCCGGGCCTTGGAGAGCATGGCCACCTCCGCCTCCGCGCCCGGGTTGGCCAGGCCGATGGCGTTGATCAGACCTCCCTCCCACTCCAGGCAGGAGGGGTTCACGTGGCCGGTCCGGGGGGAAGGGCCGCAGCTCTTGGCCGTCACCGCGCCGCAGCCCAGGCGGGCGGCCCGCTCCAGCAGGCTGACCGTGGTGCCCCAGATGCCGCTGGCCAGGACCAGGGGACTGGGGAGGGTGCGGTTCAGGAAGGTGACGGAGAGGTTGGGCGCCATGGTGCGTGTGGAATGGGGACTGGAAAGGCGAAATGGAAGGCGAGTGGCAGCCTCAGGGCGAATCGTCCTGCTGGCCGACCGCCCGTTGCCCCTTCTCGGACAGGACCCACACCGTGTTGCTGCTTTGCAGGCAGGCCGGCCGCAGGGCGCAGGATCGGCAGTGGGTGGAGCAGGCCCCCTCCTGGCTCACCGGCTGGACGTAGCCCTGGGCCACCAGGCTCTCCAGCATGGGCTCCACCAGGGCCGGGCTGATCTCCAGATCCTGGGCCAGCTGCTGGGTGGAGAGGAGAGCGCCTCCCTGGATCTGCCGAAGCAGCCGGATCAGCAGGCTGGCGCGGGCTGTGGCGGCCATCTCACACCCCCAGGCCCAGCAGGCTGAGCAGGTGATAGGCCCCCGCGCCCACCCCGAAGGAGACCACCAGGAGCAGAGCCACGCTCAGTCCGCTCCAGCGCCAGCTGCCCGTCTCCTGGCGGATGGCCGCCACCGTGGCCGCGCAGGGGATGAAGAGCATCTGCACCACCAGGAAGGCCACCGACGAGGCCACAGGCAGGCTCTGGGCCACCCGGCTGGCCAGCTCCCCGGCCCCTTGGCCCGTGGGGTAGAGGATGCCCAGGGTGGCGATGGTGTTCTCCTTGGCCGCGAAGCTGCTGAGCAGGGCCGCGGTCAGCCGCCAGTCCGTCCAGCCCAGCCAGCGGCTCACCGGGGCCAGGGCCCGGCCGATCCCGGCCAGCAGACTGGTCTCCGGGTCCCCGCTGGGCACGGAGGAGAGGAACCAGACCAGCACGGAGAAGAGCAGGATGGTGGTGCCCGCGTTCTTGATGAAGGCCAGGGTGTTCTGCCAGACGAAGAGGCCGATGGTGCGCCGGTTGGGCAGGTGATAGAGGGGCAGCTCCATGATGAAGGCCGCCTCGTCCTTGGCGGGCAGAAAGAGTCGGGCCAGCATCCCCAGCCCCACCAGGACCAACAGGTTCAGGGTGACCAGCCCCCAGGTCACCAGGGCGGCCTTGGCCCCGAAGAAGGCCGGAGCCAGGAAGGCCAGCACCGCCAGCCGGGCCGTGCAGGGGACCAGGGGCGCCAGCAGGATGGTGAGCAGGCGGGTGCGCTTCTCCTCGATGATGCGCGCGCCCATGATGGCCGGCACGTTGCAGCCGAAGCCCAGGAAGAGAGGCAGGAAGCTCTTGCCCCGCAGGCCAATGAGCTGCATGGCCCGGTCCATGACGAAGGCGGCCCGGGAGAGGTAGCCCACGTCCTCCAGCAGGCCCAGGGCGGCGAAGAAGATGAGCAGGATGGGCACGAACGTGAGGACCGTGCCCACGCCGCCGATGACCCCGTCGGCCAGGAGACCCACTAGCCAGCCCGGGGCCCCGGCCAGGAGCAGCCGCACCTGGGCCGCGCTCCACTGGACCAGGTGGGCGTCCAGCCAGCTCTGGATGGGGGTGGCCAGGGTGTAGGTGAGCCAGAAGACCAGGCCGAAGGCGCCGCTCAGGGCCAGGAGCCCCCAGAGGGGATGGGTGAGGACCCGGTCCAGCCGGTCGGTCAGGCTGATGGGGCCCAGGCTGGGGCGCACCATGGCCGCCCGCACCATGCGCTCGATCCACTGGTAGCGGCCGCTGGCGATCTCCAGGAAGGCGTCCTCGTGCTCCCGCAGGATGGCCGCCGCCTGCTCCCAGACCTCCCGGGGCAGGGCCTCCTGCATCCGTTGCACGAGCTCCCGATCCCCTTCCAGCAGCTTGGTGGCCACCCAGCTCGGGGGGTAGGGCTCGGGGACGTGGGGGGCGATGAGGGCCCGCAGCTCCTCCTGGACCTGGCCCAGGGTCTGGGGGACGTAGGGGCGGCAGGGGTGGAAGGCGGTGGGATCCTGGGCCAGCTTCACCGCCGCCTGCAGGAGCTCCCGCAGGCCCTGGTTGCGGGTGGCCACCAGAGGGATCACCGGCAGGCAGAGGGCCGCCTCCAGCACGTGGGGCTCCACCTGGATGCCGTTGCGCTGGGCCACGTCCAGCATGTTCAGCCCCAGGACCACCGGGACGGGCAGCTGGAGCAGCTCCGCGACCAGGTAGAGGTTGCGCTCCAGGCTGCTGGCGTTGACGATGGCGATGACCACGTCCGGCCGCTCCTGGATGATGAAATCCCGGGCCAGGCTTTCCTCCGGGGAGTTGGCGGTCAGGCTGTAGGCGCCGGGCAAGTCCACTAGCTCGATGGCCTGGCTGCCCAGGCGGATGCGCCCCTCCTTGCGCTCGATGGTCTTGCCGGGCCAGTTGCCCACGTGCTGGTCCATGCCCGTGAGCATGTTGAAGATGGTGGACTTGCCCACGTTGGGCTGCCCGGCCAGGGCGAAGCGCAGGGTGGCCTGGCCGGAGGAGGTCTTCGCTTCGTCTCCCTGGCCGTTGCGGCTCCGTTGGGGCGCAGTGACGGTGATCTCCATGGGTTCACCTCACTCCACCCGGGCCACCCGGATCTTGCGGGCCTCTTCCCGGCCCAGGGCGATGCGGGTGTCCCGGATCTGGGCGATGATGGGGCCGTGGCCGTAGTTGTGCTTCACCAGGACCTCCGCGCCGCTGGTGAAGCCCAGGGCCGTCAGCCGCTGGACGAACTGGCGGCCGCCGTCCAGGCG
>CAYQEB010000022.1:14138-15686 GCA_964416395.1 uncultured Caldilineaceae bacterium | reverse complement strand
CGCTTCTCCGGCCCCAACAGCCCCTCTGCCACCAGTATATCCAAGATCTGGGTCAGGGTGAAAACGCTGTGGGCGGTGATGCCGGCCTGGGCCAGCCGCTCCACCCCGCCCTGCTGCCGGTCGATGAGGACGATGGCGTCCGTCACCTCCAGCCCGGCAGCGCGCAGCCGCTCCGCGGTCCTCAGGGTGCTGCCGCCGCTGGTGATCAGGTCCTCGATGATGACCACCCGCTCCCCGGGCTGCCAGGCCCCCTCAATGGCCTTGGCCAGGCCGTACTCCTTGGCCTCCTTGCGGGGGTAGATCAGGGGCGCATCCCCGGCCAGGGCCACCGCCGTGCCGATGGGCAGGGCCGCGTAGGGCACGCCGGCGATGCGGTCCCAGGGCAGGCCGGCCAGGATGCGGGCGTACTCCTGCGCGGCTCGGGCCAGGATCCGGGGGGCGCTGACCAGCAGGCGCAGGTCGATGTAAATGGGGGACTCCAGGCCGCTGGCCAGGGTGAACTGGCCGAACTGGATGGCCTCCAGGCGGAAGAGATCCACCACCAGGGCCCGCTGGCCGGGGCTGATCGGCTCCTGCCGAGGCCGGGGGGCGGCCTTCGTCACAGAGCGTCCCGAACCCCTCCCCTGGGCCTGGCGGATCCGCTCCCGGAGCTGGGCTGCCGCGGCCCGGTGATCCTCCGCCAGGGTCACCCCCCGGGTGACGCTGATGAGCAGGCCCCGGCCATCCTTGCGCAGCCCCCCGGCCAGGGCGGCGGCCAGATCCCCCCCCTGCGCGCCCACCCCCGGCGCCAGGAACCAGCGGTCCGGGACCAGGGCCCGCACCTGGGCCAGGGCTTCCGGGTAGGTGGCGCCCACCACCAGCCCCACGTTGGGGGCCCAGCTCGTGGCCAGCTGGGCGATCTTCAGGTAGAGGGGCAGGGTCTGCTTTCCTTCCTGGATGGGCAGGCCCTGGATGGCGGCCGCGCCGGGGTTGGAGGTGTGGCAGAGGACGAAGAGGCCCTTGTCCGGGTAGGCGGCGAAGGGGTCGATGCTGTCCCGGCCCAGGTAGGGGCTCAGGGTCACCCCATCCACGCCCAGCTGGTCGAAGCAGGCTCGGGCGTAGGCTGCGGCGGTGCTGCCGATGTCCCCCCGCTTGGCGTCCAGGAGCAGGGGGATGTGGGGTGGGATCAGGGCCAGGGTGCGGCGCAGGAGCGCCATGCCCCTTTCACCCAGGGCCTCGTAGAAGGCGATGTTGGGCTTGAAGGCGCAGACCAGATCCTGGGTCTCCTGGATGACGGCGCGGTTCCAGGCCAGGAGGTTCTCGATCAGGTTCTCCGAGGTCCGGTATCGTTCCGGCAGCTGCTCCGGCGTGGGATCCAGCCCCACGCAGAGGAGGCTGTCGTTGCGGTCGATGGCGGCGTTCAGTTTGTGGAAGAAGTTCATGCTGTTTTCCGGGATGCGGGATACGGGATTTGGGGAGATCGGAGGCTTGATCGGGATTCTCTGGCTCCACTCTCCAATCTCGACTCTCTCATCTCCCCCAATCTTCAATCTTCGGTCTTCAATCTTC
>CAYQEB010000022.1:12213-14038 GCA_964416395.1 uncultured Caldilineaceae bacterium | reverse complement strand
TCTTCAATCTTCGGTCTTCAATCTTCAATCTTTCTTCTCAACCTCCACGGGGATCGCCCGCTCCAGGCAGGCGCACTCCAGGGTGATGCGGCAGGTGTAGGCATAGAGCTCCACGCCTCGCTGGCTGGCCTGCTGGAGGGTGCGGGCGAAGTTCGGGTCCGTCTCCCAGTTGGGGGAGAGGCGCTCCGCGTCCGGCCGCTGCACGATGAAGACCACCGCGGCCCGGTCCCCCTGGGCGGCCAGCTCCATGAGCTCCTCCACGTGACGCCGGCCCCGGACCGTGGGCGCGTCCGGGAAGAGGGCCAGTCCGTCCTCCACCAGGGTGACCGACTTCACCTCCACCCAGCAGGCCCGGCCCTGTGGGTCCTGCAGGCGGAAGTCCATGCGGCTGGTCACGCCGGAGGCGCTGGCGTTGGCCAGGCTCACCTCCGCCTCCACCTGGGTGCAGGCGCGGAACTGGGGGAAGAAGCTCTGGGCCAGCCCCTCCGCGAAGAGGGCGTTGGGCAGGGTGGTGGTCAGGCTGATGAGCTGGCCGTGCTCCGGGTGTTCCACGAAACGGAGGGTGTAGGCGGTCTTGCGCTGGGGGTTCTGGGCGGGGCTCAGGTAGACGGTAGTCCCGGGGATGAGGAGCTCGTGCATGCGGCCCGGATTGGGGCAGTGGGCCTGGACCACCTGCTCTGTTTCGCGTAGTCGCGCTAGGATGAGGAAACGGTTGGGGCGTTCCAGGAAGGTGGCGGGCACTGCCTGAAAGTCGAAACGCATGGCGTCACCGGGCCTGGGCTGGGAGGGTCATCGGCAGGCGTTCCAGGGCCTGGGCCTGCTCCTGGAGGGCCACGGGCCGGCCCAGGGTTCGGTCCAGATCCTCTGGCCCGGTGAACCAGCGGACGGTGTGCAGGAAGGCCGCCAGGTCCCCGGTTCGCTTCCAGAGATCGGTCACCCGGGCGCCGATGGGGGGCTCAGGGCTCAGGGGGCTGGGGCCAAAGGGAGTGTCCCCGTAGCTGCCGTGGAAGGCGAAGTAGGCCTGGTTCAGCTTGCGGATGTAGTAGCCGTGAGCCACGAAGAGCTGGCGTCGTTGCTCCATGTAGACCTCCGCGGTCTTCACCAGGCCCAGGTTCAGGAGACGATCCACCTCCAGCCGGGTCTTGCGCATCTCCGCGTCGAAGTCGAACACCTCTTCCTGGCCAGCCTCCTGCGCCTCCTTTTCGCCTGGCGCTTTCTCCGGCTTCTCCTTCCCTGGCTCCTCTTCTGGGGGCAGGAAGGCCGGATAGTAGCGGCGCACCACCCGGCGACCGATCTCGTCCCCCACGATCTCCGCCACGCTCTCGTTCAGCGCGGTGAGCTCCGGGCTGCTGCCGTAGAGGAGGCCCAGGGGGAACATGGAGAGGTAGTTGTGGGTCCATTCGTGGGCCACGGTGCTCATGATCCAGGGCAGGCTCCCCCGGTCGATGACCATGGTGGGGAAAGCGCCCAGGCCGCCGATGCGGGTGATGTAGGCGCTCAGGTTCAGCTCCCGGTAGATGGCTTCCTCTCGGTCCTCCACCTCCTCCAGGGTCATCTGGGGGACGAGCATCTGGCCGTAGATCTGGGCGATGCGGGTTCGGGGGCTCACGATCAGCTTCCGGGGCGGCTCGGTGAAGGTGAAGAGCACCGGCGGGACAGGCTGGCCCGCCACCCCCAGGCCCGCGGCCACCAGCTCCTGGCTCACCTGCTTCTGGATGAGCTGCTCCACCACGGGCCGCTCCCGGGCCTGGACGTTGCGCAGGAGGTCCAGCCGTTCCTGGAGCTGACGGCTCTCCGGTGTGGTGGTCTGGCCGCTCAGGCTCAG
>CAYQEB010000022.1:0-12113 GCA_964416395.1 uncultured Caldilineaceae bacterium | reverse complement strand
GCAATCCATCCCGCAAACGGAGCCGCGCCATGATCTCCCAGTTTATCCAATCTATGCCCAAAGCCGAAATCCACATCCACCTGGAGGGCAGCATCCAGCCGGAGACGGTCCTGGAGCTGGCCCGCCGCCATGGACGCCTGGCAAGCCTGCCCGCCCAGGACGTGGAAGGGCTGCGCCGCTGGTTCACCTTCGTGGATTTCCCTCACTTTGTGGAGATCTACATGACCGTCCAGGATCTGCTGCGCACGTCCGAGGACTTCGAGCTCATCGTCTACCGCTGCGGTCAGGAGATGGCCCGGGAGAACATCCGCTACCGGGAGCTGACCGTCACCACCTACACCCACACCCATCTCCAGGACAAGGGGCTGGCCATTGACGACGTGCTCCGAGGGCTGGACGCGGGCCGCCGTCGGGCCCAGGCGGAGTTCGGCGTGGAGATGCGCTGGATCTTCGACGTGCCCCGGCACCTGGCCTTCCCCCAGGGGCTGCACTCCTACGACCCGGGCCCGGCGGAGGTGACCCTGGCCCAAGCCCTGGAGGGGCGAGAGATGGGCGTGGTGGGCCTGGGCCTGGCCGGGATCGAGGTGGGCTACCCGCCGGAGCCCTTCGAGGCCACCTTCGCCAAGGCCAAGCGGGCCGGTCTGCTCAGCGTGCCCCACGCTGGGGAGCTGGCCGGGCCCCGCAGCGTCTGGGGCGCGGTGAACGAGCTGCAGGCGGACCGCATCGGCCACGGCGTCCGGGCTGTGGAGGATCCCGCCCTGCTGGAGCTGCTGCGGGAGCGGCAGATCCCTCTGGAGGTCAACCCCACCAGCAACATCTGCCTCCACGTCTACCCTCGCCTCTGCATGCACCCCCTGCCTCACCTGGATCGCATGGGCCTGCTGGTGACGGTGAACAGCGACGACCCGCCCTTCTTCAACACCACGCTGAGCCGGGAGTACCAGCTGCTGGTGGACGAGTTCGGCTACCAGCAGCGGGATCTCCTGCGCCTGGCCCGGAACGCCTTCCTGGCCTGTGGCGCGGAGCCCCCGTTGAAGGAGCGGCTGCTGGCCGAGTTCGACGCCTGGGCCGCCCAGGCGGAAGGAGGAGCCCAGTGAGCGGCCGTCCCTCCTCTGGCGGGGCCAAGCGGTTTCGCCTGGTCAGCGGGGCCGGGGCCGGACCCCAGGCCATGACCCAGGCCTTCAACCGAGGCTTCCAGGGCTACCGCTACGCCTCCCACTTCACCCCGGTGCAGCTCGCAGAGTTCCTGCGGCTTTCGGGCGTGGCGCCGGAGGACTGCACGGTGCTCCTGGCCTGGGAGGAAGGGCGTTGGCAGGGAGCGGGTGTGGCGGTCCTGGCGGTGGAGGGGGAAGAGGGCTGGTGCGGCGGGCTGGGAGTGGCCCCAGAGCACCGGCGGCAGGGCTGGGGAGAGCGGCTCATGCAGGCCCTGCACCAGCGGGCCCGGGCTCGAGGCGTCCGCACCCTGATCCTGGAGGTGCTGTGGGACAACGAGCCAGCCCAGCGTCTCTACCACAAGCTGGGCTATCGGGAGGAGCGGGAGCTGCTCATCTGGGAGCGACCGGCCCGCCAGGGGGCCCTGCCCGTCCCCTACGAGCGGCTGCAGCCGGCGGATCCCCTGGATGTGCTGGCCCGATTCCACGTCTGGCACGACCAGCCTCCCTGCTGGCAGCGGCGGGCCTCCTTCCTGCGGCGCAGCGCGGCTCTCATGGAGGCCTACACCATCCCGGCCAAGGACGGCCTGCCCGTGGCCTACGCGCTCTGCAAGGCCGGCCGGGACCCGGAGAGCGGTCGAGCCTATCTGCGCATCTTCGACGTGGCCACGGACCCTCAGGCGGACGTGCTCATGGCGGCCCGTCCCTTGCTCCAGGCCCTGCAGCTGAAATACATGGAGGCGGACCTGCTGCTCCTCAACGAGCCGGTGGAGAGCAAGCTGAACCGGGTGTTCGCCGCCCTGGGTTTCCTGGTCAAGGACCGGCAGATGGAGATGAAGCGGGAGTTGAGTGGGGAGTGAGGAGTGAGGAGTGAGGAGGCGGGGGCTTCCGGTCTGGGCGTTTGATCACACCTCGGTTGCTCCTCGCCTAGTAGTTTCGCCCGCCGTAGTACTCCGGCCGGTAGGCGAAGAGCTTGGCCAGGGCGGCTCCGGCCACGAAGCCGCCGATGTGGGCCCAGAAGGCCACGCCCCCCGCGTCCGCGGGTGCGCCCAGGGAGAGGAAGCCCAGGATCAGCTGGTAGACGAACCAGAAGCCCAGCACCAGGGAGGCCGGCAACACGGTGATGCGCACAAAGTAGCCCAGGGGAATGATGGTCTGCACCCGGCTGGCTGGGTAGAGGACCAGGTAGGCGCCCAGCACCGCGGCGATGGCTCCGCTGGCTCCCACCGTGGGCACGGTGGAGTAGGGGTTGGTGAGGACGTGGGCTACAGCGGCCAGGAAGCCCCCCAGCAGGTAGAAGAGCAGGTAGCGGACGTGCCCCATGGCGTCCTCCACGTTGTCCCCGAAGATCCAGAGGTAGAGCATGTTCCCAGCCAGGTGAGCCAGGCTGCCGTGGACGAACATGCTGGTGAGGATGTGCAGGAAGTCCCCGGGATCCAGCCCTCGCGTGACCCAGAGGGGCACCAGGGCCATGGCCTTCAGGGCTGTCTCGTAGCCCCGGGGGCCGGCCAGGCTCATGAGCAGGAAAATGGCTACGTTCAGGGCGATCAGGGTGAAGTTGATGTAGGGGGTGGTGCGGCTGCGGATCTCGTCTCGGATTGGGATCATGCTCTCTGCTCCCTCCCATGGGCGACCGGACGCCCCGACCGCCTCTCCACGGTCCAGGCCAGGCTCAGCGGGCCGCTTCCACGCCCGTGACGCCGCCCAGCTTGTTGACCTTCAAGATCCAGCGGCTGCCCGGCCGGAGCTGCTGGAACAGCTCTGGGTTTTTGGTGCTGTAGGTGTAGCGCTTGCCGTCCTCTGTTTGGAAGACCACCTGGAACTTCTCCACTCGCTCCCCCACCCGCTGCTTGCTGGTCAGCTGGGGCGTGGGCCACTGGGTGGGCAGGTCGCTGCCTCGGAGCACGGCGGAGGTGACCACCCGCCACTCCTCCACCGTGTACTCGCACCACTCCGCGTCGATCTCATACCGGCAGTCCTGGACCACTTCCCCGTAGCCGCTGCCGGTGTCCACCGTGTAGGGGGTGCCGCAGACCTCCCTGGCCCCAGGCGCGGGCTCGTCCTGGGTGCGCTGCACCTTCTGGACGCATCGCCCCAGAGGCGCGCCCTCCGGGATCTCCGCCAGCCAGTCGGCCTTGGTCACCGGGACCAACTCCTCGATGGCCACGCTGCGTTGCCAGGTCGCCTCGGCCACCTTGCCCACCACGTCACTGGTGCGGCTGCTCAGCACCAGGAAGAGGCCGAAAAGGCCCACGATGCCCAGGAAGACGAAGAGGGCCACCCGTCCCAGGCCGGCGGGAGGCTGGGCCGGCTTGCTCTCCCTGGGCCTGGTCGGCTGGGGTTGGGTGAGGCTGCTGCCACAGGCCCGGCAGAAACGAGCTGTGGCCGGGTTCTCGGAGCCGCAGGCCGGGCAGATCAGGGGTGGGGCCGGGGCGCTGCGAAAGGCTCCCAGGACTGCGCCGGCCTCCCGGGCGACGCCCTCGGTCAGGGACGCGCCGCACTGGTGGCAGTTCTTCGCTGTGGCTGGGTTCCGGGCCCCGCAGTAGCCGCAGTGGATGTCCGGGCCGGCCTTAGCCTCGGCGATCTTCTCCTCGTCCTGGATGAGCTCTTCCTGGACGGGCTGAACAAAGGCCACGTCCGGGGGCTGGGGAGTGCCGCAGGTGCCACACTTCTCCGCGGGGCCAGGGTTGCGGTTGCCACAGCTGGGACAGATCCACTCCAACTCGACGTAGCCGAGGGATTTCTTGGTCATGGGGGGCAGCCTTTCGGGATGGATGGCGCGGGCCGGCGGCGGATCGAGCGGGCGTCCAGTGGGCGGACATTTGTCCCATTGTACACAATTGCCCCAGGAGATCAAGGGGATTTTTCCTCGTTTTCCCGGCCCCAGATGGCCATCACCACCCCGGCCAGGACCAGGATCCCTCCCAGGAGCTGCTGGGGCGTGGGGAAAGTGCGGAAGAGGAAGAAGGACCAGAGCACCGCGGCCACCGGGCTCAGGGTGAGGATGATGATGAGCAGGCTCATGGTCAGCTGGCGCAGGGTCAGGTAGAAGAGGGTGCGGCTGATCACCACGTCCACCGTGCCCACCAGGAGGAGCAGGGCCCAGGCCGGGGTCGGGGGCAGGGTCAGGACGCCCCGGCTCACCGAGAAGAGGAGCAGAAAGCCGGTGGTGGCCAGGAGGCGGAAAAAGAAGAAATTGAGGAAATCCATCTCCCCGCCGTAGCGCTTGACGATGGCCGTGTGGGTGGCGTACATCAGGGTGGAGGCGATGACCAACAGAGAGCCCAGGCGCAGGTAGTCCCCAGGCTGGAAGGCGATGGTGAAGGCTCCCAGGATGGCGATCCCCGCCCCCAGGATCTGCCGCCGACTCAGCCGCTCCTTCAGCCAGAGGAGGGCCAGGAGCAGCCCGAAGACGATGTTGGTCTTGCCCAGGAAGGTGGCCGTGCCTGGGTCGATGAAGGCCACGGCCTCGTAGTTGATGTTGGTGCTGCCGGCGATGAGCAGACCGATGGCCAGGAAGAACCAGCGGTGGCGGGTCAGCACGTCCAGGCGCAGGCGGCGGGTGACCAGGCCGTAGAGCCCCACCTCCGCGGCGCCGATGGCCAGCACGTACATGGCGGAGATACCCGGGCTGATGTGGGGCAGGAGCAGCCGGGCGAAGACGAAGTGCAGGCTGTCCACCAGGAGCAGGACGACCATGAGGAGAGCAGTGGGGGCGCCGGCGATTTGGGGCGTCGTGTTGGTTCGTGTAGTCATTCCAGGATCCAGGGTGGTGTGGAAACGGCGGGTCGCGATGTGAACGACGAAGCGTGCAGGTGGGGGCCGGAGGTTCCCATTCTACTTCGGGGAGCGCGAAGTGACAAGGTGGTCGGGACGCTCGGAACGATCGGGCGGCTGGATGAGGGGCTCTGGGAGATGGACGCCCGAAGGAGGCCGCGTGTCCGCCGCCGACTCTCCGAGCTCCCCTCTCTCCACGCCGATCCTCGTCCTGGCTGCGCTTTTTCAGTCGCCCAGTAACCCGGATCCCCTTTCTTGCCCTCTCTCGAAACTTGGAACAAAATAGGGACAACCCTCCCTGTTCGTCCAGCCCACCCTTCCTTTGCCACAGGAGCGTCCCATGCACGGCCCGCTGCACCATTTTCTGGAACAGAACCTGCCCGCCTACCTGGATCTCCTCCGCCAGATGGTGGCCATCAACAGCTTCACCCGCAACGTGGACGGGGTGAACGCCCTGGGCAACCTCACCGCGGAGGCCTTCGAGGAGCTGGGCTTCCAGGCGGAGCGGATCCAGTCTGCGAACCCGGACTTCGGTCGCCACCTGGTGCTGACCCGACCCGGCTCTTCGGATAGCAAGATCGGCCTCATCTCCCATCTGGACACGGTCTTTCCGCCGGAGGAGGAGGTGCGCCACGACTTCCACTGGCGGGTGGAGGGTGAGCGGATCTATGGCCCGGGCACGGTGGACATCAAGGGGGGCACGGTCATGATCTACATGATCCTGGCCGGGCTCCAGGCCCACGCGCCGGCCATCTTCGACGCCATCCACTGGACGGTGCTCCTCAACGCCTCCGAGGAGACCCTCTCCACGGACTTCGGTGAGCTCTGCCTGGAGCGCCTGGCCGGGAACACCCTGGGCGCGCTGGTCTTCGAAGGGGGGCGCTGGGACGAGGAGAACAACTTCGCCCTGGTGGTGGCCCGGAAAGGCATGGCCATCTACCGGGTCCGGGTGGAGGGGCGAGCCGCCCACGCCGGCAGCTCCCATGACCAGGGAGCCAACGCCATCGTCCAGCTCAGCCACGTGATCCAGCGCATCGCCGCCCTGACCGACTACCAGCGCCAGCTCACCTTCAACGTGGGCACGGTCCAGGGGGGCACCGTGGTGAACCGGGTGCCTCACCAGGCGGAGGCCCTGGTGGAGATGCGGGCCTTCTCTCCGGCTGTCTTCGAGGAAGGGCTCCAGGCCATGCTGGCCCTGGCCCACCAGGTGGACGTGACCAGCCCCGCGGACGAGTACCCCTGCCGGGTGGACATCCAGATCCTGCGCCGTACCGAGCCCTGGGCCCCCAATCCCCGCACGGACGCCCTGTTCTCCACCTGGAAGGCAGCCGGGGAAAGCCTGGGCGCTCACCTCTACCGGGAGGAGCGGGGCGGCCTGAGCGACGGCAACCTGCTCTGGAAGCGCCTCCCCACCATCGACGGGCTGGGGCCGGCCGGGGGCAACGCCCACTGCTCCGAGCGCAGCCCAGACGGCAGCAAGGACCAGGAATTCGTCTTCCCCGCCTCCTTTGTGCCCAAAGCCATGCTCAACATTGCCGGCATCATGGAGCTGGTGCAGCGGGCCGAGGTGCTGGAAGGCCGCTGAGGGCTACCTTTGCCCACCCGTCACCTTTTGTCCCACTTGGTCGCTGCCCTTCCTTACGCCGGAAAAAATCGTTGACAGATTAGAACAAATGTGCTATTCTGTTGGGGCAGCAGCGGCTTTTCCCGAGGATGTAGCCCAGAAAAAGGAGCGTGGAACGTGACGGCTCGCAAGATTGTGCATGTGGAGATCCCGGCAGCGGACAAGGAGGCGGCAGGCGAGTTCTATCAGCAGGTGTTTGGCTGGGAGTATCGAACGCTCACGGAGCCTGTTTCCTACACCACCTTCATGACCGGCAACCTGGGCGGTGGCTACGTGGACCTGGAGCGGGTGAAACCGGGCGATGTGTTGGTCTACATCGACAGCGACGACATCGACGCGGACCTGGCTCGCATCAACGCGGCCGGGGGGCAGACCCTGGTGCCCAAGATGGAGGTGCCGGACATCGGCTGGCTGGCTGTCTTCACGGACCCCACAGGCAACCGGCTGGCCCTCTGGACGGAGTTGAACCCACCGCAATAGCAGACGCCTGGCGCCCCCCTTTGCCCGACGCCAGAGCGGATCCAACCTCTCTCCCACGCGACGAAACCCCGGTTACCCCGCCGGGGTTTCGCCTTTCGAGGGATGGTTTGGTTTCGGGGAGGCCCGAGGGATCGGGCCTCACTCGTGGCTGGCGATGCGCTCCGCCTGGCTCACCAGGTAGGCGAACTCCAGCACGTCCGGGTCCTGGTCCATGAGGCCGACCAACTGCTGGGCCAGCTCCCGCACCGCGCGCAGGCTGCCGTCCTGGGCCCAGTAGCTCTCCCGCAGGAGCTCCGCGTACTCGGCCACGGCCGCGTCCAGCTGAAAGGAGGGGGAGGCTTCCTGGAAGCTGGTGTGGAACGCCTCCCGGCGGATGGCCTGGCTCAGCTCCACCACCTCTCCGCTCTCCGGCTCCTGGTAGCGGATGGCCACCGTGGCCGCGGGGGCGTCCGCCACCGGCTCCTTGACGAACTTCACCTCGTAGAGGGCGGTGACGCTGTGGCCCGCGCCCACCTCGCCCGCGTCCACCTGGTCGTTGCGGAACTCCTCATCCGCCACCCGCCGGTTCTCGTAGCCCAGCAGCCGGTAGCGGCTCACCACCTCTGGGTTGAAATCCACCTGCACCTTGGCATCCCTGGCCACCACCTGCAGGGCGCCGGTCAGCCCTTCCACGAAGATGCGTCGGGCCTCCTCCAGGGTGTCCACGTAGGCGTAGCTGCCGTCCCCATCGTCGGCCAGCTGCTCCATGAGCACGTCGTTGTAGTTGCCCATGCCGAAGCCCACGGTGGTCAGGGTGATGCCCTGGTCCACGTAGCCCTGCACCCGCTCCAGGATGGAGTCCGGGCCGGTGTTGCCCACGTTGGCCACCCCGTCGGAGCAGAGGATCAGCCGGGTGATCCGGCCTGGGCGCTGCATCTCCTCCGCCAGTTGGTAGCCCAGGAGCAGCCCCTCCTCCGCGTTGGTGGAGCCGTCCGGAACCAGGGCGTTGATGGCCTGGAGGATGGCGTTCTTGTCCGCGCCGCTGGTGGGGGGCAGGATCACCCGGGCCCGGCTGCCGTAGACCACGATGGCCACCTGGTCCGTGGGGCGCAGCTCGTCCACCAACAGGCGCAGGGTGCGCTGAACCAGCCCCAGGCGGTTCTCCTGGGCCATGGAGCCGGAGACGTCGATGACGAAGACCAGGGAGGCGTCCTGGCGCTGATCCGCCTGGATGCGTTTGGCCTGGAGCCCCACCCGCAGGAGCCAGTACTTCTCCCCGCCGAAGGGGGAGGGCGCGCCCTCCAGGTGGATGGCGAAGGCCCCCTGTTCCGGCTCCGGGTAGGGGTGGCGGAAGTAGTTGACGAACTCCTCCACCCGCACCGAGGCGGGGTCCGGCAGGTAGCCGTCCTGCACCACCCGGCGGGCCACGCTGTAGGAGGCGGTGTCCACGTCCATGGCGAAGGTGGAGAGGTGGTCGTCCTCCGTGTCGATGAAGGGGTTCACGCCGTAGTTCTTGAAGAAGACCGCGTCGTAGGCCGCGTCGTTGACAGGAGCTGTGCCGCCGGTGCTGTAGCCGGTGTAGCCCTCCTCGGCCGCGGGCATGGCGTAGGTGGAGGGCGCGGCCATCT
Organism: uncultured Caldilineaceae bacterium; assembly: GCA_964416395.1. Taxonomy (GTDB): domain Bacteria; phylum Chloroflexota; class Anaerolineae; order Caldilineales; family Caldilineaceae; genus S144-5. The sequence continues at coordinate 3,474 of CAYQEB010000022.1, read as the reverse complement.
CTTGGGCTGGCGCGGCGGGCGCGCCGGTCATGGGCCCGGCGCAGGCGGTGAAGAGCAGGGCCCCGGCCAGGAGCAGGCCCACCAGCCCGGCTCGGCTGGCCCTCCTTTGAGCTGTCCACCCCCGGGGCGTGATGAAGGGGCGGGCGTGGGCGTAGGCGTTGCTGATGAGGTGGGCGATGAGGATGGGATCCATGGGACTCTCCTTTGACTGGCTGTGGCGTCACGTGCTGTGGGGAGCGGCGCGCGCTCGGCTGTCTGCTGACGGCTCCATCATGGCAGATGCCGGGTGCACAGCAAGGGTCAAAGGTGTACCATGGGCGTGTATTTGTGTGTAACAGGAGGGGAGAAGCGAGGAGATCGGGTGATTGGGCGATTCAGTGGTTGGCTGGTGGGTTGGGTCAGCTCCGGTTGCATTGGATCCAGGGGAGCCGTATTCCATCCGGTCACCCGGTCATCTTGTCATCCGTTTTTGTCCCTGTGTCTCGTTGTCTGCCATCCAATCCACTGACCCCCTGCCGGGTTCACTGGGGCTTCACCTCCGGGCTCAGGGGCTTGACCCGGGGCCAGGCGTGGACGGCGAAGGCCAGGGCCGCGGCCGCTTCCAGGACCCGGCCCAGGAGGATCACGTCCGCCGGCGCGCCCAGGGTGGCCCCCATCCCAGCCAGCCAGACGCCGCCGTTGATGAGGAAGAAGGCCAGCCAGGCTGGTTTGGTGTTGCCCCGAGAGGAGTAGAAGCGGGGCAGGATCCAGAAGGCCACACCCAGGGCCAGCTGCACCGTCCAGCCCACCAGGAGGAACTCCATGTGGGCGGGGAGCAGCCGCCACAGGACCGGATGGATGGGCAGCCCCTTGTTCCAGAGCATGAGCCCCCCGAAGGTGAAACCCAGGGCCAGGTGGATCAGCGCAGAGCGGACGAACCAGATGCTCAGGCGAGGCATCTCAGCGCTCCTTTACCCGGGGCCAGGTGTTGGCCACGAAGGCCAGCCCGCCCAGCCACTGGAGCAGGGCCGAGAGGGCCAGCAGCCATCCCCAGGATGGGGCCGGGTTCACCGCCTGGGCCGGCTCCGCCACCAGGCGCAGGAGCAGGCCCAGGTTCAACAGGGCATAGGTGGCCCAGGCCAGGGAGTCGTAGCCCCGGGGCATGTCCCGCCGATACTTGGGGAACATCCAGTAGGCGATGCCGATGATGAGCTGGGTCACCCAGCCCACCATGAAGAGGTGAAAGTAGACCGGCGTGAGCCCGGTCACCAGCCGGGGCAGGGCCAGGACCGGCCGGGCCGCCACCAGCATCCCGGTCAGCAGGGCGATCACGAAGTAGACCAGCGCGGTCTTGACGAAAACTCGGGTCACAACAGGCATGGCTGCACCTTTTCTGCTTCGGCTGCACCGGCTGCACCGGCTGCACCGATTGCACCGCTGGGACGGCAGTTTCGCGCCGCCCTCACGGAGCTGGCTGCGCCTGGCCCCTCTCCCCTGGACCGGCTCGCATAGAGGCCACGGTGTTGACCAGGAAGAGGAGGAGCACCACCACGTTCAACAGGCCGCCCCACAGCCGCCCGGTCTGCCAGCCCAGCAGGTCCCCGGCCAGGCGCAGGAGCAGGGTCAGGTGGAGCAGGATCAGGTGGCTGTAGAAACGGGGGCTGTAGTGGATGGGCAGCCCCAGCACCGCGGGGAAGATGATGGGCGCGTGGCCGAAGATCATGGTGAAGACGTGGCCCAGGAAGAGGGCGTGGAGCATGGCGTCGTAGACGGGGCCAGCCACCACGCCGCCCCGGAGCAGGGCCAGGAGCCCGCTCACCGCCAGCCAGACGTAGCCGCTGAGCAGGCTCAGCGCGATGAAGCGGGCCAGCCCCCCAGCCTTCAACCGACGCTGGGCGATGTCGTAGCGCAGGAGCCAGGCGGACAGGGCGATCATCCCCACGCCCACCAGCCGGACGCCCGAGCTGTAGTCGAAGCTGGCCCACAGGATCCCCGCCAGGAAGAGCCCGGCCGCGCCCAGGAAGAGGGCCATGGTCTGGCCGCTCAGGCGGAGCAGGCGGCTGAGCTCCAGCCGTTCCCCGGCGATGGTGAGGACCAGGAAGCCGGCCCACCACCAGACCACCACGTGCAAAGGCCAGCCCAGGAGCCAGAGCAGGTTGCCCACGGCCCAGAGGACCGCCCCCAGGGCGATGACCCAGGTGTACAGGGCCGCGTGCATGCGCAGGATCACCCCGAAGATGGCCACCAGGAGCAGGCTGGCCAGGCTGATCAGCAGGGGCCCCAGCCAGCCCGGCGCCCCGATCATGACCAGGAGCCCGCCCAGCCCGGCCAGCAGCGGAGCGCCGTAGCCCCAGCGCCGCTCGATGGCCACCGCCCGTTCCAGGCTGATGAGCGCCCCCAGGAAGCCGCTGACCATCAGCGGGCCGTGGGCCATGGGCAGGCTGGGCTGCAGCGCGGGCCAGGCCCAGCCGATCCGGACCAGCCCGGCCCACATGGCCGCCAGCAGGAGCAGGATGGCCATGCCCATCAGGGGCAGGCGCTGCTTGGGGAGAGAGTTCACGCCGCGGCCTCTTTGATCATGGTGAGCAGCATCTGCAGCTCGGTCCGGGCCAGGACGCTGTGGGGCAGGTTGGGCGGCATGTAGATGAGGGTGCCAGGCGCCACATCCACCGCCTCCTCGCCCAGGGTGATGCGGCCCTCCCCGGCCAGGATGTGGATGATGGCGGCCATGGGCGTGCGGTGCTCGGTGAGCTCCTGGCCCGGCGCGAAGCCGAAGAGGATCACCCGGGCGCTCTGCTCGTTGAGGACGGTGCGGCTCACGATGCTGTCCCCGGGGATCTCGGTCAACAGAGCGCTCAGGTTGGGGATGTGGACGAAGCTGGACATGGAATTGGTCCTTGTTTGTGGGGTCTGTTCGGGCTTGTCAGGATAGCCTGCCAGGATAATCTGCCAGGATGGTTGGCTGGAATTGGGATCCGTCGGCCTCTGACGGGATGGGCGTCAGGGGCCCATGGTTGCTCCCTTGAGCCCATCCTGGCCCTCTCCTCGCTCTTCTCCTCACGTCCTCACGGTGCAGCCTACACCGTCCACTCGGGGACGCCTCACTCCGGGCACTGGAGCTCGATGAAGCGCAGCCACTCCAGGATCTCCCCCACCCTGGGCGGTCCGTCCCCCGGGCGATGCACCGCGTAGATCTCCCCGTAGCGGTCCACCACCAGGACGCCAAGGCCCGTGTCCGGCGTCTCCCCACCCAGGAGCGCCTGGCGGAGCGCGGCCTCTGGGTCCGTCAACAGGGGCCGTCCCAGGCGATGAGACAGGGCCTGGGCCCCCTCCGGCGGCGCGGTGGTCACCAGCAGGAGCTCAGCCGTCTCCCCTCGGATGGCCGGCTCTTCCTGGACCAATGCCCGTAGAAAGGCCTCCTCCCGGGGCGAGAGCTGGCCCCCCAGGAGGACGATGACCAGGTTTCGCCGCTGGCGGAAGGCCGCCAGAGACAGA
>CAYQEB010000021.1:38920-50642 GCA_964416395.1 uncultured Caldilineaceae bacterium | reverse complement strand
CCACCGGCTGGGTGCTGTGCAGGGTCTCCCCGTCCCAGAGGAGGCTCAGGGGACCCTGGTCCGTGGGCAGATCCAGCAGGGCCCACCAGGCCCAGGGACGGGGCCAGCCCGGCTCCACGGCCAGGCGCTCCCCCTGCCAGCGGAGGCCACACCCCCGCCAGACGGCCCAGGCGTTGGCCAGCACGCCGGGAGCCAGCTCGCCCGTCTCCGGCGCGTGATCGGCCAGGGCCGCCAGCCAGGCCCGCTCCTGTTCCGGATGGGGGGCGCGCTCGGGGGAAACGTTGGGGGCCGCCTCCGCCAGGCGACGCCGGTGCTCCTGGGCCTCGCTCTCCCAGCGGGCGGCGTTGGCGCTGTCCCCGTGACGCTCCGCCAGGGCCTGGGCCGTCCCCAGAGCTCGGACCAGAGCCTGCAGCCAGCGGGGATCCGGCGCTGGATCCGCCTGCCAGCCCTGTTTCACCAGGGCCTCCCCGCAGAGGACCACCGCCGTGTAGTGCTCCTCCAGGAGCTGGGGAGTGAAGTGGTGTCCCAGGTGCCGGGCCAGGGCCTGGAGGTAGGCGCCGCTGGTGAAGACCACCTCCGGCCCCGGGTCTGGGATGGGCTCCTCCGCTTGGGCGGGGATGCGGGCGGGCAGCCGCCCTCGGGTCTGCCGGGCCAGTTCCCGCAGGTGGGCCAGGAGATCCCGGCTGTGGCCCAGCTGGAAGGTGTCCAGACTGCTCACCAGGCCGGGCGCATCGGTCACGGCCCGGCTGAAGGGGGCCCAGCCCGTGGGCAGGCGGCAGAGCTGCTGGGTGCTGGCCACCTTGGCCTGGCGCACCGCCCGGTTCAAGGGCGGGAAAGGCGTCCACAGTTCCCCCGCGGCCAGGAGCTCCTGCCAGTGCTCGTTGCTCTCGTGGAAGACCCGGCCGATCTCCCGCAGGGCCAGGAAGCCGTTCCAGGCCAGCTGTTCGCCCACATCGCTCAGGGTCAAGATCAGGGGCAGATCCACGTAGCCCATGGCCAGCACGTGGTAGACGAGCTGGGCCCGCTGGGCATCGGGGAAGTGCACCTGGTCCGGCGGCCCCTGGGAGGTGCCGAAGACCCGGGTGCTCTCCGCGTTCTGCTGGTCGAAGGGCCCTTGGGCCGCGCTCGGGTTGAGCTGGGCCACCAGCAGGCCGTCCACCATGCGCTGCTCCAGGGGCTGGCCCCAGTCGATGTCGATCTGGATGCGCAGCAGTCGGTCGCCTTCGGTCTGAAGCTCCAGGAGCCAGAGGGCCGCGGCCTGGTAGCTGGTGCGGAAGGGGGCGAAGAGCCGTTTGCTGATCACCACGCCTTCCACGCCGTAGATGGTCTCCTGGTAGCCGGGGTAGCGACGCAGCACCACAGGCGACAGCTCGTCCTGGGGGGCGGTGGTGGGCTCGAATTGTGGACGCAAGGGGGCGCTGATGGCGATGCGGATGCTGCGAGCGTAGGAGCGACCGTGCCAGCTCCAGTAGAGGCCGCGCAGATCGCTGTCCCGGTCGGTTTCGATGTGGATCTCGTCGTTGGTGACCAGGAACGCGCGGTCGGGGGCAAGGGAATGATAGTCGATTGTCTCGGGTTGATCAAGCCGCGGATCGAAAGCTTCCATGCCCCCTCTCCCGTCCAGAGGTTCCCCGGCCAGCTCAGGTGGAGGCGGCGGCCTCGTCCGGGTGGACGCCGGCCATGAGCAGGCCCAGCTTCTCCCGGGTGGCCTCCTCCCGGGGCAGCACGTCGATGATCTGCCCTTTGTACATCACCGCGATGCGGTCCGAGAGGGCCATGATCTCGTCCAGCTCGTAGCTGACCAGGAGCACAGCCACCTCCTCGTCCCGTTTGGCCACGATCTGGTTGTGGATGAACTCGATGGAGCCCACGTCGATGCCCCGGGTGGGCTGGGCGGCGATGAGGAGCTTCACCGGCCGGCTGAACTCCCGGGCCACCACCATCTTCTGCTGGTTGCCGCCGGAGAGGCTGCTGGCCGGGGTCAGGACGCTGGGGGTGCGGACGTCGTACTCGGCCACCAGGCGCTGGGCGTGCTCCACGATGGCCGACTCGTTCACGGTGATGCCCTGGGCGAAGGGAGGGAGGTAGTAGGTGTTGAGCACCAGGTTGTGGGCCACGCTGTAGGAGGAGACCATGCCGTAGGCGTGCCGATCCTCGGGCACGTGGCAGCTGGGCCCCTCCTCGGTGATCCGCCGGGGGGAGGCGTTGGTCATCTCCTTGCCCTGGATGGCGATCCGTCCGCCCAGGGCCGGGCGCAGGCCGGTGAGCACCTCCACCAGCTCCGTCTGGCCGTTGCCCTGGACCCCAGCCACCCCCAGGATCTCCCCGGCCCGCACGCTCAGGGAGACCTCTCGCAGGGCCGGCTCCCCCAGGTCGTTGCGGGCGGTGAGCCCGTCGATCTCCAGGATCACCGGGCCGGGCTGGGCTGGCTTCTTGTCCACCGTGAGGATCACCTCCCGCCCCACCATCATGGCGGCCAGGCTGGCCTGGGTGGCCGTCTTGGGGTCCGCCTCCCCCACCACCTTGCCCTGGCGCAGCACCGCGATGCGGTCCGCCACCTGGAGCACCTCCTTGAGCTTGTGGGTGATGAAGATGATGGACTTGCCCTGCTCCTTGAGCAGGTTCATGATCTGGAAGAGGCCCTGGATCTCCTGGGGGGTGAGGACCGCGGTGGGCTCGTCCAGGATGAGGATCTCCGCCTGGCGGTAGAGGGTCTTCACGATCTCCACCCGCTGGCGCACGCCCACGGGCAGATCCTCCACCAGGGCGTAGGGGTCCACGTCCAGGTTGTAGCGGCTGGAGAGTTCGTGGATGCGCTGGGCCACCGCGCCCACGTCCAGGAAGCCGTTGCGCACCGTCTCGCTGCCCAGCATGACGTTCTCGGCCACGGTCATCACCGGCACCAGCTGGAAGTGCTGGTGGACCATGCCGATGCCCAGGGCGATGGCGTCCTTGGGGGAGTGCATGACCACCGGCTGGCCCCGGACCAGGATCTCCCCTTCCGTGGGGTGGTAGAGGCCGTAGATGATGTTCATGAGGGTGGTCTTGCCCGCGCCGTTCTCCCCCAGCAGGCCCAGGATCTCCCCGGGGTAGAGCTTCAGGTTCACGTCCTGGTTGGCGATGACGCCGGGGAAGCGCTTGGTGATGTGGCGAACTTCCAGGGCAGGGATCTTCTCGTTGGCCACGTTCCGTCTCCTGGTTCCATCCTGTGGGTGTTCGATCCTGCGAGTGCAATCCGTCGAGTGCAATCCGCCGAGGGCGGGTCCTGGGGGCTAGGCGCTGCTCTCCGTCTCGTAGACCTTGCCTTCCGCTGCGGGTGGCCGCACCCGCCCCACAAAGCCCGAGACGGCGACGATGGTCACCACGTAGGGCAGCATGCTGATGAAATGCCGGGGCACGTTGACCACCCCGGCCAGGAGCAGCTCGTTCTGCAGGGCCTGGGTGTAGCCGAAGAGGGCCGAGGCCCCCAGGGCGCCGAAGGGCATCCAGTTGCCGAAGATCATGGCGGCCAAGGAGATGAAGCCCCGGCCCGCGGTCATCCCTTCCTGGAACTGCCCCACCGCCTCCAGGACCAGGAAGCCCCCGGCCAGGCCGGCCATCATGCCCCCCAGGGTGGTGTTCATGTAGCGGTAGCGGTTCACGTTGATCCCCACCGTGTCCGCGGCCCGGGGGTGCTCCCCGCAGGCCCGGGTGCGCAGCCCCCAGCGGGTGTGGAAGAGGGCCACGTGCAGGACCACCACCAGGATCAGGGCCAGGTAGGTGAGGGGCGGGTTGTTGAAGAGCACCTCCCCCAGCACGGGGATCTTCGACAGCCCGGGGATGGGCATGGCCACGAACTTGCCCTCGGCCACCGCGTCCCGGTCGAAGAGGTAGGCGGTGAAGCCGGCGGCCAGGATGATGATGATGGTGCCGGAGATGATCTGGTCCATGCGGTAGCGGATGGAGAGGGTGGCGTGGAGCAGCCCCATGACCCCGCCAATGAGGATGGCGGCCAGCACCCCGGCCATCAGGCTCAGGCCCAGGGGCCAGCCGTTGGTGGCCACTTTGACCACGAAGCCGGCGAAGGCCCCGGCCAGCATCATCCCCTCGATGCCAATGTTGATGATGCCCGAGCGTTCGCAAAGGATGCCGCTCAGCGCGCCCAGGACCAGGGGCACGGTGGCTCGCAGGGCGAAGTTCATGGCGCTGACGCCGAAGAGCACCCGCAGCCAGGTGTGCTGGCTCAGGGAGGTGGTGTTGACCAGGATGGCCATGGCCACCAGACCAACCGCCACCACCATGGAGACAATGGAGGAGGTTTTCCAGACGCGTTTTCGACTCATGGTTTTCGACTCATGATCTTCGACTCATGGGATGATCGCTGGGATGATCGCTAGGGATGATCGCTAGGGATGATTGCTGCAGACGTGCGAATGTCAACGGCGTCTGCGGGGAAGCGACGCCTCCCGCAGGGTCGAAACCCCTGGAGGCCCTCGCCTAGCCAGGGCCGCTCCAGCTGGTGCTCACGGTGGGCTTCACCTGCTCCGGCGTGCGCTTCAGGCGGAAGATGCTGCGCACGATGGCCGGGGCCGCCACAAAGGCCAGGATCAGGGCCTGGATCACCTGGATGATGTCCGCGGCCACGCCGGAATCGAACTGCATCTTGGCCGCGCCCGCGTCCAGGGCGCCGAAGAGGAGCGCGGCCAGCACCACGCCAAAGGGATGGGTCTGCCCCAACAGGGCGATGGTGATGCCGTCGAAACCCACGGAGCCCCCGAACTCCGGCGCGAACTTGTGGTTCACCCCCAGGGTCTCGATGCCCCCAGCCAGGCCCGCCAGGCCGCCGGCCAGGATCATGGTGAGGACGATGGTCCAGTTCACCCGGATGCCGGCGTACTTGGAGGCCTTCAGGTTCTGGCCCACGGTGCGGATCTCGAAGCCGATGGTGGTGCGGTAGAGGATCCACCAGATGAGCACCACCACAGCCAGGACCAGGACGATGCCCCAGTGGACACGGTAGGGCGGGCCGAAGATCCAGGGGATCTGGGCGCTGGGCAGCACGTCCGGCGTCTCCGAGATGGGCCCGGCCGTGGGATCCCAGAGGGGGCCGGGGGTCTGGCCCTGGGAGCCCCCCGCGTAGACCGTCCAGCCGGCAAAGAGGCTGGCCACGTAGTTGAGCATGATGGTGGTGATGACCTCGTGGGCCCCGGTGGTGACCTTCAGCAGGCCGGGGATGGCTCCCCAGAGCATGCCGCCCAGGATCCCGGCCAGGAGGGCCAGGGGCAGATGAATGAAGACAGGCAGCCCCTGGAAGTTGATGCCGACGAAGACAGAGAAAATGGTGCCCATGAGGAACTGGCCTGCCGCGCCGATGTTGAAGAGCCCGGCCTTGAAGGCGGTGGCCACCGAGAGGCCGGTGAGGATGAAGGGGGCCATCTTGCGAATCGTGGTGGCCCATCCCCGGCCCGAACCGAAGGCGCCGTAGAGAAGCCCCCGATAGGCTTTGACGGGATCGTCGCCGAAGACGGCCATGATGACCGCGCCCAAAAGCAAGGCCATGATCAGGGCCAAAACCGGGATGAGCAACGCTCGCATGAGGCGAACGAGGGGAGAGGTCTCTCCGTTCATGGATGCTCCATTGCTGAGGGGTGCAACCGCTATGGCCCAACTGCCAGGGCCAACCGAAGCGGATCAACCGGCTGGATCGACCGGTTCGTTCAACCGACAGGACGGGTGAAATTCGGCGAGCGGAAGCCGGAAGGGGAGAGGAACAGGCGGGAGGCCCTGGCTGGACCCCCCGCCCGTGTGGTTCCGTGAACCGGGAGGGCTACTGACCGTACCCGGTGCTGATGCTGCCGTCGTCCAGCCCCTCGCGGATGCGGGCCAGATCGTCCTTGACTTCCTGGGGGATCTTGTCCTCGAAGTCGTGGAAGGGGGCCAGAGCCACCGGGCCCACGTAGTTGCCGCCGCCAGGCCAGTTGCCGTCGTGGGCCAACTGGATCAGATCGGCCACGCTGGGGGTGATGAGCTTCATGGCGCTGGAGACCAGGCAAGGACGGGCCGCGGGGACCGTGTACCACTGGTCCGTGTCCACGCCGATGCAGTAGACCTCCTTGCCCGCCTCGGCCGCGGCCGCCACCTCCTGCAGGGCGCCGTTGCCGGTGATGCCGCCAGCCCCGAAGATCACGTCCGCGCCCTGGTCCATGGCCTGCTTGGCCGTGGCCGCGCCCCACTCCGGATCCACGAAGGCCTGGGAGATCTCGCCGGGATGGTAGGTGGAGATGATGGTGATGTCCGGCTTCACGTAGCGGGCGCCGGCCTCGTACCCCTCCTTGAAGGCCACCACCGGGGGCACCAGGTCCGTGCCCAGCACCGCGGCGATGGTGCCGGTCTTGGTCAGGTGGCCAGCCAGGGCCCCGGCCAGGAAGCCCGCCTTGTCCTCCTCAAAGATGAGGCCCTCCAGGTTGGGGATCTCCTCGCCCGGCACCTGGAACTGGTCCACACCGATGAAGTAGATGTCCGGGTTCTCCTTGGCGGCCGTGCGGGTGGCGTCCCCCAGGGCGAAGCCCACGGTGACGATGACGTTGAAGCCGGCGTCGATGAACTGCTGGATGTTGTCCGCGTAGTCCTTGGAGTCCTGGGTCTCGATGAACTTGACGTTCTCCTCGGGCAGGCCCAGGTCCTCCGCGGCCTTCAGCACGCCCTCCCAGGCGGATTGGTTGAAGCTGCGGTCGTTGATCCGGCCCACGTCCGTGACCAGGCCCACCTTGAAGTCCGTGGCTGGGGCCTCCTCCTGGGCGGGTTGGGCCGCCTCGCCGGCGCCGGATTCCTGGGCGGGCGCGGCCGGGGGTGCAGCCGGCGCGGCACAGGCGCTGACCAGCAGAGCGAAGAGCAGGGTCAGCGTGAAGACTGCCAGAAAGCGTCGCTTGAACATAGACTTGACTCCTTTTGGGGTATGGGTTGGGGAAGATAGAAACGCTGGGAAAGAAGGAGCTGGAACAGATCCATCCGTGCACTTCACACCTGTCCGCAGCGGGCCGATGCTGTCGAATGCTGGGGGAAAGGTGGACAGCCTCTGCGCCTGGTTCAGGGCAGACCAACCCCGGCGGGGGTTCGGTCCAGGGTGGTCGGTTCCGAGCGGTGGGACAATTATACTGTAGGCGATAGGCTGAGGCAAACAGACGAGGGAAAACGGGAAAAACCAGGGGAAAAGCGGGGCTGCAGCGCTTCAGAAAGGGGCTGGCCCCGCCCCCCGGGTGAAACAGGTGGAAGGCAGGGCCAGCACAGCAAGGAGTCCAGCGGTTCCAACAGGAGGAGGCACGGACAACTATTCGATCGCTGGGAGCTCATCCCCAGGGAGCCAAGTCACGTTCACTTTATCGCTGGGATCGTAGGGGGCCTTCACGAAGATAGCCTTCCAGGGCACATCCCCCTGGTTGATCAGGTAGTGCGGGTGGAGAGGAGGCACATGGCAAAGCTCCCCTGGATTCAGCGTCCATCGCTCTCCGTTGATGTAGATATCCACGCTCCCTTCCAGGGTGTAGAAGTTCTCCTCGATGGCACGGTGATAGTGGGTCTGAAAATCCTCGCCCGGCATGAGGATCACCAGCCCGAAGTCAGAGCGAGGGCCTCGCATCAGGTACTTGGGGCCGGACACCCCGTCGAAGCGATAGGCCACTTCGCTCTCGTGTATCTTGAACGGTTTCATTGATTTCTCTCCACGAAGAAGTTGAACACGAAGGATCGAACTGGAAAGCGCGGCGGCTCACGGACAGGGCCACCCCGACACTCATTCTCCCGGCGCCCGCCACATGGAGGTGGTCACCCCTTGATCGGCCAGGGCCAGCTGCACCGGATACGCCGCCTGCCAGCGCTGGAAGGCCTCCTGGTAGATGGGCCCATTGGCCGGATCCGGCTGGTAGACGCGCTCTTCCTGCACCAGCTTCTGGGCGGCGCTGGGGATGTCCGTGTAGAGCCCCACGCCGGTCCCGGCACAGATGGCCGCCCCCAAGGCCGTGGCCTCCTTGACCACCCGGGTGTGCACCGGCGTCTGAAGCACGTCGGCCAGGATCTGACACCAGAGAGGCCCCTTGGAGGCGCCGCTGGCGAAGATCACATGGGAAGGGAAGGATCCGGTGACCTGGGCGATGCGCTCCAGATTGGCCCGGGTGACGATGGCCGCGTTCTCCTGCAAGGCCCGGAAGAGGGCGCCCCGGGTGGTGACAGCAGGATCCACGGTCAGGTTCAGGAAGGAGGGTGCGGCGTGGCGCCAGTGCATGTAGTCCATGGCGTCCGAGTAGATGGGCACGATGCCATGGGCGCCCGGGGGAACCTGAGCCGCCATCTCCTCCAACAGGGCGTAGGCGTCCCGGCCCTCCGCCTGGGCCTGGGCTTTGATGTCCGGGCAGATGGCGTCTCGGAACCAGCGCACCGCGATGCCCGGGAAAAAGACGATGGCCTCGGCCTGCCACAGGTGAGGCACGGCGTGGAAGTTCATGCGGATGCGGCCGCTCTCGTCCGCCAGGGGGCGGTCCAGGTTCACCTCCTGCTGCCAGAAGGAGCCGCCAAAGACCGCGGCTTGGCCCGGCTCCACAGCCCCCACGCCGACGGCGCCCAGCTGGGCGTCCCCGCCCCCCATGACGATGGGGGCGCCCTGTTTCAGGCCAGTGGCCTCGGCCGCCCGGGCGGACACCTGACCGATGACCGTCCCGGCCTCGACCACGGGCGCCTGGAGCAGGTCCGCGCGCAGACCGCAGGCTTCGGCGATGGACGGGTCCCAGCGGCGGGTGTCCAGGCTGAAGAGACCGGTGGTCCCACCGTTGGACGGGTCCACCGCGATGGGAGCGCCCAGGCGGGTGGCCACCCAGTCGCTGAGCATGGCCACGTAGGCTGTCCGGGCGTAGAGGTCCGGCTCGTGGCGCTGGAGCCAGAGCAGGCGGGGGGCGGCCCCCAGGGCGAAGGTCTGGCCCGAGCGCAGGTAGAGGCGATACTCCAGTTCCGGATCCCGTTGGCGCAGCTCCCGCACCTCTTGGATGGCCCGAGCGTCCACGTTGGCGCAGGCCCAGAGCTCCTGGCCGTGGGCGTCGTAGAGGACGATGCCCTCCCGCATGCTGGTGGTGCTCACGCCCACCACGTTGGCATCTGGCACCTGGTCCAGCACCTCTCGGATGCAAGCCGCCAGAAGCTGCCAGTTGCGGTCCCGGTCGAAGGTCATGGAGCCGGGGTGCTGGGGCTCGCTGCGGTGGGTCCATTCCCGGCTGGCGGCCGCCAGCTGCTGGCCGCGCTCGTCGAAGAGGACGGCTCGTCCGCTGCCCGTTCCGGCGTCCAGGGCCAGTAGATGGTTCATGGGCTGCTCCCTCTCTGCATGCAAGCTCGGTTGGTGGGATGCACAGTTCAGCCCGTGAACAGGCACGCACTGCGCACCGTGCATCGAGACCACACACTGTCTGATCCCGGCGGAAAGTCGCCAGATGGACTCCAGGTCACCTCTGACGCACTCCCCGCCGGGTAGCTACAGCCGTCTGGATTAGAAATCGTAGTTGTCAATGTTGTCGATGGTGAAGACCACCCGCTCGGGCAGCAGGATGATGCCGCTGCCCTCCGCCTCGTAGTCGTAGCCCTGGATGGAGTTGGGGGAGACCTCCACAGTGCCCACGTCGGGCACGTCGAAGGTGTCACCCACCTTGAGGGACTTGCCCTCCACCAGCATGTTGGCCACGTAGATGGCCAGCTTGCCCTGCTTCACCACGTCCCAGAGGCCGAACTTCTTGACCGTGCCGCTCTTGACGTACTGGCGCATGACGTTGGGAGTGGAGAAGCCCACGATGATCACGTCGCCGGCGATGCCCAGGTTCTCCGCCGCCTGGGCCGACCCGGGCAGGGCGTTGGCGTCTGGGCAGATGATGGCGTCCAGATCGGGGTAGGTCTGGAAGATGTCCGTGGGCACCTGGACCGCCTTCTGGGCGTCCTCGTAGCTGTACTGGGTGGTGACGATCTCCCAGTTGGGGTACTCCTCCTCGATGATGCGCTTGGCCACGTTCACCCACTGGTTCTGGTCCGTGACGGTGGGGCTGGAGTAGTGGAAGGCCACCTGTTTCGGCGCGTCCTTGGCGTCGGGCATCTGGCTGGCGGCCATCTCCACCAACATGCGCCCTAGCTGCTCGGGCGTGCCCTGGTCGATGTAGTAGCTGCGGCACTCTGGGTTCACGTCCGAGTCCCAGGTCACCACCTTCACGCCCTTGTCCATGGCCCGCTTCAGGGCCTCGCAGAGGCCGTCCGGCGAGAGGGCGGAGATGGCGATGGCGTTGTAGCCCTGGTTGACGAAATTGTTGATGAACTCGATCTGGCCGCTGACGCTGGCCTCGCTGGGGCCATCGTACTTGACCGAAATGCCCAGCATGTTGCCCATCTCCACCGCGCCTTTGCCCCCGGATTCGAAGAAGCCAACCCCTGTCAACTTGGGGATGAAGGCGATCTTGACATCCTTGGCTGCCGGGGCGGCTTCCTCCTGGGCGGCTGGTTGGGCGGCCTCTTCCTGGGGTGCGGCCTGGCCCTGGCTCGGGGCCTGGGCTGGGGCGGCGCAGGCGCTCACGATCAGGCCCAGCATCACCAGCAGGGCGGTCAATACAAACAGTTTGCGGAATGGTGTGTTGCGGTTCATGGGTGTCCCTTCCTTGTGAAAGATGGTGAAACAGAAGAAGAGGGGGAACATGGAACCTGCGGGCTGAGGGCATCTATCCGATGGACGAACCACCTCCTTTCTCCGATCCACGGGACTGCAGGGCACGACGGTTGATGCGGTATTGGTTGAAAGCGGAAAGGAGGAGCTTGACAGCCACCACCAGGATGAGGAGCCCTCCCACCACCACAGGAACCACGTCGCTGGTGACGCCCATGGCCAGCAACCCTTGCCGCAGATAGCCGATGAGCATCCCCGCCAGGAGGGTGCCCACCACGGTTCCGCTGCCCCCCATGATGTCTGTGCCCCCCAGCACCACCGCGGTGATGATGGGAAGCAGGGCCTCGCTGCCCAGGTCCGAGCGGGCGGAGGTGAAGTAGGAGGTGAGAAGCACCCCGGCCAGGGCCGCACCGAACCCGCTCAGGCCGTAGGCGGCGATGGTCACAGACCTGACCGGCACGGCGCTGTAGTGAGCGGCTTCCGCGTTCACGCCGATCAGATAGAGATAGCGGCCAAAGCGGGTCCGGTGCAACACCACGGACAACAACAAGGAGAAAGCCAGGACAATGATCAACGGATTGGGGATCCAGCCCAGCCCGCCGTGGGCCAGGTTGGTGAAGCTCCGGGGCAGGCCGGTGATGCCCTCGTAGAGGTAAGCCGAGAAGCCGGCCACCCCGTAGGCCTCGAAGCCCAGGGCATCCAGCAGGCCAGGCAGGCCGGTGGCGATGCCTGCGAACATGAAGAGGGTCCCCAGGGTGATGACCAGGGGCGGGATGTCGGTGTTGGCCACCAGCAGTCCGTTGAACATGCCGGCCAACACGCCGACGAGCAAGGCCAGGAACATGGCCACAAAGACGTTCACTCCGGCCACCCAGGAAAGCCCCAGGACGATGGAGGCCAGCCCCATGATGGAGACGCCCGAGATGTCGATGCCGCCTGTGATGATCACCAGGGTGAGGGGCAAGGCCGCCAACAAAATGTGGGTGAAGTCGCTGGTGGAGAAGAGCAGGTTCTCCAGGTTCAGGAAGCTGGGGTTGATGGCGCCCAGCACCAACACCTCCAGGA
>CAYQEB010000021.1:34906-38820 GCA_964416395.1 uncultured Caldilineaceae bacterium | reverse complement strand
TAGTCCACGTAGACGGCGATGAGCAGGATGGCGCCCCCGAAGGCGTTGTTCCAGAAGCCGGGCACCTTCAGGAAGACCAGCATGCTGTCGATGGCGGTGAGGAAAACCGCCCCGATCACGGCAGAGATGGGCGACCCCACCCCGCCAGTCAGGTTGACGCCCCCCAGCACCACCGCAGCGATGGCCTTGAGCTCCTGGCCGTTGCCCGTCTGCATGGGGACGAAGCCGATCTGGGCCACGAAGATCACCGCTGCGGCCCCTGCAAAGAGGCCCGCCAGGGCGTAGGCCGCGAAGAGGGTGGCCTTCACGGGGATGCCCAGCAGGTAGGCCCCATCTTTGTTGTCCCCCACCGCGTAGAGATAGCGGGCCTGGCGGAGACGACGCACCAGCAGGGTGACCAGAATGGCGATGAGCAGCACAGCCCAGGCGAAGACCCGCACCCCCAGCAAGGACCAGCCGGCCATGGCCTTGATGTTGGGGGGAATGGTCTCGATCCAGCTGCCCCCGGTGATGATCAGCATCAGCCCCCGGTAGACGCCCAGGGTGCCCAGGGTCATGATGATGGGCGGCACCCGGAAGAAGGTGATCCCCACCGAGTTGACGGAGCCAGCCACCAGCCCCGTGAGCAGGGTCAGGAGGATGGCCAGGGGCAAAGGCACGCCGGCGTTGAGGCTGGTCCCCAGGATCACCGCGCTGAGGCCGGTGATGGCCCCCACAGAGACGTCGATGCCCCCGGTGACCACCACGAACATCTCGCCGATGGCGATGAGCACCAGGATCAGGCTGCTGTTCACCACGTTCAGCAGGGTGCGAGCCCGCAGAAAGTTGGGGTTGATGGCCCCAATGAGGCCCACCAGGGCAAAGAGCAGGATCAGGACGAGGGCTTCTCGGCTGCGCAGAATGCGGTTCATGTCTGTAGATCACCTTGCAAACCGAAGGAGGCGGCCATCACCTGCTCCACAGTGCACTCGGAGCAGGCGAATTCCGCCATGATCCGACCCTGATACATGACCAGGATCCGGTCGCTGAGCTCCATCACCTCTTCCAGCTCGGATGAGATGAGCAGAACGCCCACCCCTTGGCCCGTCAGAGAGTGGATGAGCTGGTAGACATCCTGGCGGGCCTGGGCGTCCACGCCCCGGGTCGGTTCATCCAGGATGATGATCCGGGGCTCGCTGGCCAGGGCCTTGGCCAGGACCACCTTCTGCTGGTTGCCGCCAGAGAGGGTGCGAGCCGGCTGGAAGAGGCTGGAGATCTTGATGGCCAGTCTCTCCACGTAGCGGTTGGCGATGGCTTGCTCCTGCTGAAACGAGATGAGGTAACGCCCCAGGCGGGGCAGGATGGAAGCGCTGATGGTGTAGAGGTTGGGCAGATCCAGGAAAATGCCGTGGGCGTGCCGGTCCTCGGGGACGTAGACCAGGCCCAGCTCCTGGCAGCGGCGGGGGCTGGGCTCCTCCACCAGCGCCCCCTGGATGAAGACCTGTCCCTGGACGCTGGGATCGATGCCCACGATGGCCCGGGCCAGTTCCGTCCGCCCTGCACCCACCAGCCCAGCCAAGCCCACCACCTCGCCAGGCTTCACCCGCAGGCTCACGTCCTGGAAGAGCTCCCCGCTGAGCCGACGCACCTCCAGGCAGGGTCGATCCGCGGCGCCCCCCCCGGGACGATCCCGCCCGTTCTCCTGCAGGCGGAGCCCCGAGGAGCTCTCGGGCAACATGGCCCGCACCAGATCCCGGGAGGTGAGGCTCTCCGTGGGGGCGCTGAGCACGAACACCCCGTCCCGCAGGACGCTGATGCGATGGGAGATGGCCAGCACCTCGTTCAGGCGGTGGGAGATGAAGAAGATGCCCATGCCCCGAGCCGCCAGACGACGCATGCGCTCGAAGAGATGCTCCACCTCTCGGAAGGTCAGGGCCGAGGTGGGTTCGTCCAGGATCAGGACCTTGGCGTTGCGCAACAGCCCCCGGAGGATCTCCAGGAGCTGCTGGTTGGCGATGCTCAGGGAGCCGGCCAGGGCAGAGAGAGGGCTGTCGAAGCCCATCTCCTCGGCCAGCCGCTGGATCCGGGCTCGGGCTTCCTGCCGCTCCATTTCCGTGCCCAGCAAGAGGTTCTCTTCGATGGTCAGGTGGGGGAAGATGTGGGGTTCCTGGGGCACCATGTAGATCCCGAGCTCGTGGGCCAGGCTGGGGCTATCGATGGTCACCCGACGCCCATCCAGCTCGATGGTTCCCTCCTCCGGGGTGTAGACGCCGGCGAGGATCTTCATGGTGGTGGACTTGCCCGAGCCGTTGCCCCCCAGAAGCGCGTGGATCTCCCCTGGCTTCAAGTCCAGGTCGATGCCCCAGAGCACCGGGACGCCATCGAACACCTTCCAGATGTTCCGCAGGGCGATCAAGGGCCTGGCGCTGTCGGTTGGCGATGTTTCAGCTTGCGCAGATGAGTCGGCGCTCTTCTCCATGGAGAAGCTCCGTCGAGCTGAACGAGAAGGGATCCGCAAGTGGTCAACTAGGCCTCTTCAGCGTGCAGGGCGCCCGGTCGGGGAGGGCGGGCGCAGCCGGAACGGCGTCCCTGGCCGGATGAGCGAAGAACGAAGAGAGAAAGCGAAGAGACAGCGGGGGAGTTCACAAACGTGACACAATATCACCTTGGTGATAAGAATAGTACAGCTCCCCCCGTTTGTCAACCCCATCGCGGATCCACGCCGCGCACCCCAGACACCCGACGAAAACCAGCCCCTCCCAGCCCTCCACAAGCAGCCCTCCGCCTCCGTCCCAGGCCCGAAAATCTCGCCCTCGCCCCTGCAGCCAGGCCACCAGCCTTTGTGGATCTGGCCAGGATATGGTAAAAAATGTTGCTGTTGACAAACACGCCAGATACCTTATACTGTACACAGGCACAAATGTGACCAAACATCACATATGACAAGGGGCCCGTTGATGGACCACGACAGTGCACGGCTCGACTATCTGGCGCGAGTCGCCTCCCTCTACTACGACCACGGCAAAACCCAACAGGAGATCGCCCAGGAGATCGGTGTCACCCGCTCCGCCATCTCGCGCCTGTTGACCGAGGCGCGCGAAAAAGGCGTGGTGGAGATCATCGTGCACTACCCTTGGCGCACGTCACCGGAGCTGGAGAAGGCGCTCATGGACCGTTTCCAGCTCAAGGCGGCCCGGGTGTTGGTGCGCGGCCCCAAGAGCTACGAGGAGATGCTCCAGGGGCTCGGAGTGCTGGCTGCCCAGTACCTGGAGGGGATCCTGCACGACGGGATGATCATCGGCATCTCCTGGGGCACGGCCCTCTACCAGATGATCAAGACCATGCGACCCCGTCACCTGCCCAATGCGGAGGTGGTCCAGCTCATCGGCGCCACCGGTTCCGAGAACCTGCCCACCAACGGCCCCATCCTGGCCCACCTGCTGACGGAGCGGCTGGGCTGCCGTTGCTGGCATCTCCACGCCCCCCTCATCGTGGACAGCGAAGCTGGCCGGGACGCCCTGCTCCAGGAACGGAGCATCCGAGAGGTGTTGCGCCGAGCCCGGCACGCAGACGTGGCCCTGGTGGGCATCGGCTCCACCCGCTCAGACCTCTACAGCCTCCTCCGGGCCGGCTACGTCACCGAGGAGGAGGCCCAAGAGATCCGAGCCAGCGGGGCCGTAGGCGACGTCTGCGCCCAGCACTACTCCCTCACCGGCCAGTGGCTGGACATCGAGATCAACAGGCGGGCCGTGGGGATCGATTTCGACACCCTCTCGAAGATCGACGTGGTCATGGGGGTGGCCGGCAGCTCGCGGAAGGGGCAGGCCATCTACGGCGCCTTGCGAGGGGGACACGTCAACGTGCTGATCACCGACGACCAGGCCGCCCAGAAGGTGATCGCCCTCCACGAGACGGCCAGCGCGTAGACCAACTTA
>CAYQEB010000021.1:19440-34806 GCA_964416395.1 uncultured Caldilineaceae bacterium | reverse complement strand
AAGACAGGAGTGGATCCAGGCCGGTGGCCAGGGACAAAAACACGAATCCCCGCCTCGCCGTCAGACGCTTTTCTTTGACGGAAGGCAGGGATTTGTGCTATTTTACACCGGAGATGGAGCGTGGATACGCCCCCTTAGCTCAGAGGATAGAGCAGAGGTTTCCTAAACCTTTGGTCCCAGGTTCGACTCCTGGAGGGGGCGCCAGAGTGCCGTACACGGCGCCCGGAACCCTTTGCCGCCACAAGACGTTTGGCGCAAGGGGTTTTTTCTTTTTGACCTTTTGACCGTGCTGTCATCCCTCTCCAGACATGCACCCAGGTCAGGGATCGGCTCCCTTCACACCAGGTTCTGGAGCCAGGCCCGATGCAGCCGCCATTCGTCGCTGCCAGGATCCCAGCGCAGCTCGTAGACGGCATCGTCCACCGCCTTGACCAGGAAACAGCGCAGGCTCCTGCCCCCCACCCGCTCCTCCCAGCGCCGGCCCACGTCCGCCACGTAGCGGGTCTTGTCCCGCCACACAAAGGACGTGGGCGCGATCTCCCCGCCCGGCAGGAGGCGCACCAGCACCTGCACCGGCTCGTCCACCACCACTTCCACAGCCATACCTCGCCTCCTTGGGATTCCCCTGCTGAACAGCACGGACCGGAACCATCCGGCCCGCTCTATCGTTGTTTCTCTGCGTAGGCCAGGAGCAGCCGCAGCGCGAACTCCGCGCTCAGCAGCTTGTTCCCCCGCCGGTCCGCAGACCAGACCACCCGCTGCTGCCACTCGACACCGTCCACGCCGCTCAGGTGGAAATGGACCGTGCCCACCGGCTTGTCCGGCGTGCCCCCCTCCGGCCCGGCGATGCCGGTGATGGCCACAGCCACGTCCGCATCGTAGAGGGTGAGCGCGCCCTGGGCCATCTGCCGGGCCACCTCGTAGCTCACCGCCCCCACGGACATGAGGGTCTCGTGGTCCACGCCCAGGACCTGCTCCTTGGCCGCGTAGCTGTAGACCACCGCGGAGCCGGAGAAATAGGAGGAGCTGCCCGGCACCTCGGTGATCAGGTGCCCCACCAGGCCGCCGGTGCAGCTCTCGGCCAGGGCGCAGGTCAGGCCCGCCCGGCGCATGGCGTGGCCCATTTCCGCGGACAGAGGCGCCAGCTCTGTCTCTTGCTTGGGTTCGAAAAGCTCTTTCGGATCCACGTCCAGGTCCATGGCTTTCTCCTCTGGAAATGGGTTGGATGGAAACGGGTGGGATGGAAATGGGTAGGGTGGAAGTGGGTGGGATGGAAAACAGGTGACAGGATCTACTCCTCCGCCAGCCGCTCCCCGATGAGCATCAGGCGTCGATCCCCCTGGCGGGTGAAGAAGATCACGCCGGGTCGGCCACCCGGAACAGGCTTCAGGCGGCGACGCAGGCTCTCCGGCTCCACGGCCGAGCCCCGTTTCTTCAACTCCAAAGCCCCCAGCCCCAGGACCTGGATGCGCCGGTTGAGCCGCCTCAGGCTGAAGGGATGGATCTCCCGGATCCGGAAGGAGTGCACCAGGGGATCCCGCCGAGCCACCGGGCTGACCAGGTAGGCGATCTGGGGGTCGAAGAGATGGGCCTCCAGGCGACGGCAGAGCTCCCGGAAGGCGCCAGCCCGGATGACTGCAGGGTGGGGCTCGTGGAGCGCCATGCCCGGGGCCAGCTCGCCCAGGGGAGGCGGTTCCCGGTCGCCCGAGATGCGCTCCCAGCCCCTCCCGGTGTGGACCGAAGCCCAGCGCGGCCCCGCGTCCACCAGCGCGTCCAGCCCGAACCAGAGGACCGCCTCTTTGCAGACCCCTTGGTGGCCCACAAATTCCACCCGACACTGGCGAGGCAGCTCGCTCTCCGACACGCCCGGGGCCACCTTGACGGCCAGGAGGGGAACCCGCTCCGCCAGGGCCAGGAAGGCCTCCAGCGGTGGCTCCATCTGGTGCAGGCGGAAGAGCCGTCGCCCTGCCCGTCGCCGGGACGGATCCCCGAAGGCGGCTGCGGCTCGGGGAAGGCGGCCTGCGTCCAGCTCGGCCACCCAGTCCGCCTGGCGGAACGCGACCTGGTCCGCCAGGCCCAGGGCCTGGACGTTGGCCTGGGCCAGGGCCAGGCGCACAGGGTCCCGCTCGTAGGCAATGACCGGGCGGAAACGGGCCAGGGCCAGGGTGTCCCCGCCGATGCCGCAGCCCAGATCCAGCACCGGGCCAGGCGGGCTGCGCCGGTGGATCTCCTGGGCCCGATGCAGGGCAACCGGGAAGGCTGTGGCCTGCTCCAGGGCCTCTGGCGTGAAGAAGAGGCGGTGGGCCTGAGGGAACTTCCGAGCCGCCCGCTCTCGCAGCCGGGCCAGGGTCAGGAGGGCGCTGGTTTCCGCCGGCGAAAAGGAGCGCCGCAGCCGGCTCACCTGGGTTACCGGGTCCGCCTGGGCCAGCTCCGGCGAAGCCACCTGAGCCAGGGCCTCTCGTCCTCGGGCCGAGAGCAGAAAGGTCACCTGTTGAGGGGAGAAAGCCCCGGCCTTTCCTGAGTCATCCATGCTGGGATTATAGCCCGGCTCGGAGCCGAGACCAAAACGATCCGGCGGGCAGGAGGCACGGGGCAGCGGAAAAGCGACACCCTTTGTGGATCTGCGCGACAGAGGGGCCCATCCCTGGGGAGAGATGGCAAAACGTAGGCGAATTGTAGCCGGGGCAAACTTGACTCAACTCCTATTGGCAGAATAAGATACGTTGTGGTTTATTGAGTTTGTGACAGCTTTCACCAGCCTCACCGACAGACTCCCAGACAGTCCCAGGATCCAACAGACCGATTCGCCCTGGATGGCGGCCCGGCCTGTGCAGCGAAACCGCAGAGGACCGGTGCAGTCCAGACTGGTGCAGCTCAGACCAGTGTAATCCCAGGCGTAACGTTCCGCTTCGAGAATGGAAAAGGGGATGTAGCGCCTAACGGACCGCCCCGTTTTTCCCATCTTCTCAACCGTTGCCCTGACGATCCTGGGAGCCCCACGTCTGGGAGGCGCACGCTCGGCAACCACGTTTGCAACGCCTCTGGCGTTCTCTCTTTGCCTGTGATTAGAACGAACACGAAAGGAGTCCTATGAGCGTACATCAAGAGCAGTTGAAGATGGGCCAGTCCGGTGAAGAGCAGGCAGAGCAGCCCTCCCTGGAGTACCACGCCAGTGGGGACGATTCCCTGACCGCCTACTGGGCCGCCATCGGCGGAGCCGTGCTGGGCACACTGCTCACCTTGCTGGTGCTGGCCATCCTCAACGGTGGCACCATCCAGTTCATGGACCGGGAGCGGCTGACGGCCCTGGAGGCCAGCCTCAACGGCGTGGACGAGAACGTGGCGGCTGTCAACCACAACGTGACCGTCCTCTCCCAGCGGCTGGAGAGCCTGGAGAGCCAGGCCAGCGCCATCCCGCAGCTCCAGGAGAACCTGGACCAGGTCCAGGCCTCCCTGGCCGAGGTGGACCAGACCCTGGCCTCCCAGGAGATGCACCTGAGCGAGCTGGATGAGGCGGTGGCCACCCTGGACGTGACCCGGCAGCAGTTCAACCTGTTCACGTCCGCGCTGGCCGAGGCCCTGACCGAGATGGGCGTGGTGCCCGCTCCGGCAGAGGAAGCCCCCGCTGAGGTCCCGACAGAGCAGGCTCCGGCCGAGGCTCCCAGCAGTGCGGCCCCGGAGAAGGCAGCCCCGGCAGAGCAGGCCCCAGCGGAGCAGGCCCCGGCCACGGATGAGGGCAGCGCGGCCCCGGCCGAGCCCATGTCCACGACGGAGGCCGGCCCGGAGACTAAGGCTGAGGCCCCGGCTGCGGAAGCCGCCGCCGCGGAGTCCACCCCCGAGGAAGCCGCCACCGGGGAGAGCGCTGCTGCAGAGAGTGCTGCCCCGGAGAGCGCCACCGCGGAGAGCGCCAGCGAGGAATCCACCAGCGAGGCTCGCAGCGTGGAGGAGACCGTGGCCGATGTGGAGGCCGCCGTGATGGCCGCTACGCCTCCCACCATCGTCACCAGCCCGGACGTGCCCGCGAACACAGTGCAGGTCTACTTCTTCGCCGACGCCAACGAAAACGGCGTGAAGGACGAGGACGAGGCCAGCCTGGTGGGCCTGGCCGTGGCCCTGACGGACGCGGAGGGCCAGGTGGTGGCCAGCAAGGTGAGCAACAACGACGGCGCGGCCTTCCAGGAGCTGGAGCCGGGCGTCTACACCCTGACGGTGGAAGAGGACCTGGGCTTCCAGCTGGCCAGCAGCGACCAGGTGGAGATCACCGTGCCCGAGGACGGCGAGGAAGGGCAGATCGTCTACTTCCCCGTCCGCTCCCAGGCCGGGGAGTAGCCCATCGGGCTGACCCAAGCATCTCAATCGAACGAGCAGAAGGGGACGAAGCCAGGGCTTCGTCCCCTTCTCTTTTTGGCTCCGGCTACCCTTCTAGCGAAGCGCCGAAATCACCCCGGTGCCCCGGTGTCGCCGGTCACGCCTCCTCGTCCTCCGCCAGATCCTCTCGGCGAGCGTAGAACTTCAGCAGCACCCCACCGTAGCGCCGCCGGTCGTACTCCTCCAGCGTTTCCAAGACGCAGGGCAGCTCGTCCTTTTCCTCCCGGGGATGGATCTGCACGACAACCGCCCCGAAAGGAGCCAACAACTCCGGCCGCTGATCCACCATGCAGAGGGCCTTGGCCCAGAGTCCCCGATACTGGGGCGGGGCGATGTAGATGAGGTGGAAAGGCTCCCCCTGGTACTCTCGCAGGAAGACGAAGCTGTCCCGGCGCTCCACCAGGGCCCGGTCCGCCAGCTTGGTGTGGGCCAGGTTGGCCTTGATGGTCTTGACGGCCAGGCCGCTGCGGTCGATGAAGTGGGCGAAGGCCGCGCCCCGGCTCAGGGCCTCGATGCCCACCGCCCCCGTCCCCGCGAAGAGGTCCAGCACCCGAGCCCCCTCGATCCAATCGCCCAGGATGCTGAAGAGGGCCTCTTTGGCCCGGTCCGTGATGGGCCGGGTGCCTTCCCCGGGGACAGACTGGAGCTTGTGCCCCTTGGCTTTGCCAGCGATGACGCGCACGGGAACGTTCCTCCTTCCGTGAATCAGCGGGGGGCCACCCGGATGGGCCCCAGCTCGATGGCGAAATCCCCCGGCCCAGCGCTCACCGGCAGGCGCTGGCCGCTGGCCGCATCGTAGAGCCCCACGGCGATCCGGTACTCTCCCGGGGGCAGGTCCTGGGGAAGGAGCAGGCCGTAGCGATCCACAATGCGCTCACCGGGCTGCCAGGTGCTGGTGGGCCGCAGCCAGAGCACCGGCTGGCCGTCCCGCTGGGCCAGCTTCTCGCCCTGCTCGTTCAACAGGTGGACGAAGACCTGGAAGTCCCGGTCCACAGGACGCAGGCTCTGCCACTCCAGAGCCACCAGCAGCTCCCTCCCCGGACCGGTCTCCCGGGTGAAGCCGTAGCCATTCAGCCGCACCCAGCCGCTCGCCTCGTCGATGGGCTGCCCAGCCTGCTCCGGCAAGCCGAAGATGGCGCCCAGGCCGGTCTCGGTCAAGGGCTGGGCCTGGGCCGAGGCGAACAGGGCCAGCCGTCCGTCCGGCCCCATGGGCTCCTCGAAGAGGAGAAAGCTGGTCTGGCGCAGGGCCCGTTCCCAACCGGACTGGTCTGGCGGACTGGAGTCCGGGATGAACCAGAGGCGGCGATGCTTCTCCTGGAGACGGGTCAGCAGGGCCTCCTCTTCCGGGGAAAGCTTCTCCCGAGGGGGCAGGCCGAAGGTGGCCAGGTCGCCGTGGTAGGCGTTGGCGAACTGCTGGGTCTCCCCGGGGCGCAGGTGCAGGATCCCGTCTCCAGGCTCCTCCATCTGGGCGATCCGCCGGGCCAGGGCCAGGTTGGTGGGGCCGCTCAGGGGAGGCTGGTACCGGGCCAGCAGAGTGGCCCCGATGAGGAGGAAGGCCAGGCCGAAGAGCCCGTTGGCCAGGCGATCCCCGGGGCGCACCTCCTCCTGGACAGGCAGACGGATCTGGCGGAGGATCAACATGCCGCCGGTGACCACCGCCGCCAGGATCAGGCCGAAGCTGAACCAGTCTGGCCCCCTATCCCCGGCCCGCCACCAGGCGAAGATCAGCTGCTGGGGGCGGAGAAAGCGGAACTGGAGCAGCAGGGGCGAGTAGCCGATGCGGGTGAACGTCTCCGGTGCGAAGAGGGGAGTCACCTGGGCCGCCAACCGCTCCTGGACCAGGCCGAAGGGGACAGCCGTCCCCAGCCACTGAACGGCCAGGGAGAGCATCAGGAGCAGGCCGGTCAACAGCCGGGCCGCCCGGTTCCAGCGCCCTTCCTGGAAGAGGGCCAACCAGGCCGGTCCGGTGAGCAGGGCCAGCATGGGCATCAGGGCCACCAGGAAGCGAGGCCCCCAGCTGAAGCCGCCGTGCCACATGAACCATTTGCCGTAGAGCAGGACGTAGACCACGCTCACCCCCAGGATCAGCCCCACCAGCCACCGCTGGCGACGCCAGAGCGCCCTGGCCCCAGGGATAGCCAGGAGCAGCACCGGGCTGTACCAGAGCAGCCCCCGAGCTGGCCCCAGGAGCAGGCCGAAGACGCCGAACGCCCAGGGCCCGCTGAAGCTCTCCTCGGCCAGGTAGCCCGTCTCCCACAGGCTGCCGTAGCGCAGCCAGTTCCACCAGAGGGAGGTCAGACCCGCGGCCAGCACGGGCAGGCCAAAGGCCACCCAGACCCGCCAGCGCAGGGTGACCAAGGTCGAGAATCGAGACAACCAGGGGCCCTGAGGATCCCGGGTGGCCCGATCCCGCTCCCAGAGGATGGCGGCCAGGGCCAGGGCGTAGAAGGGCAAGGTGACCAGGTTCACCGAACGGGCCAGGTAGGCCAGGCCCCAAGCCAGGCCAGCCAGGAAAAGGTAGCGCTTGCGCCGGGTCTGGGAGAAGGCCAGCAGGCCGTAGAGGGCGCCGAAGAGACCCCAGCCCGCCACCGGATCGCTGAAGAAGGTCTGGCTGTAGGGCCAGGCCAGGGTGGCCAGCCCGAAGACCAGGGCCACCAGCCCGGCCACTGCCCGAGGCCAGCCCAGGCGCATCCCCGCCCGGTAGAGAAGGCCGCCGGTCCAGGCGGTGAGCAGGGGGTTCAGGAGCAGGGCTGTCTGGACCAGCCCCAGGGCCGCCCAGCTGTGGGCCAGCCAGACCAGGGGCCAGGCCAGGAGGGGCATGCCCAGCCCTTTGCGGCTGTAGAGGTTGCCATCCGGGCCGAAACTGCCCTGCTGCAGCCCCATCCAGAGGAGTTGGTTGGCGTCGACTTGCCCCCGGCGCACCATGCTCTCCGTGGTGGCGAACATGGCCAGGCCGTCGCTGCTCTGGATCACCCCGGTGTAGGTGATCAGGTAGCAGGCCAGGAGGAACGCAGCGATGAGAAACGCGATGCTGCGATCCTGGGTGGTGATGTCCCGCACAGGGGCGCGAGGCCGGGAAGAGGGTGGGCGCATGGTGCCATTATTCCAGAGTGAGGGGGATTTCCACAAACTCCCGTTGCCGTCCGTCGGTCAGGAGGAGTGGACGACGCCCTTCCTGGGTGTAGAGGCCCACCAGGAGCCGATAGCGCCCAGGGGATGTGTCCGGCGGAATGGCCAGGCGATAGGGATCCCGGATGGGCAGGCCCGGCTGCCAGGTGTCCGTGGGGGCCAGGCCGGTGACGGGCAGGTTGTCCTGCTGGGCCACCAGCCGCCCCTGTTCGTCCAGCAGCTGGGTGAAGACCGTGTAGCTTTCCTGGACCGGGGCCTGGGCCTGCCAGTAGAGGACCAGGCGCAGGGCCTCCCCCGGGGAGGGTTGGTCCAGGGCCGCTTTCAGGAGGAGGATGGGCCCGCCAGCCACGTCAACAGTGGCCAGGGGCTGGGCCGGCAAGGGCACGGCCCGAGCCACTGTGCAGGCGCCGAAGGACTGCTCCTGGATCAGGCGGATCCGCAAATCCGGGAAGAGCTCCGGGGCATAGAGGGGCCCGCCGTCGGGATCGTCCATCTGGATCCACCAGAACTCGTCCTGCCTCGCCAGGGGGGCCAGGCCTTGGGCCACCACCTGGGCCGGATCCTGGTCCACGCCGTAGCGGTCCAGGATCCGGAAGGCGTACTCCCGGCGCAGCCAGGGGTAGAACGCATGCCAGACCTGGATCTGTTCCGCGACGACGAGGCGATTGGGCCATTCCGCCTCCTGCGTCAGGAAGGTCACCGCGCCGGGGCAGGGGTGCTCGGCCAAGCGGCGCTGGCTGTAGGCCTGAGCCAGGCGAGGAGCGGCCAGGATCCCGCCCAGGAGGGTCACCCCCAGGAGGATCCAGGTGGCCAGGGCGCTGATCCGGGCCAGGCGAGCCCTGGTCAGGGGCTGGGGCCAGATCTGCCCCAGGAACTCCCCGGCCAGGAGGAGCAGGAGGCCGGTGCGGATCAGCACCGTGGCCCAGAGCAGCCAGGTCTCGTCCGGCAGCAGGATGAGATAGACGTCCGCCTCCACGAAGTTGAGGGCCATCAAAGCGACGGCCACCAGCACCCCCCGCAGGTTAGGCAGAAGCAGGGCGATGAAGGCCAGGAGCCAGACCGCGAACTGGGGGCTCCAGCCCTTGCTGTAGAGGAAGAGCCAGGCCAGGCTGAGACCGGTGAAGGCCACCACCGTCCGGGGCCGCTCCCAGGCGAAGGGGCGGGTGTAGAGCCAGAGGTAGAGGAGGGCGAAGGCCAGGGTGATCCAACCCCAGGGCAGGCGGCTCTGCCAGAGGAGGCCCTCCAACCCCTGGAGGTTGCGCAGGTCCAGTGGCACCCAACCGAAGCTGGTGTAGCCGTCCAGCAGGGCCCAGAGGCTCTGCCAGGGCGGGCGGATGGCCTGGATGCGGAAGACGGCCAGGGCCAAGGAGGGGTTCTGGCGGACGAAGGGGGCAGCGCCCAGGAGGACGGTGGTCAAAAAGAGCGCGACGTAGAGGCCAGGTCGGAGCAGGCTCCCCGAGGAACCGGGCCGGAACCACTGGTGTCGGGTCGCCTCCCAGCTCAGGCGAGCCCCCAGCCAGCGGATGGCCACCGGGACCAGCAGGGCCGGGGTCAGCTTGGTCAGGAAGCCCAGGCCGGCGGCCACGGCGCTCCCCAGCCATCCCCAGGGAGCCGGGCCCAGGAGCAGGTCCATGCCCAGGAGGAGAAAGAAGAGGGGCATGACCTCGAACCAGCCCAGCAGGATGTAGACCGGGGCGAAGAAGAGGGCGTAGAGAAGGGGCGCTCGCAGGCCGATGGGCAGGGATGGCCCCTCACGGACCGGCGGATCCAGGGGCGCGTCCTGGCCCAGTTTCCGGGCCAGGCGGTAGAGCAGCACCAGATTGCCCGCGTCGAAGAGGAGCAGGGCGCCGGAGAGGATCGCGTGGAAGAAGAGCCGGGGCTCCACCCAGCGGGGCAGGGCCGCGGCCAGGCGGAAGGCCCAGAGCATGAGAGCGGGGAAAAGGGGCGGGTAGACGCTCCAGAGATCCACCCAGGTGCGGTGGCCCATGGCCTCCAGCTCGCCCCAGGCGTAGTAGTAGTCGAAGTCCGAGAAGTCGGTGACGAAACCGCCGGGCCGGAAGAGCAGGATGGCCAGCACCCGGAAGCTCACGAAGAGGAGCAGGATCAGCGCGAAGATCTCATGGCGGCGATAGAGGCGGCGCAGGCGATGGAACAGGTTCCCGGACATGTTCCCCATTATACCCCGGGGGAGGCCAGAGCGGGATCTTTCCGGCGGCCGGTTCCCTTTCTCACCCTTTCACCCGGCCCAAGAGGTAGCGGTGATGGGCCCAGATGGCCTTGATCTGCCAGGGCAGGGGCGCCCGATCCAGCCAGGCGTACTTCATCACCCGTTCCCGCAGATCCGGCTCCTGGCCCATGTAGTAGGCCATGGTGCTCCACTGCCAGCCCTCGCCGGTGAACTGCTCCTCCAGCTTGCGGGAACGGATGCCCAGTCGCTTCAACACCTCGTTGGCCGGCATGACCGTGTCCGGCCAGGGCGGCACGTCCAGCACCCCCTGCTGGATGATCTCCACCCCCGCGGACTCCAGGATGCGCCGGATGCGGCCCATGTCCGTCCAGCGCTCGTCGTGGGTGGCGAAGAACTCCCGGTCGATGACCAGCTTGCGCATCCAGTAGCCCACCTGGATGTTGTTGGGCATGGCCACGAAGACCAGGTTGCGGCTGGTCCGGGCCAGCTCCCGCAGCAGCCCCTCGGGGTCCTGGATGTACCAGAGCCCGGCCCACTCCCAGGTCATGTCAAAGCGGCGGCTCTCGAAGGGCAGCTGGCCCCACTCGTCCGGCTGGATGGCCACCAGGTTCACCGGCTGGCGCAGATCCTCCTGCCAGATGCGCTGCACCCCGGCCAGCCGCTCCGGGTTGTCGTCCACCAGGGTGACGTCCACGCCAGCCTGGGCCAGGACGTAGCTGTTGATGCCGCTCACCCCGGCCATGCCGTAGAGGGGCGCCTCCAGGATCCGCTCCAGGCCGTGGCGGCGACGCAGCTCGTCCAGGAAGTCGTTGAGGACGAAGCGTTCGTAGACCAGGCCCAGGCCCTCGTTGTAGTCGGTCAGATACCGGCGCCAGCTGTTGGTGGAGTCGCTCATGGTTCCCTCGATTTCTCCTGGGATTTCGTCGGGTTGAGGTGCTCTGGGGCGAAAGGGGTGGCGACATCGCCGGGCCGGGGCTGGCTGGCCCAGATGAGCACGGTCAGGGCCAGGACTCCCAGGCCCAGGAGGGCCACCAGCTTGTAGAGACGCTGGTTGATCACCAGGGTGAGCCCGCCGAAGAGGGCGGCGAAGGCCCAGTAGCCCAGCACGATGGTCCGCTCGCTCAGGCCCAGGTCCAGGAGGCGGAAGTGGAGGTGATCCCGCCCGCCCTGGCCCGGGGAGAGGCCCCGCCGCCAGCGGTTCACGATGAGCCAGGCCACGTCCAGGATGGGCAGCCCCAGGACCAGGAGCACCGTGGCCATGCGCGCCCCGCCGATGATGCCCAGTGCGGCCAGGGAGAAGCCCAGGAAATAGCTGCCGCTGCTCCCCATGAAGACCCGGGCCGGCGCGAAGTTGAAGGGCAGGAAGCCCAGGGAGGCGCCCAGCAGGGCCACAGGCAGGATGGCCACGCTCAGCTGAGGGGGATCCGCGCGGAAGAGCATGTGGACGGCCAGCACCCCGGACATGATGGCGGTGACCCCAGCCACCAGGCCGCTGAGGCCGTCCAGCCAGTTCACCGTGTTCATCATGCCCATGAACCAGAAGATGGTCAGGGGGGCCAGGATCCACCAGGGAAAGCCATTGGGCCCGAAGAGGAAGCCCGGGCCGAAGGGGTTGTTCACGTGCTTGATGAAGATCAGGCCGGCCATGGCCATGAGGCTGGCCACAAACTGGATGGCGTACTGGGGCAGAGGCCCCAGCTCGTAGCGGTCGTCCAGAAAGCCGGCCACCGCGCAGAAGGTCCCCCCCAGGAGCAGCGCGGTGAGGCGTCGCAGCTCGTTGGGATCGTTGCGGGGGGGCAGCCAGGCCCGGAGGGAGGGGGGCAGGAGGCCCGGCAGGAGCAGGGTGAGGAGCACCGTGGCCGTGAAAGCCACGTAGAGGGCCAGGCCGCCGGTGCGGGGGATGGCCCCCTGGTGGCGACGGCGGCCACCGGGCCGGTCCAGGAGGCCGAGACTGTGCCCCAGGGCCCCGGCCAGGGGGGTGAGGACCAGGGCGATGGCGAAGGAGAAGGTCAGAACGAGCAGGTAGAACATGGACGAAAGGGCCGGAAAGGGCGGCAGACGCAGCGAGAGACTCAGCGAGTGGCGCCCCCCTCGCCAGCTAGGGCCGCATGTAGTGGAGCATGCGGGGGAAGGCGATGGTCTCCCGCACATGGTCCAGGCCGCAGATCCAGGCCACCGTCCGCTCCAGGCCCAGGCCGAAACCGCTGTGGACCACGGAGCCGTAGCGGCGCAGGTCCAGGTACCACTGGTAGGGCTCCAGGGGCAGGCCGTGCTTCTGGATGGCCGCCACCAGCTTCTCCGGGTCGCTCATGCGCTCGCTGCCCCCGGTGATCTCCCCGTAACCCTCCGGCGCCAGCAGGTCCACGCTGCGGCAGACCTCAGGGCGGCCCGGCTCTGGCTCCATGTAGAAGGCCTTCACCTGGCTGGGGTAGTGATGCACGAAGACCGGCCGGTCGAACTGGGCGGCCAGATAGGTCTCGTGGGGGCTGCCGAAGTCGTCCCCCCACTGGATGGGGGGCACCGTCTCGTCGTAACCGGGGACCTTTTCCCCGGCCTCTGCGGCCTGGTTGATCAGGGCCACCGCGTCGTCGTAGTGGATGCGAGGGAAGGGAGGCTGCACTCGCTTCAGATGGGTCAGGTCCCGCTCCAGGAGCTCCAGCTCCATGGCGTTCTCCACCAGGATGCGCTGGATCACGTAGCTGATGAGCTGCTCCTGCACTTCCATGAGCTGCTCCAGGTCGCAGAAGGCGATCTCCGGCTCCAGCATCCAGAACTCCTGGAGATGACGACGGGTCTTGCTCTTCTCGGCCCGGAAGGTGGGGCCGAAGCAGTAGACGCGACCGAAGGCGAAGATGGCCGCCTCGTTGTAGAGCTGGCCGGTCTGGGCCAGGTAGGCCGGCTCCCCGTGGTAGTCGATCTCGAAGAGGGTGGTGGTCCCTTCGGCGGCCGCGGGGGTGAGGATGGGCGTGTCCACGTTGACGAAGCCGTGCTCGTCCAGCCAGTGGCGCAGGGCCCGGGCGATGTTGGCCCGAATGCGCAGGATGGCCCACTGGCGAGGGGCCCGGATCCAGAGATGCCGATGCTTCATCAGGAACTCGACGCCGTGCTCTTTGGGGGCGATGGGGTAGGGCTCGGCGATCTGGATGACCTCCAGGCCCCGCGCGTCGATCTCGTAGCCCCCAGGGAAGCCCGGCGCTCGCTGGTCCGCCTTCACCACCCCGGTGACCCGAAGGCTGCTCTCCCGGGTCAGCCCCTTGGCTGCCTGGAAATCCTCGGGGCTGACGTTCTTCTTGAAGACCACCGCCTGGCAAAGCCCAGTGCCATCCCGGACCTGGAGGAACTGGAGCCGGCCCTTGCCCGTCTTGGCGTAGAGCCAGCCCTGGACGGTCACCAGCTCGCCTTCGTAGGCTTTCAGGTTTTCGATGGAAACGATGGGTGGAACGCTATCGGTCACAGTTCATCACTCCCTGTGGATGGTTCGGGCCCTGGGGATGGTTCGGGGCTGGATGGGCTGGTGTCGGGCGGAGCGGCGCTGGCCGGCGCCTGGGCGGAGGGATCCTCCCCCAGGGGCTCTTCGCCCTTGGCCTGCTCCGGGACGGGCGGCTCCTCCGGGAGCGGGTTGTCGTGCCGGGTCAGGGCCTGCTCCGGCCGGAAGTCCACGGCCACGTTGCGGTAGGCCGGGCGCAACACGGTGGTGTAAATATAGACGTCGTCCGGCTCCTGGTACTCCGGGTTCTCCTCCGCCAGAGGAAGGCCGGCCAGATCGCCCATCAGCCCGGCCAGCTCCGAGCGGGAGGAGCGTCGGCGGCGGGATTTGCGCCGCTGGGATCGGCGCGGCTTGCGCCGCTTGCGGTTTCCGCTGCCCTCCTGAACCCGGGCGCTGGCCGCTCCCTCGCCCCCGGAGTCCTTCTCGGCCTGGGGATCCTCGCTCTTGCGCCGTTTGCGCCGGAAGTAACGGCGCTTGGAGCGACGCGAGCGGCCCGTCCCTTCCTTGGCGCCTCGGCTTCCTTCGTTGTTTCCTCGCTCTTTCCTCTTCTCGTCGTCCGGCATGGTCCTGTCCTCGATGATGGGTGGGCGCTCTTTCGGGTCCCAGGGCCCCTAGGGAACCACGTAGCGGGCCACCTCCTGGCCGCTGGCGTCCAGCAGGCGGAGGGTGGTTCCGGGCGTCCACAGGGCCTGGGGCTGCCCCCAGTAGAGATCCACGCTGGTGTCCGCGCCGCCGGTGCTGTGCAGGCGCACGCTGCCCCCAGGGAAGAGGGGCAGGTCGCCGAAGGTGTAGGCGGGACCGCCTTCCCGCAGGAGCGTCCAGCCTTGCAGATTCACCGCCGCGTCCCCGTCGTTGACCAGGAGAACCGCCTCTCCGTCCAGGCTGCCCGGGTTCTCCACCTGGGCGATGCGCACCTGGGGGGCTGCCGTCGGCCCTGGGGAAGCGCTCTGGCCGCTTCCGCCCGGTTGGGCCTGGCCCCCGCCGGGGATCACCAGCCGCTGGCCCACGAAGACGAAATCCGGGTCCGTCAGGCCGTTGGCCTCCATGAGCTCGTCCAGGGTCAGGTTGAAGCGCAGAGCGATGGCCAGCAGGTTGTCCCCGGGCTGGACCTCGTAGACGCTGGACTGGCCGGGGTCCGGGCTCTGGGAGGGGATGGGGGTGGCCGTGGGCGGAGGGGTGGCCACCGGGTTCGTCGGCGGCAGGGTGGCTGTGGCCTGGAGGATCACCGGAGGCGGCGGCGTGTAGAGGGCGGCCAGCTCTTCCGGATCCGGGCGGCGGCTCTCCGCGATCCAGACCACAGCCAGGGCAATGGCCAGGCTCACCAGGGCGTTTACCAGGACGAGAAAAACCAGTTGGCGGCGATTCATGGAGCGGCTTCAACCGAAAGGGCGAACAACGCTGGAACGGCTCTGTCGGGCTAGATTGTAGCACAGAAGCTGTCGGTTGTCAGAAGAGGAGAGCCTGGGGCTGGGCCTCGGGGTTCCCGGATCGTGGTGGCCAGGCGGGCCATCAGGCCAGGGAAAGCAAGCGCTAATGTGACACAAACAGTTCGCTAATGCTCTGTTGATGCGCCCTTGGTACACTGAATGGGAGGCACGTGAACGAGGTGGCAAGGAGCCCAGTGCTGGAAAAGCGGAGGTGCGAACATGGTGCGCGTGCTCCCGACGACGCACAACAAGGCCCTGGCGTGGCGCATCCGCGACGCCCTGGCCCGCCATCCGCTGCTGGGAGGCGGCATGGCCCACATCGAGATCGACGCTCGGCTGGAGGTGGTCATCCTCCAGGGGTGGGTGATGGACGCCAAGCTGGAACAGACGGCCCTGCAGCTGGCTCAGCGAGCTGCAGGCTCCCGGCCGGTGCAGACCAGGCTGGTGGTCCGCTCTGCTGAGGGGGAGCTGCCGGGTGGATTGGCCGCGTCCCCGACGCCTGGCCGCCAGGACGAGTCGGGCGAGCCCCCGCTGGGGGACGAGCTCCGGCGGCTGACTCCGGGGCGAGATCCGGGAAGGCCCTGGGAGCTGGAATGAGCCGGTCTGTGAGGGCCGCCTGGCCAAATGATCCAATGATCCTGTCAGAAGAGCTTGGCAGATGAGTCTGTCAGGGAGAGCAAATTCTAACAATTCTTTGACCTTCCGCTAATTTTCCTCTAACGCTGCTGGCCTAGAATAGGAAGTGCAGTTGGGAAATCGGCTCAGTG
>CAYQEB010000021.1:0-19340 GCA_964416395.1 uncultured Caldilineaceae bacterium | reverse complement strand
TCCTCTAACGCTGCTGGCCTAGAATAGGAAGTGCAGTTGGGAAATCGGCTCAGTGCGAACGTCTCAGTGCGAACGTCCCGTGAGTTCGGCATCTTCCGCACTGTGTCTCTTTTCGGCCCAGTGTTTTTTCGGCTCATCGTTCGGAGAGCTCAGGAACCATTCGGTAGGGAAAGGAGGTGGCGAAAATGACGCTGTTGACTCGCTACAATCCGATCCGTGAGTTTGCCAGCCTGGCTGATCTGATGAACCGCTTCTGGAGTGAGTTCGGCTACGACTACGCCAGCGCGGGTGGCAGCACTCGGCCCATGGTCTGGCTGCCGGTGGACGCCTACAGCACGGAGAACGAGTTCGTGATCCTGGCCAGCGTTCCTGGCGTGAACCCTGAGGATGTGGAGATCACCGTCGAGGGCAACGAGCTGACCATCCGCGGCGAGTTCGTCCAGCCCGTGAAGGAGATGGAGAACGTGCAGTACCTGCTGCAGGAGCGCCGCTACGGCCCGTTTGAGCGCCGGATCAGCTTCAATGTGCCCATCGATGCCGAGCACATTGAGGCCACCTTCGAGAACGGCGTGCTCAAGCTGATCGTGCCCAAGGCGGAGGCCGTCCGACCGAAGCACATCAAGGTCCAGGTGAAGCAGTAATCCCGCCTGGTCCTTGAGCGGGCCGAGCGGATGCTTCCGCAGCCCGGTGGAAAGGGAGAGTGGGGCGACCCGCTCTCCCTTTTCTATTGGGTTTCCATTGGGAGCGGGTTTCTATTGGGAGCATGCCCAGGAAGGCGCGCCCTGGCCCGGAAAGTAAGGCCCCATACACCTCCAGCCGCCATATCCTGGGAAAATGCCATGAGCTGCCCGGGCCTGGCTCCGAGTCTTCCCGGATCTTTCCTGAGTCTTCCTGGAAGGGGGAATCGTTAGACATTTCCAGGGGAGTCAGCCATAATTGGCTGCGGAAGAGGCGAAACCGCATCCACAGGAAAGGACGGCCTGGGCCATGGGAGGAATGTACGGGGACATCGTCGTCTTCAGCGGAACTGCTAACCAACCCCTGACGTTAAAGATATGTGATTATCTTGGCCAGGAGCCGGGAAAGGCGGAGGTTTTCAACTTTCCCAACAGCAACACCTTCTGTCGGCTGCACCAGAGCGTGCGGGGCAAGGACGTTTTCATCGTCCAGCCCACGGGCAACCCCACCAACGAGAACCTGATGCAGCTGCTCATCTTCATCGAGACGGTGCGCCGAGACAGCGCCGGCCGCATCACCGCGGTGGTGCCCTATTACGGCTATGGCCGCACGGACAAAAAGGATCAGCCCCGGGTGCCCATCACCGCCCGGCTGGTGGCGGACCTGATCCACACCGCCGGAGCGGACCGTTTTCTCACCATCGATCTCCACGCCGGGCAGATCCAGGGCTTCTTCACCATTCCGACGGATGAATTGACGGCCCGGCATCTCATGGTAGAATACTTCCAGAAGAAAGCGCTTCAGGATGCAGTGGTGGTGGCGCCGGACATCGGCGCGGTGCGGCGCAGCCGGAACTTCGCCCAGGATCTGCACCTGCCTCTGGCCTTCATCGAGAAACGCCGCTCCCTGCAGGAAGGCTCCATCCTGGACATGTCCAACCTGATCGGCGACGTGGAGGGGAAGGACGCCATCCTGGTGGACGACGAGATCGACACCGGAGGCACCATCGTGCGGGCGGCTCAGCTCCTGCGGGAGCGCGGCGCCCGGCACATCTACGCCGCGGTCACCCACGCCGTCTTCTCGGACCCGGCGCCGGAACGGCTGCGGGACAGTGAGTTCACCGAGGTGGTGGTGACGGACACCTTGCACCTGCCGCCAGAGAAGCGCTGCGACAAGATCACTGTCCTCTCCGTGGCCTCCCTGCTGGGGGAAGTCATCTGGCGCATCCACAAGGGGATCAGCGTAGGGGATCTCTTCAACGAGTGATCCTTCAACGAGTGATCCTTCAACAAATGAGACGAAGATGGGAGCCGAAGGGGTTATGCGATCCATCTGAGAGGATGGTATGATGAGGGATGGAGGCCGGTCCAGCGCCATGGGAAAAGCGCCTCCGGAAAAGTGAGGAACGAGACAAACTATGCTGAAGAAAATCTACACGGCAATTGCAGGGGACCCCAACGAGAAGTTGCTCAAGAAGCTCCGCCCTCGGGTGGAAGCCATCAATGAGCTGGAGAAAGACTTCGAGAGAAAGAGCGACGACGAGTTGCGGGCCATGACCCAGGAGTTCCAGGAGCGCATCCGGCGGGAAACGGCCGATCTCCGCCGCCAGCTGGAGGAGGCGGAGCGGGAGTACGAGGCCGTGGCCGGGACCGAGGACCAGAAGTTCGCCCGCATCGAGGTGGAACGCCTGCGCAAGGAGCTGCTGCGCGCGGAAGAGGAGATCCTGGATCAGATCCTGCACCAGGCCTTCGCGGCGGTGCGCGAGGCCAGCAAGCGCACCATCGGCCTGCGCCACTACGACGTACAACTCCTGGGCGGCATGGTCCTGCACCAGGGCATGATCGCGGAGATGAAGACCGGTGAAGGCAAGACCCTGGTGGCCACCCTGCCCCTCTACCTGAACGCCCTCTCTGGCCGGGGCGTCCACCTGGTGACCCCCAACGACTACCTCTCCAAGGTGGGCTTGCAGCTCATGGGGCCCATCTATCACCTGCTGGGCCTGAAGGCCGCGGTGATCCAGAGCAGCGCGGGGAACCCAGACAAGGGCAGCTTCATCTACGATCCCGAATACCCGGCCCAGGACGACCGCTACCAGTCCCTGCGTCCCATCAGCCGCCGGGAGGCCTACCAGGCCGACATCCTCTACGGCACCAACAACGAGTTCGGCTTCGACTATCTGCGGGACAACATGGTCTGGGAGAAGGAGCGCATGGTGCAGCGGGAGCTGCACTACGCCATCGTGGACGAGGTGGACAACATCCTCATCGACGAGGCCCGCACCCCCCTGATCATCTCCGGCGAGGCCCGGGACAGCTCCGACTACTACCGCAAGTTCGCGGAGGTGGTGCGCAAGCTGCGGCCAGTCCAGGACGAGGACGACGAGAACGCCAGCGGCGACTACGTGGTCAACGAGAAGGAGCGGGTGGCCACCTTGACCGAGGAGGGCATCGCCCGGCTGGAGCGGATGCTGGGGCTGGAGAACCTCTACGCCCCGGAGAACTTCGAGCTGCTCCCCTACCTGGACAACGCCCTGCGGGCCCATGCCCTCTACCATCGGGACAAGGACTACATCGTCCGCAACAACGAAGTCATCATCGTGGACGAGTTCACCGGCCGGCTCATGGAAGGGCGCCGCTACGGCGAGGGGCTGCACCAGGCCATCGAGGCCAAGGAAGGGGTGAAGGTCCAGAAGGAGTCCATGACCCTGGCCACCATCACCTTCCAGAACTTCTTCCGCATGTACAATAAGCTGGCCGGCATGACCGGCACGGCCAAGACCGAGGAAGAAGAGTTCCAGAGCATCTATAACCTGGATGTGGTGGTCATCCCCACCTACAAGCCGGTGATCCGGGTGGACCACCCGGACGTGGTCTACCCCACCCAGAACGGCAAGTTCAAGGCCGTGCTGGACGAGATCGAGGAGGCCCACAAACGGGGCCAGCCGGTGTTGGTGGGCACGGTGGCCATCGAGACCAGCGAACACATCAGCAAGATGCTCAAGCGTCGGGGCATCCCCCACGAGGTGCTGAACGCCAAGAACCACGAGCGAGAGGCCACCATCATCGCCCAGGCCGGCCGTCCCGGCGCGGTGACCATCGCCACCAACATGGCCGGCCGCGGCGTGGACATCCTGCTGGGCGGCAACCCGGAAGGGCTGGCCCGGGACGAACTGCGCAAGAAGGGGGTGGATCTGACCGAGATCCCCCAGCAGGCCTGGAACCACACCCTGGACATGCTGAAGAAAGGCGAGGATCCCACCCAGGTCTACAACACCGAGTGGGCCCGGGTGCTGAAGGAGAAGTTCCAGCAGGTGGAGAAGGACCGGGAACGGGTCAAGGAGCTGGGCGGTCTCCACGTGGTGGGCACCGAGCGGCACGAGTCCCGGCGCATCGACAACCAGCTGCGTGGGCGCTCCGGCCGCCTGGGGGACCCGGGCAGCAGCCGCTTCTTCCTCAGCCTGGAGGATGACCTGATCCGGCGCTTCGGCGGGGATCGGATCAAGGGGCTCATGGACCGGCTGGGCGTGGAGGAGGACCAGCCCATCGAGTCCAACATGATCAGCAAGGCCATCGAGAACGCCCAGACCAAGGTGGAGGGGCACAACTTCGACATCCGCAAGCACGTGCTCCGCTACGACGAGGTGGTGAACGAACAGCGGGAGACCATCTATGCGGAGCGCCGCCGCATCCTCACCGAGCCCTCCCTGAAGAACACCATCCGGGAGATGATCGAGGAGGAAGTGGCGGATCTGGTGGACCACTTCACCGCGGGGGATTTCCAGGAGGACTGGCAGCTTGAGGATCTGGTCCAGGCCCTGGGCGGCATCTTCCCCCTGCCCAGCGACTTCGATCCCAGCCAGTGGGAGGGCCTGAACCGGGACGAGATCCGGGAGGCGGCCATCCAGCTAGCCCTGGATCTCTACGAGGCCAAAGAGAAAGAATACGGCGAGGAGACCATGCGCCGGGCCGAGCGGCTGATCATGCTCCAGGCCGTGGACCAGCGCTGGGTGCGTCACCTGACGGACCTGGACCGGCTGCGGGAGGGCATCGGTCTCCAGGCCATCGCCCAGGTGGATCCCCTGGTGGCCTACAAGCGCGAGGCGTACCAGATGTACCAGGAGCTCATGGGGGACATCCGAGGCGACATCGTGAAGGCCATCCTCAGCCTGCGCATCCAGCGCCAGGCGGATCAGCCGGTGACGGCCCGCCCCATCGCCCGCAACATCCGCACCAACCGGGACGGCGGCAACGGCGGTCGTCCCAAAACGGTGCGCAAGACTGGGGTGCAGCTCAAGCGCAATGATCCGTGCTGGTGTGGCAGCGGGAAGAAGTACAAGCACTGCCACATGAAGAGCGATCAGCGCAAGCAGACCCAACCTCGCAGGCAGCCAGCAGGCCGTTGATGGACGGTGAAAGGAAGTCCAGGGGGCGCCGAGACAGATCTTCACGGTGACGGATCTGCGGTGATCGATCTTCTCGGCGCCCCCTGGACTTCCAAAAGCATTGCTTTCTCCTGTATAATAGCCTAAAGTTTTTGGCCATGGCGGGCTGCGTCCCAGCCGCTTCGGGCGGCCTGGCCAAAGGCTTTCCGCCCCCTCTGCCACGCATCGCTCGTAGTCACACGCCGTTCGACTGCCTTTATTCGACCTTATTCTTCGTCCCCCAGGTGCTGCGCCAGCGCCCTCTTGCGTCCAATTCCCATTTCTCGGCGAACCTTGTGTGCATGCAGGGCCCAAGCTGAACACCCGAAAGCAAACATCGACCCACCAGGAACGCTAGATCGGGGACCAGCCATGTACGTACCGAAAACCGAGGGTGCGGCGATCGAGGAAGAAGCCATGTCCTCTGCCTCGTCTGTGCAGAAGAAAGAACTGCTCCAAACCTTGACGGCCTTCTCCAACCAGCTCCTGGAAGCCCAGGGCCGGGACGAGCTCTTCGACCTGATCCTGGCTTCGTTGCCCGGGCTGGTGACGTTCCAGCGGGCGGCTATCTACCAGCCCGGGGCAGAAGCGCCGGTCCGCCAGGCTGTGGACGACCCGATCATGGAGGACGCGCCCCCCTTGCCCCCAGCCCTGGTGGAAAAGCTCTGGGAACGCCTGGCCCGCCAGTCCGTCCCGCTGATCGTCAGTGACCTGGATGGGGAGCCAGCGCCAAGCCGCAGTATCCTGGCCGCTCCCCTCCAGGACCAGGACGACACCCTGGGCATCCTGGTCCTGGAGCACAGCCAGCCCCATCGCTACACCGACACGGACGCGGCCCTCCTCTGCATTTTCACCAACTACGCCTCCTTTGCCCTGGAGAAGATGCGACGCCAGCGCCAGAACGACCACACCCAGGATCTGCTGGAAGCCCTGGAAGGCGCCTGCTTCTCCGCGCTGGAATACGGCAGCCCAGAATCCCTGGCCCGCCAGATCCTGGACATCGTGGCCTCCGTCTTCGGGAACGAGCCGGTCAGCATCTACAAACTCGAAGGGAACGCCCTGGTCCTCCTGGCCCAGTCCCACTACCCGAAGGCCCGGAACCTGGACCGGATCCCCCTCTCTCAGGGCGTCCTCGGCCGCTGCGCTCGCACCGGCGAGCCCCAGCTCATCGGGGACGTGAGCCAGGACGAGGATTTCATCTCGAATCTGCCCGATATCCAAAGCGAGCTCTGCGTCCCCATCTTGGTCAACGGAGAGATCTACGGGGTGCTCAACCTGGAATCCCGCAAGCCCCATCGCTTCGACCGCAGCGATCTGCGCCTCCTCAACATCCTGGCCAACCGGTTCAGCGCCGGCCTCCAGGACCAGACCAGGCACAACCAGACCAAGGACCGCCTGGCCATCGCCACCCTGCTGAACGCCACCGCCCTGGACAGCTCCACCCCGGAGATGGACACGGCCCAGCTGGACCAGTTCACCCGCCAGATCCAGGATCTGACCAACGCCCAGGCCGTCTATCTCTACATCTACGATCCCCAGGAGGAGTGCCTGGTGGCCCAGGCCGTCACCGACGAGTCGGTGGTGCAGGTGGGTCAGCGCCAGGGGGCGGACGAGGGGATCTCCGGGGCGGCCTTCAGCCGGGGCGAGCCCATCACCGTGGCCGACTACCCCAACTCCCCCTTCTTCAACCCCGACTGGCCCGCGGAGGAATGCGACATCGGAGCCATCATGGCCGTTCCTCTCCTGAGCCAGAAAACCCCCTTGGGCGTGCTGGAGGTGCACAAAAGCCGGGGGCACATCTTCGATCCAGAGGAGATCCAGACGGTGCGCCTGCTGGCCAGCCAGATCGCCACCGTGCTGGAGAACCAG
Organism: uncultured Caldilineaceae bacterium; assembly: GCA_964416395.1. Lineage (GTDB taxonomy): Bacteria > Chloroflexota > Anaerolineae > Caldilineales > Caldilineaceae > S144-5. The sequence goes on along the minus strand of CAYQEB010000021.1, from coordinate 12,373 downwards.
CAGCTCTTCGCCCGGGAGCAGGAACGCTCTCGCCAGATGGCCATCTTGAACCAGATCACCGCCGCCGGGCTGACCAGCACCGACCTGCCTTCCCTGCTGGAGACACTGGCCCGGAACCTGTCCGCCATCCTGAAGGCGGACGTCTGCACCATCACCCTCTGGGACGAGGAGCAGCAGCGGCCTCAGCTGGGGGCCACCTACGGACTCTCCCGGCAGACCTACGAAGAGCTGGTGATCCAGCCCAGCGAAAACACCATCACCAAGCATGCCCTGGAAAGCCGGGCCCCGGTGGTGGTGGACGACGCGACCAACACCCCCTACTTGAACCAGAAACTGGCCCGGGAATTTCCCGTCAAGGCCTGCCTGGGCCTGCCTCTGGTCATCGGCGAACGCAAGATCGGAGCGGCCCTCATCGCCTTCCACGGAGACCACCGCTTCTCCCCAGAGGAGGTGGCGGTGGCTCAGCAGGCCGCGGACCAGGCCGCTCTGGTCATCAGCAAGATGCGGCTCATCGAACGAGAGCGCCGACAGCGGGAGTTCGCGGAGACCCTGCTGCACTTTTCCTACCGGCTCATGAGCATGTCCGATGTGGCCACCGCCGCGGACGCGTTCCTGCGGACGGCCCGCCAGGTGGTGGACTACGACACGGGCTCGGTCATGCTCCTCCTGCCCGACGCACCCTCCCGGGGGCGCATCGTGGCCACCCAGGGCTACACCAACGCGGAGGAGGCCCTGGAGCAGATCATCCCTGTGGACCGCTACCCTCTGCTCCGGCTCATCCGGAAAGAGCGGGAACCGGTCTACCTGGCGGATGTGGCCCGCAGCAAGGAGTGGAAGGCCGGCCGCTATCCGGACGCCCAGGAGGTGCGCTCTGTCCTCCTCGTTCCCTTCGTCTACGGCCAACAGGAGCAGGTCATCGGCGTGGCCACCCTGAAGAGCTATCGGCTCAACGCCTTCTCCCCCCAGGCTCGGCGCAGCATCATGCTCCTCTGCAACCAGACGGCCAGCGCCATGCGCAACCTCTACCTCTTCCAGGAGACCCGCCGCCGCCTGCGAGAGGTCTCCCTGTTGGCCGAGGTGAGCGAGCAGCTGAACCGCAGCATGGACCTCCAGGAGACCCTGCAGTTCGTCCTGGATCGGATGATCGATGTGCTGACCCAAGAGGGGAAAGAGGAGAATGTGAGGGGGGCGATCATCCTGCGCCAGGGGCCAGACGACAGCCTCTACATGGCCGTGGCCCACCGCTTCTCGGAAGAGGACGTGAAGAGCTTCAACAACCGGCCTTTCTACGCCCACGAGGGCACCTTCCAGCAGTCCATCCTCCAGGGGAAATGGGTGGAGCTGAAGACCAACGAGGAGGTCCGGGCCATTGTGGCCGATCCCTTCCCGGGCATGGACCTGAAGGAGCTCCTCAACGTCCCCCTGCGCAGCCAGGAGGACGTCATCGGCGTCATCTCCATGAGCCGCGTCCCCAAAGACGACAACACCCGCCAGCTCCTGGGCGCTTTGGCGGACCTGGCCGGCGCGGCCATCCAGAAGGTCCAGCTTCTGAACCAGGCCCGCAGCCAGGCCAAGGAGCTCATGGCCACCTACGAGACTCTCCAGGAGATGGACCGCCTGCGGGAAGAGTTCATCCAGAGCATCACCCACGACCTCCGGGCGCCCCTCACCTTCATCCGGGGCTACGCGGAGCTCATGCTGGAGGAGATGCTGGGCCCCTTGACGAACGAGCAGAAGGAGGCCCTGGAGATCATCCAGGAGCGCACGGACACCCTGGCCAACCTCATCAGCGACATGCTGGACGCCAAGCAGCTGGACCTGCAGCCCCTGACGGAAGAGCCGGTCTGCCTGGAGGATGTGGCCTACCGGGCGGTGCGCAGCGCGCTCATGGCCGCCCAGAAGGCGGGCATCGACATGGTGCTGGACGTGGAGAACGAGCGCAACCTGGTGCTGGGGGACGAGCGGCGCCTGGGGCAGGTCTTCGACAACCTGATCAGCAACGCCATCAAGTACAGCCCCAACGGCGGGGTGATCCACGTGGACGTCTACCGCAAAGGGACCCGGGTGGTCAGCGCCATCACCGACACGGGCATGGGCATCCCCGCGGAGGATCTGGACCACATCTGGGAGCGCTACTACCGGGTGAAGGGCTCGGCCGCCCAGGTGAGCGGCACAGGCCTGGGCCTGGCCAACGTGCGCCGCATCATCGAGGCCCACGGGGGCCGCATCTGGGTGGACAGCAGCCCCGAAGGCACCACTTTCACCTTCGAGCTCCCCCTCCACGGCACCGCCTGAGCTCCGCCGTTTCCTCATGCCCGGGTGGCCAGCAGGAAGGCCGTCCGGCTTCCCCACATCACATCCCGATTGGACAACTGAGCGAAGAAGAGCGCCCGCACGGACTGGATCTCCTCTGGCGAGAGCCGCTCCGCCAGGTGACGGGCGTAGCTCCAGCGCGGCTCCTCCTGGAGGGTGAACCAACGCTCCAGCAGCTCCGGCGTGATGCGCAGGGTGCGGCTGCTCTCCTCCACCTCCACCTGAAAGCCGCTCAACAGCCCTTCCTCCTGGAGCCGAGCCAGGGCCTGGTGCAGGTGATCCTCGTCCCAGTCCAGCCGAGGATCCGCCGCCTGGGCGTAGATGGCCTCCTCCGCAGCCTGGAGCCGCTCCGCCAGATCGCCGGGCAGGCGGGCCAGGTCCACCAGGCGATAGAGGCGCTGGGCATGGCGGGGGATGAGCTCGGCCAGGGAGAGCCGACCGCCAGGAGCCAGCAGGGAGATCAGCAGGGCCAGGTCCTCGGCCTTGTCCGGGGAGGCGGTGAGGGCGTTGCGTCCCAGCACTCCATCGAAGCGCAGAGCCGGCCCATCCGTCACCTGGGCCAACAGGGCCGGCAGCTCCTGGATCCCTCCCTGGAGGATCACCGGGCGCTGGAGGGCCGGCAGGGCGGCCGCCTGTTCCGCCAAGGCCTCCCGGGCCTGGAGGGTCCGAGCCAGGGCGTAGACACCCCCTTCTGGCAGGCGGCGCACCAGCTCCCAGACCAGCAGCCCGCTGTCCGCGTGGATGTCCAGGGCCACCCCGTGGCGGGGCAGCTGGGCCTGGGCCACCAGGCGATCCCGCAGGACGGCCAGCTGCTCTCCGGTCCCCGAGATGGTGCGCTGGAGCCAGCGATCCCGGGCCCGATCCGGCGGCGAGGCGGTCAGCACCTCCCCGGGGGGCTGGCTGGCCTCCAACATGGCCGCCAGCTGGGCCTCCCGTCGTCGAGCCACCTGCTCCTGGATGCGGGCCTCGCGGCCCTGGTCCGAGGGCTGGTAGAAGATCTTGCCCTGGAGGGCATCGGGCAGGTACTGCTGAGCCACCCAGTGCTCCCGGTAGGCGTGGGGGTAGAGGTAGCCCTCCCCGTGGCCGAAGCCCTCCCGGTCCCGGCTGGCGTCCCGCAGATGGTTGGGGACCTCGCCCTCGGGCTCGTCCTTCACCGTGGCCAGGGCGTCGAAGAAGGCCATGACGCTGTTGGATTTGGGGGCGGTGGCCAGGTAGAGGGTGGCCTGGGCCAGGGGAAAGTTGCCCTCGGGCAGGCCCACCCGGTCGAAGGATTGGGCGCAGGCCACCACCACCTGCACCGCGTTGGGGTCCGCCAGGCCCACGTCCTCGCTGGCGAAGATGAGCATGCGCCGGAAGATGAAGCGGGGATCTTCCCCGGCGTAGATCATCTTGGCCAGCCAGTAGAGGGCGGCGTCCGGATCGCTTCCCCGCAGGCTCTTGATGAAGGCGCTGATGGTGTCGAAGTGGGCGTCCCCCTCCTTGTCGTAGAGGACGGCCCGGCGCTGGATGGACTCCTCCGCGATGGGCAGGGTGATGTGGATGCGGGGCTGGCCCTCCGGGCCTGGCGTCGGCGGCGTGGTCTCCACAGCCAGCTCCAGGGCGTTGAGCAGGGCCCGGGCGTCGCCGTTGGCCACGTCCACCAGGTGATCCAGGGCCTGGGGATCGATGGCCACGTTGAGCTTGCCGTAGCCCCGCTCCGGGTCCGCGAGGGCGTGCTGGGCGATGGTGCGCAGATGCTCCGCCGTCAGGGGCTTGAGCTGGAAGATGCGACTGCGGCTGACCAGGGCCTTGTTCACCTCGAAGTAGGGGTTCTCCGTGGTGGCGCCGATGAAGATGACCGTGCCGTTCTCCACCCAGGGGAGCAGGGCGTCCTGCTGGGCCTTGTTGAAGCGGTGCACCTCGTCCACGAAGAGGATGGTGCGCTGGCCGTGGAAGGCCATGCGCTCCTTGGCCGTCTCGATGGCGGCCCGGATGTCCTTCACCCCGGCCAGGACCGCGTTCAGGGCGATGAAGTGGGCCTGGGTGCTGTTGGCGATGACCCGGGCCAGGGTGGTCTTGCCCGTGCCTGGTGGCCCGTAGAAGATGAGGCTGCTCAGCTGGTCCGCCTGGATGGCCCGGCGCAGGAGACGCCCTGGCCCCACGATGGCCTCCTGGCCCACGAACTCGTCCAGGGTGCGGGGGCGCATGCGGGCCGCCAGGGGAGCTTCCTGTTCCATCCGCTCCTGCCGGGCCTGCTCGAAGAGATCGATTTCTTCGCCCATGGTCGGATCTCCGTTTCTCCCAGCTACCAATCCAGCTCCACCAGCACCGGCCAGTGATCCGAGGCCTCGGCCGCGGGGGGCTTGCGTGGGATCCGGGCGCCGGTCACATGCCCGGCCAGGGGCTGGCTGACCCAGACGTAGTCAATGCGCAGGGCCAGCTCCCGGCCTGCATCGCCCTCCTCAGCGGGGAGCATGACGCTGGCCTGGCCCGGGGAGCCCACCAGCCGGTAGGCGTCCACGTAGCCGGCCTTCTCCACCAGGGGGATGAGCTGGGGCCCGTCTGGCGGCGCCACATGGGCCACCTTGGGGTGCTGAGCGATCCGGGCCAGGGCCTGGGGATCGTCCTGGAAGTCCCAGGGGCTGACGGCGTTGAAGTCCCCCAGGAGCAGGTGAGGCCGGTTGCGGTCCCGGCCAGCCCAGGCCCGCAGGGAGCGAAACTGGGCGATCCGGGTGGCCTCGTCCGTGTGGTCCAGGTGGGTGACGTAGACGGTGAAGGGGCGCTCCCCCGGCAGGAGGAGGCGGGCCTCCAGCAGGCCCCGCTGCTCTTTGTCCGGCGCCGGGGCCAGGTGATGGGCGGCGCTGGCCAGGATGGGCCAACGGCTGAGCAGGGCGTTGCCGTAGCTGCGAGCGGGCAGATCCTGGGTGGCGGGCCAGCGCAGGCAGGGCCCAAAGACGAAGTGCATCCCCAGGGCCTGGGCCAGCGCCTCCAGGGAAGGGGGCCCATCTGGGCGGCCGTCCGGATGGAAGACCTCGTTCAGTCCCACCACATCCGGCTCCAGATCGGCCAGCACCTGGGCCAGCAGCGGGAGATTGGGGCGGCCGTCTCGGCCTCGCCATCCGTGAATGTTGTAGGTCACCACGCGCATAGGTCAACTGGCCTCCCATTCGGGCAAAAACAGGGCAAAATGAGTTCGGTGGGGCGTTTTTCGCATATTCCTAGCGCTTACCCCAAGGCATTGTACTGCCTGTTGCAGCGACTGTCAACGAAAAAGCGCTGCTCCTTTTTCGGCCGATCCAGGCCTCGCCGGACGACGCCGTAAGCTCCACGGCGACGGATCTGGCGTAGGCGGTTCTATCTAGGCCATTTTCTCAGCGTTTCAACGTAGTACCCGAGTGCTATGAGAAATTATCCCTAGGTTATCCCCGGGTGGGGATAACCTAGGTTGCCGGGGATAGCCCTGGGGATAAGCGGGCGGAGAAGTGGATAAACAACCTTTTGAGAAGTTGGGCAAAGCCAATTAGGACAAGATCGTCACTTTTCCCGCCAGTTGAGGTAGAACAAACGGTCTACACAGCATCTTGTGGGGTCGGGTTTTCCCCTCTCGCAGTTCTCATGGAATTCCAATTTCTATACCCCAATTTGTGGAAACTGGTACCCAGGTCCTAAGCCAAAACGCCCACGAAATAGCCCCCAGAAGAGGTCCGGAAGCCCATATCTAGGGTGGCCAGGACTATTCCCGCAAGGTTCTCCCCATATCCCCAGGGCCTATGACTAGTACTACAAAATAAATTATTCTCCACTATGGGTGAGTATATCTCTCGAGACCTTCCCCCAATGCCCCTCAACCGTGCAACGCTCGAAAAAAGGCCCTGAAAAAACCTGCCAGGCGTTTCGCTGGCAGGTCTGAGGGACGATGCTGTTTGTTGGCCAGCCCATCGGCTCACTCCGTCGATGGGAGCGCTCACGGAGGGGCGTCACCTGGGGAAAGCCTCACCGGCCGGCCACGCGGATCTCCCGGGCGTAGGGCGGCAGGATGATGTCCACTGGATCCATGAAGGGCATGGGGTCTGTGTACCCTCCCCAGCCGTCCGAGCGGTTGTACGGGTTGGTGCGGATGCCGAAGTGCAGGTGCGGCCCGGTGCTGGTGCCCGTGTTGTTGGAGAGGCCCAGCATCTGGCCCCGCGCCACCCACTGGCCCGACTCCACGCTGACCCTCTGCATGTGGGCGTAGAGGGATTCGCCCCACCAGTGGCGCAGCTTCACGTAGCGGCCGAAGCCGGTGTTGCCTGTGCCGATCTCGATGACCTGGCCGGCATCCGTGGCCAGGATCTTGGTGCCGTTGGGCATGCCGAAGTCGATGCCGTTGTGCCCCTTCAGCGGGACGCCCCCGGGCTTGAACTGCTTGTAGAACTCGGGGTTCTCCCCCCACAGCTGGGTGATGGGGTGTCGGCCCTCGAAGGGGGTGGTCAGGTAGATCCCCTCGGCCTCGTACAGGCCCGGGGCCAGGGGCTGGGTCACAAATGTGAAGGTCACGGTAGTCCTCCTGGATTCCAGCTAGGCTGGGTTCCGACTAGGGCGATGGCTCCAACACCAGTCTATCACCGGTGAGCCCTTCCCGTCCAAAGTGCATGGGCAGGTATTCCACGTCCCGGTGACGCTGGATCAGGTCGTCGTAGTGCCTGCTCAGCAGATTGCCCGACTGGCCCGTGGTGTGCATGAAGACGCTGCGGCTCAGGTCTCCCAGGTCCACGATCTGGCGGTAGCTGGGCACGTGCAGCTGCAGGTAGCGGCGCTCCACCCGCACCGGGGCCACGTTGACGGTGTAAGTGTCGCCTCCGTTCTCGATGGAGCGATTGAAGAGCCAGCGCAGAGCGTCCACCTTGTCGAAGGGGGTGTGGGGATAGATGGTGCGGTGGATCTTGCCCCACTTCCACTTGCTCATGTCCGGGCCCATCTCCTGGCTCAGCTCGTCCAGGGCGGCGTCCAGGGCCTTGCGGGCTGTGTCGGCACAGCTCTCCTGGGGGAAGCTCAGGACATCGTCGCACCAGGTCCAGTAGACGTCCGGCTGGGCCATGATCTGGTGCAGGAAGAGGGGGTAGGCGCGCTTGGCCATGCGCTCGTAGAGGTTGCCTCGCAGATCGTCCTGGAACATGGCCATGCCCAGCTGGATGTACCACGCCTCGTAGATGGCCGGGGCCGGGCTCTCTCGGTCCATGAAGCCGTTCCACCCCCGCAGGTAGTCCAGGGCCTGGGCTTGGCGCTCGTCCTGGGGCGCCACCTGGAGCAGGGCGGGCAGGAGATCCCGCACCTGGGTGCTCACCTGGTCCCCCTGAATGGCCTGCATGTCCGCCAGGTCGATGCGCTCCTCCCCTGCGCTCAGCTCCCGGATGAGCTCTGCGATGCGCTCGGCCCGATAGGGGGGCGCCCAGTCGTCGGTCAGGTAGTGGGGGTAGCTGTCATCCACCACCCGGTTGTTGGCCGTGACGATGTAGCCCGAGGCCGGGTTGAGCTGCTGGGGCAGCTCCTCGAAGGGGATGAAGCCCACCCATTCGTACTCGCTCTCCCAGCCGGGTGCGGGCAGCTTGCCGTCCCCTTTGGCCCGGATGGGAACCCGTCCAGGCCCGAAGTAGCCGATGTTCCCCTCCACGTCCGCGTAGACGAAGTTCTGGCTGGGGGCCACGTAGAAGCGCAGGGCCTCCCGGAACTCCTCCCAGTTGCTCGCGTAGTTGATGCCCAGGAAGGCGTCCATGGTGGTGTCGTCCGGGTCCAGGGCTGTCCAACGCATGGCCACCGGCGTGGTGGGGCGGGTGCTCACGTCGCTGATCAGCGGGCCGTGCCGGGTGCTCCGGGCCGCCCAGCGGATAGGCTCCTCCTGGCCCTTCACCCGGATGACCTCCTCCACGATCTCCATGTCCACCCACTGGCCGTCGGCCAGGTACTGGTTGGGGTTCTCCGGGTTGATCCGCTCAATGTAGAGGTCCTGGACATCCGGGTTCAGGTTGGTGACGCCCCAGGCGATGCGGCCGTTGTGGCCGATGACCACGCTGGGCAGGCCGGGGAAGGTGGCCCCCACCACGTTCAGATCCTGGCCGTGGAGCTCCGCCAGGTACCAGATGGAGGGGATGCGGGCCCCCAGGTGGGGATCGTTGGCCAGCAGGGGCAGGCCGGATTCCGTGCGGCTGCCGGCCACCACCCAGTTGTTGCTGCCCACGTCCAGGCCGCCCAGCCCCAGATCCAGCTGCAGCCGGCTGTCCAGCGCCAACAGATCGTCGATGGCCCCGGCGGTGATGGGCGGCTCTTCCAGGATGTTGATGCCGTCTTTCGGATAGCTCGCGAGGATCTGGGCCGTGCGTTCCGGTCCCAGGGCCTGGATCAGCTTGGCTCGCACCAGCTCCTTGCCCCAGTTGCCGCCCAGATCCCAGGCCATCATCTTGACCCAGACCAGGGAGTCGTAGACGGTCCACTCCTCCGGCTCCACACCCAGGATCAGGAACTCCACGGGCAGGGTGTGCCCCTCCCCCAGCCAGGCGTTCACCCCGTCCGCGTAGGCCTGGAGCGCGGCCTGGCTGCCCGGGGAGAGGGCCTCCCACATGGCCCGAGCCGCTCGGCCGAAGCCCATGGTGCGCAGGAACTTGTCCGTCTCCAGGGTGCTCTCCCCCAGGATCTCGCTCAGCCGTCCGTGGCCCGTGCGCCGCTGGATCTCCATCTGCCAGAGCCGGTCCTGGGCATGGACGTAGCCCAGGGCGAAGAAGGCGTCCCGGTCCGTGCTGGCGAAGATGTGGGGCACCCCGTCCCGGTCCCGCAGGATCTCCACTGGCCCGTCCAGCCCGGGGACCTGGACCGTGCCCTGGGTCTGAGGCAGGCTGGTGCGCAGGTAGAGCCAGACTGCTCCGAGCGCCAAGAGAAGCAGGATGGGCAGGCCGAGGAGCAGGATTCGGAGGGTTTTTCGCATAGCTTTTTCCTGTGGGCAGTGTTTGTGGGCGGTGTGGGTGGGGGGGCGAGGGCAGGCCGTCAGGAAAGGAGGCCTGGGGGTGGCCTCCTTCTCTGGGCTATGGGGTCACTTCCGCGGGGCGGCGCCCTTGGTGGCCATGCCGCCGCTGCCTTCCGGGGTCCAGCCTTCGGGCATCTGGGCCCCCTCCCCGAAGAAGAACTCCTCCATCTGGGCCAGCATGAACTCCTGGGCCCGAGGATCGGCCAGGCTCAGGCCGTAGTGGTTGATCAGGAGCACCGAGTGCTGCATCCAGAGCTCCCAGGCCTGCTGGGAGACATGCTCGTAGATGCGCTGTCCCAGCTCCGATTTGAAGGGCGGCTTCTCCAGCCCCGGGAGCTCTCGCCCCAGTTTCACGCATTTCACTATGCGCACCATGTCTGCTTCGCCTCCTGTCCTGTAGGCCGCCCCTGCCGTTGACCGGCGCCGGGCGGCGCGTCGCGGCGTCCTTCCTCTCGGTTGCTTCGGCTCCGTTGGTCCTGGGGATCCCCATGGGGTCGCCATTGGGTCTCCGCTAGGGCTCCCCTGGCTCCCCCGGGGGCCGCCAGGTCCTTCCGGAGCGTGCTTGATTATAGACATAGAGGCGCGGGGCTGTCAACGCGGGAACAGCACTCCACGACCCTCACGCCGCCACGGCGCCCAGGAGTTTGTCCGCCTTCTCCGCCACGTCCACGTGGAAGAGCTGGATGGTGGGCAGCAGCCAGGAGAGGACGAAGCGGGGCTTGTGGTCCTTGTCCTCGCCGAAGTAGACCAGGGTGAAACGGCCCGAATCCACCTCCTTGCGGATGGTGGCCCAGGCCTCCCGGAGCAGACGGCGCATCTTGGGCGGCAACTGGTCGAAGTCCCGGGCCAGGCCTTCCTCGCCCCGCTTCAGGATGAACTCAGTGGTCAGCCCGCTGGAGTGGAAGGCCTGGATCAGGTGGTGCAGGCGGTGCTTTTTGAAGTAGGCCAGGAGCAGTTCCCCGGCTGGCAGAGTGAAAAGGAGGGTGGGCTCCCCGTCCGGGCCGTGGTGGAAGGCCTGGACCACGCCACGCCGCTCCTGCAGGGTGACCTGGATGGTCAGCCGCTCGTTCCGGGGCAGCCGTTTGATCACCTCCTGCACTTCGAAGGTCTCCCCTTCCTCCTCGTAGACATCCCCAGCGGACCGGCCTTTCTCCCGGGGTGCGACGAAGACCGCCGCCTTTCCGTCCCGCAGGCCGCTGATCAGATCGAAGCCCCAGGCCTTCAGGCTCTTCAGCTTCACCTCCATCTCCTCGGGGATGACGTCCCACTTCTCCCGGACGAAGGTGTTCAGGGCGTTGTGGTGTTTGCGCTCGAATTCTGTGCTCATCTCCTCTCTCCATGCTTGTGGATCGGATTAGTGGACTCCTATTTCGTGGCGACCCTGGGCGTCCTCTTCGCCGGAAGGCAGGGAGACATCCAGTTTCTCTCCCCTGGATTGAAGTGGGCGACCTCTTGGGCTATCATGGGATGGGGCGCTCGCGGGGAGGCGGGGACAGGTCGCCCCATCCCCGCCTCGTTTCCGGATCAGCCGCTGGCTTCAGGGAGCTCCGCCCCTGTAGGCTCGGTCGGCTGGGACTGGGCCAGCTGCTGGGCGTATTCACCCAGGAGATAGGTTACGCTCATGTCCAGCACCCAGACGAAGAAGACGGCGACCATGCCGCCCAGGAAGAGGCCGGTCATGACCAGGGCCAGGGCCTGGGCTCCAGGGGTGATCTGCAGGGCCACGGCCACCAGGAGCAGGAGCACCACGAAGCCGTAGAAGGCATAGCGGATGGGGGCCACTCCCTGGAGCAGGGTGCGCAGGAGCAGCATGAAGGTCAGCTCCGGCCGAGGCGCCCCGGACATGGCCTGGCGGATGCGCTGGGAGGCCTCCGCCTCCGACGTGCGGGTGCGGAGCACGTCCTCCAGCATCCCCGCCACCCAGGCGTAGTCCCGGAGTAGGCTGAAGCCCAACACCAGGAAACCGAAGAAGCCCAGGACGAAAGCCACCTCGTGGGGCAGCAGGTACGCACCCCAGAGCAGGCCCAGCCAGGCCAGGATCACCCCGGCCAGGAAGAGGGTGAGCAGGATCCAGAGCCATCCATTCCGACGCATCATTGACCCTCCTTCGTCATGGTGGCTTCAGGCGTAACTTCAGGCGTCGCCTCGAGTGTAGCCGGTGGGGTGGTCTGCTTCCCAGCCCCTTCGCTGGCCCCTTCGCTGCCCTGGAGCTGCTCCAGGCTGATCACCTGGGTGTGGTAGACGCTGTAGAGATCCGTGGAGAGGGGATGGGTGTAGGCCAGGGTGGTGGCCACCGCGTCCCCCACCTGGAGCTGGGCCGTGTCGGCCTTCAAGTCCAGGGCCACGCTGGTTACCGTGAAGGGTGGCAGGACCAGGTTCAAGGGCACGTTGGTGAGGACATAGGCTGGCTCCTCGCTCTCCTCTCCGGGGGTGAAGACCAGGGTGTGGTCCACTAGCTGCAGGGGCACCGGTCCCGGGTTGGAGACGGCGTAGACGATGCTGTGGTTTTCCCGGTCGTAGACCGTGCCCACCACGATGGGAGAGGCGGGGATGCTTCCCAGCTCTGCCACGGTGCGGTTGTAGGTCAGGAATCCACCGATTCCCAGGCCGAGCAACAGACCGATGAGGCCGATCAGGGTGAAAAACAGGGTTTTGCGCATGGTTCAAGTTCCTTGCAGGTTTGAGATTCAGATTCAGATCGGGATCGGGGGAATTTCGAACAGGGTCATTGGATTCGCCTTGGAATTCACCTCGCGGCGAATCTACTTTGAGGCGCATGCGGACGGTTCCTGCCCTGTCTCCCGGGAGTGATAGGCGTTCTTCGCCGCAGTGCCCTTCACTGTGAAGGATAGCCAGGTATTGTCTGTGCTCCGTATGTTGCATGTTAGATGTGTGTTAGCAACCTTGCACCCCTCCGGCCTGTGAAAGACCTGTTGATTGGTGAATTGGTCCGGCCTTGGAAGCGCAGAAAGATCGTTGCAGAAATTTTGGGCCGGTCGCTGTTCATAGAAGTAGCCCCCATGGGCAAAGGGGCGGCCACCGGGCCCCGCCCGGGCAAATGACTGCCCCGTCACATGCATCCCGTCA
>CAYQEB010000020.1:32753-53460 GCA_964416395.1 uncultured Caldilineaceae bacterium | reverse complement strand
GTGGAGCCGGGCACGGTGCGCTGGGTCTTCAAGCACTTCCCCCTGGACAACATCCACCCTCGGGCCGCCATCGCCGGGGTGGCCGCGGAGTGTGCAGCGGAGCAAGGTCAGTTCTGGGAGATGCACGACAAGCTCTTCACGTCCACGGACCGCTGGGTCAACGACCAACCGGAGGAAGGCTTGAAGGCTCTGGCCCAGGATCTGGGCCTGGACATGGACGCCTTCAACGCCTGCCTGGAGGACCCGGCGATGATGGATCGAGTGCGCAGCGACCAGGCCGATGGCGCTCCCTTCGTCCGGGGCACCCCCACTTTCGTCGTTCTGTTCCCCAACGGGGACGGCCGGCTGATCCCCGGCGCGCTGCCCGCGGATCAGTTCAGCCAGGCCCTGACCCAGCTCCTGGAGCAGGCCGAGGCGGCCAACTGACCTGACGGATCTGGATGCGCCACCACGTGTGTGACTGCAACAAAGTGCTGCAACGAAGGAGGAGATGCCATGCGATTTCTGTTTCGCGCCGCCCTGTTTCTCGGGCTGATCGGGGTTCTGGTGGCCTGTGGAGGGCGATCCCAGGCCCCGGAGAGCGCCGATCCTCAGCCCGGGGTAGAGGCGAAGGCCTCTCCTGCCCCTGTGGTGGACGCGCCGACCGCGGAGACGGAGCCCACATCCACACCGGAACAGGTGGCCGCTGCCCCCACAGCGCGGCCCACCTCCGAGCCAGAGGCCGCACCCACCGAGGCGCCAGCCGTCCAGGAAACTCCGGACTGGAGCCGCAACGCCTGGCTGGACGGCGATCTCTACGTGCTGGGCAATCCAGAGGCCCCCATCCGCCTGGTGGACTACTCGGACTTTCTCTGAAGCGCCTGTCGCTCGCACGTGATGCGAGTTGAACCCCAGATCGTGGCCAACTACGTGACCCAGGGCAAGGTGCAGCTGGCCTTCTCCCATGTGCTGGACCACCGGCCCTCGCCGCTGGCCCATCAGGGCGCGGAGTGCGCCGGAGCCCAGGCGCCCATCAAGTTCTGGGAGATGCACAACGCCCTCTTCGAGCGCCAGTCCAACCTCTGGCAGAACACGGAAGGCACCCTGGCCGAGATCGCCCAGGAGCTGGATCTGGACACCGATGCCTTCCAGGCCTGTCTGACCTCCGGCCAGTTCGCGGAGAAGGTCCAGCGCATAGACCAGGAGCGGCGAGCTCTGGGTATCCGCCTGCGCCCCTCCTTCGACCTGAACGGCCGGATCATCCCCGGCGCCCAGCCCTACGAGACCTTCGCCCGGCTTTTCGACGAGATCCTGAACCAGTAACCGAATCTGTTCACCCGCCTCGGGCGCCCGCCCGGGCCATGGAACTCCTGACCGCGCACCAGCGTTTCAGGGGAAACCAGGGCCCGGGCTTTTCCTTGTCCACAGGCCTTCCGCCCGGGAAAGGATCCTGCCGGGGTTGGCGTCCCAAGCCCCTGGAAATGGATGGGGAATCCGCCGGGCCTGTTGACAGCGTTTCTTGCCGCGGGCAGGCAGTTTGAGTCCCGCACCCGATGTGATAGAATTTCTCTGCAATTTCGCTTAAGAAACTGTCCGATGAACGGCTTCCCTCCCTGTCCCCTGAAGCCGATCCCCCGGAAGCCTTCACGCTCAAGGAAATGCTCCGCATGAAGCGTTTCGCTCTCTCCATCCCTGGGCTGCTCACGAGCCTGCTGCTTCTGCTCGGCCCGCTGTGGACCGGCCCGGCTCCGCTCCTGGCGGCGGAGATCCCCCGGGCGGCTCCCCAGATCGCGCCCCCTACCGGCCCGACCACGGAGCCCATCGACGTGGTGGTGCTCCTGGACGATTCCGGCAGCATGGCCACCTGTTGGCCCTGGCCGGAGCAGGGGTTGCCCTTCACCCCGCCCTGTTCCTGGCCCAGCCCCAACGACCCCAGCGACCCCAACGAGCTGCGCTACAGCGCGGCCCGGCTCCTGATCCAGCTGGCCGACGCCGCGGACCGGGTGGCGGTGGTCCGCTTCGATAGCCAGGCCGAAGGCGTGGGCAATCTGGGCGTGCTCCAGCAGGCCGGGACGCCGGAGAACCGCAGCCGCCTGGCCGCCTCCCTGCAGCCGCCCACCAACTATTTTCCTCGAGGATACACCCGCATCGACCTGGGCCTCCAGGAGGCGGTGCGCCTGCTGGAAACGGCCCGGGAACCCGGGCGCAGCCAGTACATCGTGCTCCTCACCGACGGCGAGCCCACCCAGCCCCAGGGGGCAGGCAGGCAGGGGCCCCGGGTGGCGGAACAGGTGGCTCGGCTGCGGGAAGCCGGGGTGCTGGTCTTCCCGGTGGTCCTCTGCAACCCCACGTCCGGCTGCGCTGGCAAGTTCCTGCGCAGCCAGTTCGCCCTGGAAGGGGTTCGGGAGGCCACCACGGCCCAGGCCCTGCTCCAGGTCTTCAGCGAGATCTTCGCGGAGATGAAGCCGGATCGCTCCATGGTCACTGAGCGCAACGCCAACGGGGACATCCAGTTCAACATCCGGGAGGCCCACAGCGCCCGCAGCGTCACCTTCGTCAGCACTCGGGGCGGACTGGCCGCAGTGCGCCGGGACGACGCGCCGGTCCTCACCCGGAGCATGCTCAGCGACGAGAACATCGAGGTGAGCGTGGTGGAGGCCGCGCCCCTGCCCCCGGGCCGCTGGGTGGCGGAGACCAGCGACTTCGGCGCCTTCGCGGTGATCCAGGCCGACAGCTTCCCCATGCTCCTCTTCCCCCCGCCCAGCGCCCAGAACAGCCCCGCCTCGGTCCGCTACCACCCCTCGGGGAAGCCTCCCCTGCTCCTGGCTCAAGGGGTGGGGCCCGCAGGCCGGGAAGGGGTCTTCCTCAGCGGCGCCACCCCCTTCCAGCTCTTCGGGGAAGAGCCCTTGACCCAGAGCCCTATCTGGGGCCTGCCCCTGACCACCGAGAGCCCAGAGGTGGTCATCCAGCTGGGGGAGGATGCCCAGCCCCTGCAGCTGCGCCGCACCTTCCGCCTGCAGGGACGGGCGGACCTGCCTCGGCTCCAGGTTTTCGCTCCTGGGAAGGAAGGGGGAAGCGAGCTCCAGGCCGACGGCAGCATCCGGCTGGAGGCCGGCTTCGGGCCAGGGCTGCCGGTGCAGAACCTGGCGGCCACGGTCTTCGTCACCGACGAGACGGACGACGAGCGAGGGCGGGGACAGCCCGTCTACCAGGCGGAGATGAGCTGCGTGGATCGCCTCTGCAGCGACCAGGGCTTCGTGCCCGGGGATGGCCGCTCCTACCGGGCCCGCTTCGTGGTGACGGCCAACACCGAGGGCATTCGCTTCGGGGACTGGGCCCAGACCACCTGGGAGATGGAGCCGGCGGTCTACCTGCGGGGTCTGCCAGCCAGCCTGGACCTGAACAAGATGCCTCCGGAGGGGTGGCCCGTCTCGGTGGTGGCCGGCACCACCGAGGAGATCGGCGCCCTCACGGCCAGCCTGGTCCTGCGCCGGGCAGACACCGGGGAAGAGGCGCCTGAAGTGACCCTGGACTTCTCTGTGGCGGATGTGCCGGAACAGGGCAGCCAGGAGGCACGCCTGCGGGTGGAGGGGCTGGATCTCCTGCGGCCTGGCCAGTACCAGGGCGAACTGACCATCCAGGTGACCAGCCCGGCGGGCCTGCCCATGGACGTGAACATCCGCCCTGCGCCGGTCATCCCCGTGACCCTGACCGTGGCCCGGTCCGCGGCCCGGCTGGGGGTGCAGGTGGCGGATTTCGGGGAGATCCCTTTCGACACGTCGCCGAACTTCCGGGTGGACCAGGAGATCCTCCTTCCCGTCTCCTTCGAAGGCAAGGTCTTCCGTCTCCAGGCCGAGCTGGTGAGCAGCTCCTGCCCGGATCTGAAACTGGAGACCGGGGACCTGGTCCAGCAAGGGGATGCGCATCTGTTGCCTCTGCGCCTGCGCAGTCTCTCCCCGATCCAGCCCGGCGCCTGCCAGGGGCGCATCCGGCTGCAGGGGCCTAGCGCGGATTTCGACGTCTTCCCCTCGGAGATCGACTACCTGCTGCGGGTGGCCAGCGTGGAGTGGGCCGTGGTGAGTAGCGAACTGGCCTTCGGGGATTTGGGCCGGGCTGGGGAGCGGGCCACGGCCACCCTGGTCATGCGCTACAAAGGGAAGACCCCCTTCACCCTGCAGATGCGAAAGCTGGAGTTGACAGGGGTGACCCAGGAGGACATAATTCAGCTGGGCCAGGACTACGTGGAGATGCTGCCGGTGGAGGTCACCGGCCCGCCGGACGAGGACGGCCTCTACCAGGCGCCAGTGACCCTGGTGGCCCGCAAGGCCATCCCCCAGGATCCCCTGCGGGGCACCTTCTACAGCGGCCGTCTGGAGCTGGGCATCCAGGGGCTGGAGGTGGAGAGCCGGTCGGTGGGGGTGAACTTCCGCAGCCCCACCCTGATCCAGCGCTACGTGGAGCCCTGGCTGGTGCCCATCTACAGTCTGCCCTGGGTCATCTGTACCGGCCCACTGACCCTTCTCCTCCTCCTCATCGCCGTGGCTCGCATCCGGGGGCGGGGCCTGCTGGACGAGGAGCCGGAGCCCACGGCGGTTCTGCCCCAGTTCGAGCCGGAGACCCTCCCGACGCAGCCAGGGCTGGAGAGCGCCTTCACCGGGCTGGGTGGTCAGGGTGACGGAGAGGCAGAGAGCTGGAGCAGCGAATGGGGTGGCGGGGTCTGGGACATCCCCGGCCAGGCCTCGGAGTCTGCGCCGCCCTCCCCAGGGGAGAGCCCGGACGAGAGCCCCTGGGAATCGGGCTGGTAGGCCCACCCTGGCTCCGTAGACTGCCCCCTTCCTGGCGCCGCTCATCCCGCAGACGCCGCACCCCTGGCGCCCCGTTTTTTTCACGCATTGCACACAGGATGGATCCATGAACCAGAACGGCAACCTCCTTCGAGGCGAGAAACCCACCATCTACCCCACCATGGTCATCGGCGTGGGGGGCATGGGCACCAACGTGGTCCGGGCGGCCAAGCGACGCTTCCGCAAGGTGTGGGGCAGCGAGAACCTGCCCGGCATGATCCAGCTCCTGGCCCTGGACACGGAGCCCCTGGTGAACCGGTTGGACCAGGAGCCTCTCTACGCGGACGAGTTCGCCTACATGGGCAAGTTCGACGCCACCCGGCTGGTGGCCAACCTGGAGCATCACCCGGAGATCGCCCGCTGGTGGAACTACCCCTCCATTCCCCTGGGCTACATCCACAACGGCGCCAAGCAGCTCCGGCCCATCGGGCGGCTCTCCTTTTTCCGCAACTACGTCACCTTCAAGCGTCTGCTGGAGACCAAGTACGCCGGCCTGGACAAGATCCGGGACATGGAGCTGGCCCAGAACCGGGGTTTCCCGGTCATGGGCAACTACCAGCTCATCTACGTGGTGGGGAGCCTGTGCGGCGGCACCGGCGCGGGCATGTTCCTGGACGTGGTGCACCGGGTGCGGGCCCTGGCCCGGAGCAACGCCCGCATCGTGGGCATCTTCTTCCTGCCCGAGGTGCTGGAGGAGGAGATCACCAGCGACCTGCAGCGGCGGCGCATCCGGGCCAACACCTACGCCGCCCTCAAGGAGCTGAACTACTTCCAGGAGACCCAGCAGTTCCAGGAGCTCTATCCCAGCGAGCAGCGTCCCCTGCCCGACACCCCCTACGCCCCCTTCGATTTCATCTTCCTGGTGGGGCGGACCAACCGCAACGGCCACAGCCTCTCCCAGAAATCCGACGCGGAGAACCTGGCCGCCCACCTGATCCAGCTCACGGCCATCAGCCACCTGAGCAGCGAGATCCTGGGCCTGGAGGTGAACGTGGTCCGGGAGCGCATGGCCGACCTGAGCAGCCCGGCCGGCCGGGTGGTGGGGGAGCGCCGGAAGGCCAAGAGCGGCCACTACCTGGTCTACAGCAGCTTCGCCACCTCGGCCCTGGTGACGCCCCACGAGTCCCTGGTGGACTTCTGGGAGCGGGCCTTCGTGGCGGATCTGGTGCGCCGTTTCGCCGCTGGGCCCATGCTCAACGACCCTCGCCGGCCCATGAGCGCCGCAGACCGGCAGCGGGTGCTGGCCATCTGGCAGGGCCTGCTGACCCAGATGCGCAGCCGCTACCTGGCCCTGGACAATGACCGCCTGGACGAGATCGTCACTGAGATCGAGGAGCGGCGGGGGGCCTGGTTCAGCTTCCAGCAGATGGTGGAGGAAGCCCTGGCCCAGGCCATCCTGGAGACGGGCATCCGAGGAGGGCTGGCCCTCTGTGACCTGATTGGGTCCCAGAACCCCGCCGCGGCGCCCCTGGAGTCTCTGCCCCGGCAGCGGCTCTTCCTCCTGGACAATCGGGCCGTCACCGAGGAGGACCGGCGTCGTTGGCGCACCCTCCTGGCCCAGGAGGGCGGCCTGGCCGAGCAGATCAGCCAGCTGGCTGGGGGCCTGGGGGACCTGCTCCTCACCGCCTTCAGCCCCCGCCAGGCCCGGGAGCGACAGCGGGATCTGGCCCGGCGCAAGGCCCAGGCCCGGCTCTACCAGCGCCGGGACGCGGTGGACCGGATCCTGGTGGACGAGCTGGGACGGCTGGCCCAGCGCCTGCGGGAGGTCCTGCGCAGCCAGCTGAACAACGCTGCCACCGCGCTGGTGCGAGCCAACCAGGAGGCCACCCGCATGGCCGAGCGCATCGACCCCCGCATTCCCGACGGCACGCCCAGCACCAGCACCTACTACGAGTTGGAGACGGGCGCCATCGGCCGGGATTACCTGCAGCATTTCTACCGCCGGGCCGCCACCGCGGTGACCAACGACGACTGGTACATGCTCCTGGGGCAGCTCATCGACCGGCTGCTCACCCAGAGCAACCCTCTCCCTGCAGACCAGATCTACAACATCTTGGCCGCGGGAGTGGCCAGCAACACCAGCCTCCTGGGCCGGGTGCGCAACCTGGTGGACATCCGCCATGTCATTGGCGTCCAGCACGGGGAGGAGGTGACCAACGCCCGTCCCCTGCCCAACAACCGCATCCACCAGTGGCTGGATCGGCTCAACCCCTACATTCGCTGGGACTCGGACCGGTTCAGCTTCCATGATGCGGACCTGGAGCACATTCGCCTGGCGGCCACCCCGGCCAGCCGGGACGAGGACGCGACCATGGCCCAGGCCATGGTGGGGCAGGAGGACATCAAGTGGGTGCCCACCGGGGACATCCATCGCCTGGACGCGGTCTGGATCGTCCACGGCCTGCCCATCACCCTGCTGGAGCGGCTGGAGGAATACCGGGCCCAGTACGAGAACGTCCACGATTTCCCGGTCAAGGAGGAGTTCCACCTCAATCCCGCCTGGGCCAATCTGCCGGAGATCACCAGCGAGACGCCCTCCGCCCCGGTGGCCGACAGCCAGTACCCGGACTGGGACACCACCCGGCGGCGCTCCTAGCGGTGCAGGCCTGTGAAGGGAAGGGCCGACCAGGCCAAGGGGAAAGACGCACTCCATGATCACCAGCACCACCCGTAGCCGTGCTGCCATCCTCTGCTTCGGCGGATGGGGCCTGCAGCTCATGCTCCATCTGGCTCCTCGGCTGCGCGCCGTCCAGGAGCAGCGTCAGGCCCTGGACGTGGCTGGCCCGGACCTCACCCGGGTCACCCGCTTCGCCACCCTTCTGCCCAGCCCCTTCCTGGACCGGGAAGGGCGCGTCCCCTTCCACCTGCGCATGCTCGCCCCGGACGCGCAGCTCCCCCCCTTCTACCTGGACAAACTCCTGGCCCGGCTGCCCGAGAAGGCCCAGGATGAGGTGGACTCTTCCCGGTTGACCCAGGCGGAGCGCCGAGTCCTGGCCTTGCTCCAGGCGGCGGAAGCGGTGTTGCAGCCCCTCTCCTGGCATGCCCGGCCTCGTTCCAGCTCGTCCTCTCAGCCGGTGGGGGAAGGCCAACGGGTCACACGGCTCCAGGCCTTCCAGGAGGCCCTGCGGGAAGGCGCTCCCATGGCCCGGCTCCTGGAGACGCACCTGGTGGATCCTGTGCGCCAGGACGCCCTGGTGCCAGGGGATCCCTTCGTGCAGACCACCCTCTACGTGGTGGCGCCCCTCTACGAGCCCCTGGCCTCTGCGGTCCTGTGGCCAGTGACCCTGCACCTGCTGAACCAGGTGGGTCGGCGGCACCTGACCCAGGTGGTGGGCATCTTCGCCACGGGCAGTTACGCCCGGGACGCCAGCCGCCCTCTGGAGAACGCCAGCGCCTACGCCGCCCTGGCCGAACTGGAGCTCCTGGCCGGCCTGCGGGCGAATGAGCCCGGCCAGAGCGCCTTGATCCAGGGTATGGTCCAGGGCGGGGCGGAGCCAGAGGGCCTCCTGAGCCAGGTGGGCGAGGCCTTCTTCGACCGCATCTACCTGGTGGACCGGGAGAAGAGCAACCAGGGCCTGGCCCAGGACAGCCAGGAGCTCACCGAGCTGGTGGGCAACGTGCTGGAGTCCTTCATCGTGGCCGACGGCGGCCAGTTCGTCCAGGACCAGGTGGGGATCGACCTGCGGGACCCGCGCCGATATCCCTACAGCCTGCTGGGGGCCAGCACGGACTACGTGCCCCTGGAGTACATTTTCCAGGCGGTCCAGGAGCAGGAGGAGAAACGCCTGGCCCGGGAGCTGATCCTGGAGGCGTCAGGCCGCTCCTCGAGAGAAGGGCAGGAGGTTTTGGGGGATTCCGGGATGGTCGATCCGGACCTGGAGGCGCCCATTTCCTTGGCCGACCTGGGCGCGGCCCAGTCCCAGGTGCTGACCCAGCTGGTCCTGCGACTGCCCGATCTGTTCGTCAACATGACGCCGGAGGGCATCGGCGATCTGGAGGTGCATCCGGACTTCGTCATGCCGGCGGCGGTCAGCGCCCAGCTGCGCAACCTCTCCTCTGGGGCGTGGCAGGCGGCGTATGTGGACTATCTGCGAGAGGCCAGCCATCGCTTCGAGGTGGTGGCCGGGGAGGATGCCCTGGACGAAGCCTGGGGCCTGACGGCCCTGGACGAGCAGGGGCGCCCTCTCCTCCCCGGGGATGACCGGCTGCTCCCGGCCACCGCCACCCAGATGCGCGAGACCCTGGTCGCTCTCCTGGCTTCCCGGCCGGACGGTCTGCTCCAGGCTCGGCTGCAGCTGCGCACCTGGCTGGGAGAGGTGGAAGCAGAGCGGCAGAGGCTCCTGAAGGCGGCCATGCCCGGGGTGCGGCGGCTGGCCCAGGCGCAACGTCAACTGGCCCTGCGCAACTGGCGGCTGCGCTATTTCGCCGCCCTCTCCGGTCGCCCATCCCTGGCCGGGGCCTTCCTGCGCCCCACCCTGCTGATCCTGGCCATCGCCCTCCTTTCGACGCTCTACATGGTGGCCTTCCAGCGCCCCTGGGATTGGATGAGCGATGGGGCCTTCCTGCTGGGGATCGGCCTGGGAGCCTACCTGGCCAGTTTCGTGGCCTACCGGCGGCGTCTCTCCCTGGTGCGTCGGCTGCGGCGGGAACGGGTGCGGCTGGCTCAGGAGGAGCTGACGGATCGGCTGCAGGAGCGGGTGCGGGTGGGGCTGATCCGGGTCTACGAGCATCTGGCCAACATGCTCTGGCAGATGAGCCACGTCCTGGACGACACCCTGGAGGAGCTCCAGCAGTGGAGCGTGGAGAGCGGGCCGCCACCCTTGCCGCCGTCGGGCGTGCGTCCCAGCCACGTCTATCGGCCTTTCCTGGATCGAGCCCTGTGGGAGCGCTGCCGGGACTACCTGCGGGGTCAGCAGGATCGGCGAGGACGGCGCAGCGAGGAGCGCCTGTTGGAGAGCTGGGGGGAGCCGCGCTGGCGGCAACGGCTGCGTCGCCTGCTCCTGGGGGAAGAGGCAACGGAGGAGCCCTTGGCCGAGGCGTTGGTGGGCTTTGTACAGCAGACCATCCACCAGGCCGTGGCGCCAGTGAGCGTGGAGACGCCCAGCCGCTCCCGGGCGGACCTGATCCGGGTGCTGGCTCGGGAGTACAACATTGAGCATCTCCTCTGGCACTCTCCGGAGGAGTTTCAGGAGGCGGATCCGGTGCAGCGGACCCGGTCCAACGGTCGTCAGGAGGCGGCCATGGAGATCCGAGGGCGCATTCATCGGTATCTGGAGTTCACCTGGCGCAATGCCAAGCCCTCGGCCAACGTGGATCTGGCGGACCGCATGGCGGCCCACGGCATTCCCGTGGACTTCGCCGCGGTCTCCGGCCGCCCAGACAGCGAGCTGCCCCGTTCCGTCCTGCACGAGTTCCGGCTGGCCCAGCTGGTGACGTACAATCCTTTCAGCATCACGGTGGTGCGCACCCTCCACGGCCTCTCTCTGCCGGATATCGGCGCAGTGCACCGGTACCGGGAGGAGATGAAGCGGCTGTCGGCAGCGGAGCAGGCGGCTATCCTGCTGGCAAGGCGGAACCCAGCTCTGGTCTACGATGTGCTGGCGGAGGATTCGTCCGTGGGGCAGATGTGGCAGTGAACTTCGGATGAGACGGAGCAACCCAGGCGTGCAAACGGCCAGCCCGGTGAAGGCTGGCCTTTTGCACGCCTGGGGAGAAGGCGATCAGCGATAGGCGCCGGCGCTGAAGAGACCGGGGGGCAGGGAGACCTGGTCCTCTTTCATGCGTTCCAGCACCTTGGGGCGAATGCCGGTGGGGCGCAAGGCGCCGATGATCCGCCCATCCTGGAAGCCTTCCTCCACAAAGTGGAAGATGTCCTGGGTGACGATGGTGTCGCCTTCCATGCCCACCACCTCCGTGCAGTAGACGACCCGGCGGCTGCCGTCTCGCATGCGTTCGATGTGGACGATGATGTCCACCGCGGAGGCGATCTGCTGCCGGATGGCCCGCAAGGGCAGCTCCATGCCGGCCATGAGCACCATGGTCTCCAGGCGGGTCAGGGTGTCTCGGGGGGAGTTGCTGTGGGCTGTGGACATGGAGCCGTCGTGGCCGGTGTTCATGGCCTGGAGCATGTCCAGCGCCTCGCCGCCTCGACACTCGCCGATGACCAGCCGATCCGGGCGCATGCGCAGGCTGTTGATCACCAGATCGCGGATCGAGACCTCGCCTCGGCCCTCGATGTTGGGCGGACGGGTCTCCAGACGCACCACGTGTTCCTGGCGAAGCTGGAGCTCCGCGCTGTCCTCGATGGTGATAATGCGGTCATCTGGGGGGATGAAGCTGCTCAGCACGTTCAGGAGCGTGGTCTTGCCCGAGCCGGTGCCGCCACTGACGATGATGTTCAGCCGGGAGATGACCGCTGCCTCGATGAACTGGGCGAACTCCTCGGTGAAGCTGCCAAAGCGGATGAGATCTTCAACGGTCAATGGAGCTTTGCTGAATTTTCGGATCGTGATGCTTGGCCCATCAATGGCCAGGGGTGGGATGATGGCGTTGACTCGGCTGCCGTCAGGAAGGCGGGCGTCCACCATAGGGCTGCTCTCGTCCACTCGTCGCCCCAGGGGCGCCAGGATGCGCTCGATGATCCGCTGCACGTGGTTGTTGTCCTGAAACTTGATGTTGACCCGCACCAGCTTCCCTCCTCGTTCCGCGTATACTCGGTTGGGGCCGTTCACCATGATCTCGGTCACGCTGTCGTCGTCCAACAGAGGCTGGATGGGACCGAAACCCAGGATCTCGGCCACGATCATCTCGAAAAGCTGGTTTCGCTCGGTGCGGCTCACCACCAGGCCCGCCTCCGCGACGGCTTTGTTGAAGAAGGGCTCGATGACCTGGCGACCTTCCTGGGGATTCAGGGTGTCTGGGCGTTGGCTGTAGTTTTCGATGAGCTCCTGCTGAACTTTGTCTTTGATGACAAAGTAGGAAGGGGGAAAGGAGCCACTTCCGTCCTCGATTTTGGGTTTGGATGCGGATCGGGCAGGATCGGCTTTGGAGGGAACAGGCGTCGTCTTAACAGGATCGGTTGGGGGCGTCGATCTGAGGGCGCCGATAGCCTTGCCGCCGTTCGGCGTCGGGTTCGCCACGTTTTTCTGGGGTTGGGTGCGCTTGAACAGGCCCACAGCTCCTCCTTACAGGGAAAAAGTTGGCTCATCCGCACAGAGCACGCTGATTCGGTGTCCCAGAGGGTTCACCGGTTTTCACCGGGGGCAGGTGAGCGGCAATGTCAGCGGTTTTCGGTCTCGGTCTCGTACTTTGCTGGGTCGAACAAGGTGATCTCCGCGTCGCCTCTCTTCTTGACCTCAGGGATCTCCCGCCGAGGGACAATGTACACCGGATCCCAATCGTTCCACTCGTTGTTGCTCAGGTTGCGTTGGTTGCTCCCGTCCCGATTCATGGCCCAGATCTGGGCTCGGCCAGTGTCCCGGTTGCTCCAGAAAGCAATGGTCTGGCTGTCTGGGCTGAAGGTGGGATGTTTGTCCCACTCCCAGTCGTTCTTGGTGAGCCGATGCGGGATCACGTAGCCGTCCGCGTTGATCTCCGAGAAGTAGAGGATGAAGATCTCGTCACCGTAGTTCTTTCCTCCTGGCGCCCCGGATCGCTGGGATGTGAAAGCAACAGCCTGGTCGTCCGGCGAGAAGACAGGCTGATAGTTGATGGCGCTGTTGTTCAGAAGCTCAACCCGGGCTTCTCGCCAGTGGGCTGGCACATCGTATCGCCACATGTAGATGGCCACTGATTTGCCGCTCCCATCGTCCTCCACCCAGATGCGACGCATGTTGTCGCTGCTCCATTTGGCCTGTTCCTGGAGATGTTCGTAGAGACCGGTGGGGTCGGTGACTGGAAGTTGCTCGCTTCCATCTGGCCGCATGACCCAGAGCCCTGTGGGAGATCCGGGCCGATCGCTCTGGAAGGCGATCCACCCGGGGTACCAGTCGATCGGGTTGGCCGGGGGCGGCAGCAGGAGTTTGCGGAACTCATCCAGAGGATCTGGGGTGGGAGTCGGTGTCGGCGATGGCGTGGGCGTGGGTGTCGGGGTCAAAGCCAGGCCGACTCGTTCACGCCGGCGGCGGGCCTCGGACGTGTCCGCGACCGGGAGATCGGCTGCGGCAGAGTACTGAGCGAATGCGGCCCAGATCCTGCCGCTGGTTTCCAGCTCTGCGCCGTAGGCCAGCTGGGTTTCATAGAGGGTTTCCACCACCTGCCCTCCGAGCAGCGACGGCTCGGCCTGGTAGAGGCCAGTCAACAGCTGAACGGCCTCTGGATAGCGTTCCTGGGAGGCAAAATCCACTCCCGTGAGGTACTGTTCCAGAAGCTGCTTGCGTGTTCGGCTCTCTGTATCCCTGGGGCGGAGACGGATGGCCTGTTGGTACAGACCCAGAATGGCCTCCACCTCTTCCAAAGATGCAGGGCTCCCGGCGCTTTTCTGGTTGGCCAAGCGTACGTAGCTATCGTACAGATGTTGCTCCACAGTCTGGGTCTGGTAGCTCGAACTGGTTTGGCGTATCTGCTCATAGTAGGGTAGAGCTTCCTCGAGACGACCCTGTTGGAAGAGGGTTTCGGCCGTCCTGAACAGGTTTTCCAGCTCTTTGCTTTGCTGGAGCTCGGTGATGCGCCGCTCAATGTCCCTGTAACCGGGAGCCTCGTTCTGTAGCTCCTGGTAAAGGGACAGGGCTTGCTCCAGATCCCCTTCTTGTTGATACGCCAGGGCGGCTGTGTATTTCTCTGTCAACGCCAGCTGGCGCTTGGCCTCCTCTTGCCCGCTGCGGGCTTCACTGTTATCGGGGGTGTAGTCGAGCACCTCCGTAAACTGCTGGAGGGCAGTTTCGTAGTCGCCCTGACTTAAGGCCGTGCTCGCCTGCTCCAGCAGAAGTTGGATCTGGCGTTGTTGGATCTGTCCCGAGCGGGTTGGGGCCAGCCATCTTTGGTAGAGGAACCAACCAGCCACCGCAGTGGTCAACAGGAGCAGGAGGAGGAGGAGCCGAGTCCACTGCACGCGGGTCAACTGAAGGGACAGGGGAGACCGTCCCCGCACAGGACGCTGGTCCAGGCTGACCTTCATCTGCACGTGCTCGAGCAGGGGCAGGATCTCTTCTTCCTGGTTCGGGTATTCCTCCAAGAGCTCTTGGAGGGTGCCGATTGCAGCCTTCCAGGAGCCCTCCTGGATGTATCGAGCGGCTTCTCGAAACCGTGGGTCAAGGGAGAGGGAGTTCACTGCCATTGGGTCTGACCTCGCTGCTGCGTGATTCGCATTGGCGTCGATTCGGCAAGCGGATCTACCCGCCGAAGGCTTCCATCATTCCCGGGATCGCCGGGCCTAGGATCACCGCGAACAGGGCAGGAAAGATGAATAGGACGATGATGGGCATCATTTTCAGGGGCATGGTGGCTGCCACTTCCTCCGCCCACTGGCGTCTCCGCATTCGGATCTGTTCGCTCTGGGTGTGGAGGATGTTTGAGACCGAGATGCCCAGTTGGTCGGCCTGGATCAGCACGGCGGTGAAGGTGCTGAGCTCGGCCACATCCGTCCGTTCGGCCATGTTGCGCAGAGCTTCAGAGCGTTGGACGCCCATGTGCATCTCATGCACCACCCGTTTGAATTCCTGGGTCAGGGGATTGTCCCACTTGTCGCAGAGGCGGAGCAGCGCGATATCGAAGCCCAGCCCCGCGTCCACCATGGTGGTCAACATGTCCAGGGCGTTGGGTAGCGCTTTGCTGATCTCCTGTTTGCGTTTGCGGATTCGGCTGCTCAGCCAGAAATTGGGCAGGTAAAATCCCATAAGCCCGGCTGCAATGCCGAACAGGATCGACGATAGAAGCGGCATGTGACGTCCGGTCGCCAGATAGAAGGCGGTCAGGATGGCTACGGTGAAAGCGGACAACATTTTCAGCCCTAGCAGATCGATGACGGCAAGGTTGCCTGGATTGCCGGCCATCATCAGCTGATGGCGCAGCATGTCCAGGTTGCTGGAAGGGGTGAACCGTCCTAGTTTGGCCAGCAGGCTGCGGAAGAGAGGCTGGACGATCCGCTGCGTAAAGGTTTCCTCTTCTTCCTGCTGGTTTCGCCAAGAGTCCTGGGCCGCCAAGCGCTGAAGCCGCCTTTTCAGTGCGCGGTGCTCTTGTTCTCGGAAGAGCCCGTAGATCAGCAAAAACATAGCCAGGGCAGTCACCAAGGCGATGAACGCTGTGCGCAGCGTTGTGTCCTGCAGGGCTTGCTTGAGAAATGCATCGACCGTTGAGGGGTTGATGATGGTGTCCATCGAGATTCTTCCCGTATCGAGCCTGGCTGTGGTCAGTAGTCGATCTTCAAAAGGGCGTTCATGAAGAAGATGCCCAACCCCATGCTGATCACCGCACCGATGGGGATCACGATCCAGGGGAATTGGAACATCTGTAGAATGTAGCCCGGGTTCAACACCATGAGGATCGCCGCCACGAAGAAAGGCATGGCGGCCAGCATGTACCCTGTCATCCGTTGCATGCTGGTCATGGTGCGGATCTCGCCCTGTACGCGCACCCGATCTCGAATGGTTGCGCTGATGGTCTCCAGGATGTTTCCCAGATTGCCCCCTACTTCGTTCTGGATCGTGATGGCGGTGACCACCAGACCCAGGTCTTCGCTCTCCATCCGGTCAACGAGCCGGTTCAATGCGTCCTGCAGGGGAACCCCCAGAGAGATCTCGCGGGTCACCCGTTCGAATTCGTCCTTGCTCGGCGAAGGCATCTCCTGAGCCACCAGCTGCATGGCTTGGATCAGGCCATACCCCGCGCGAAGGCTGCCGACCACCAGATTGAGCACGTCGGGAAGCTGGTTTTGGAACGCAGCGATCCGTTTGCTTTTCTTCCGTTTCAGCCAGAGACGCGGCGCCATGACTCCCAGAGGGAACAGGCCAATCCCTCCGAGAACAGATCGGCTGATCAAGGCGCCCACAGCGAAGGAGATCACGCCCAAGCCAACAGTCATCAACATGAACTCCCCAGGCTTCATCTGGACACTCGCCTGGGCCAGCTCCAGGGAAAGCTTCGAGCCGAATCTTCCTTCCCCCAAGCGACCGATTGGACCTTGGACGTTTTCCCCCTGGGCCGCGGAGTCAGCCAGGCGGAGAGGGCGATGGCTCAAGGCCAAGCGCTCTTCCACCTCGTCGTCGGGACCAATGATCAGAAGAGCCCCGTAGAAGAGCACGATGATGGCGGCCATTATGGTCAAGGTGATCACTAAAGCCATGGCTGCATTTCCCTGCCCGGTGGAATCCCTGGGGTGCGAATTGCTCGGTGGTAGTGTGGCTGACGGATCGAGAGCAAACCGTAGAGCTTCGCCGCTCGCTCGATTCGCACCCGCTCAACTTTGGTGAGGCGATCTCTGGCGGCGTAATTCTATGTAGGACTGTTGCGCCACTTCATGGAAAGGCGCCCTAGAAGGCTCGGTGTGCTTGCGGCCTGTTTGGTCTTTTGGGGTTGGGGTGCAAGCTGCTTGGCAAAACGAAGCAGTCGTCGCCCCAACGCACTCTTGGGATTGCTCTGCACTAGAGGAATCCCACGGTTCAAGGAGTACGTGGCCAGCCCTACGTCGTTGGGAAAGCTCTCTGCCACCCGCATGTTGAGGGTCTGGGCCACGTCGTCCACACCCACCCCGCCTTGGACATCGTATCGGTTGACAACAAGTGCAAATTTCTCTACCGGGAAATCGCTGTTTTCGGCGGCCTGGACAAAGTAGGTTAGGCGACGCAGGGCCGTGATCTCAGGGGTGGTCACCAAGATCACCTTGCTGGCCAACTGGAGGGCTGCGTTGGTCTGACTTTCGAAGATGGTGCCTGCATCGATGATGAGGTAGTCCGAACGCCTGCTCAGATAGTAGATGACCTTTTCGAAGGTTTCGCTGTCGAATGCATCGCTGTCTTCTGGGTTGCGGCTGCTGGCAAAGACTTGAACGCCGCTGGCATGTTCGGTGAGCACCCCCGTGACAAGGTCCGCGTCCAGGTTGGCCCCGTGTCCCAGGATGTCTCCTCCCGTGAACTGGGCAGTCAGATTCAGGGCCGTTTCCAGGTCGCCCAAGGCGCTTTGACCATCCACCAAGGTGACCCGCCTGCCCGTTTGCTCCCGGATGGCCACGGCCAGGTTGACCGCAAGCAAGGTGCAACCCACTCCACCTTTGGGACTGATGACCGTGTAGATCTCGCATTGCTGTTTGGGATTAGTGTGGGGATGCAGGCGGGCAATTTTCTCCGTGCGGATCCGTTCCGTTTGGATCAGCCGGTCCAGTGTGTTGATCACTTCGGAATCGTGTAGCGGCTTGGTGATGAAAGCCCGGGCGCCTGCCAGCAAGGCTTCCCGCACATAGGTGACCGCGGACTGTTCAGCCAGGGCCACGATAGGGGTGGAAGGGACAAGGATGGCCAGCTTGCGGATGGTCTCCAGGGAAGAGACATCGGCCAATGTGTCGTCGATGATCAGCACATCCAGATCCAGGATGTCCTGGGCGGCGATCTGAAGGGCATCCTGAGAGGAAGGGACGAACTGGACATAGTAGTTTTTCTCCGGCGCGAAAATGCGCTGGAGATGGGAAATGGTGCCCTGGTGGCTGCTGACAATGAGGGTGTAGATCTTGTCTCGCGTCATAGGATGGCTCCTGGGCCCTGCTTGACCGGCCCGGAGAAGCAAGTGCGCTCTACTGAGAGTCTCCGTCTTGCGTTTTGTTGGCCGAGTCGTTGTCTGGCGCTGCGAGTTGGCTGCTGTTTGCGCGGTAGTTGTTGTACGCGGTGCTGCCACCAACGCTGTCCAGCTGGAAGTAGTCGATCAGGAACTCTTCGTCCACCGGGGCGACAGGCACCAATGCCTCGTTGCCCGGAGCTCGTAGGAAAAGATCCAGAGGCCCCCCAGCATCCACCAGATATTTGATGATCAGGGCTTCCTGGGGCGAGACGGCCAGCAGAATAGCCCGCGGTGTCAGAAGGCCCTTGGCTTCGTCCGCGGTGGCCTGCTTGATCAGTCCCTTGACCTCCAGGTTCTGGAGACTTAGGAAGGTGGTCTGGACATCGCCCACCTGGGCCGATGCCTTCACACGGTTATCGAAGTTGAATTCCCCGGTGTAGGCCAAATCGATGTGGGCGCCAACCGAAAGCATGCCGATCTGCCCCAAGAGACTGCTGGCGGGAATGGCGACCAAGACCTGGTCTGGCTCCATGCGGTAGATGACCGGTGACTCCGGATCGGTGGGCTCCAGTAGATGGTAGTTCAGCACCATTTCGCCCGGGGCGATCCGTTCCGTGGTCAGTTTGCCCACCACATCTTCCAGGCTGGCAGCATAGTCTTCCGGAACCAGATTGGCAGGGATCTTCTTCAACACCACGGCGCCTTCTTTGACAAGCGAGAAGGCCGGGATCTTCTGCACAGCGACCACAGCCGTCACGGTGGGCACCTCGCTGTCCTCCGTCAACTTGGCGCTGATGGTCAGCTCGTTGACCAGCTGGAATGTCAGCAGCCCGGCCAGCACAGCGAGTAAGATCCCTGATGTCACCCATAACCAGCCACGTTTCTGTTTCATTGCGTTCCCTCGATTCAGCAGCTCCGGTTTCCTGCTTCGATTTCACGCCCTCGCATGAAAGAAACCTCGTGTGAAAGAAAAAGGAGGACAGCGATGCCCCCCTCCCGATCCTCTCTTGTTCTGCGAGCCCACTCCCACCTTCTATCCCCCAAGAACGGCGGGCATATTCCAGATGTTGTCAATGATCGCTCCGGCTAGCAGCTTCACAGCTGCCACCACCGCAATCACCGTTAGCATCATCAGAAGACCGTATTCCCCCAACCCTTGTCCGCTCTCATTCTGCAGGAATCGAAGCACTTTTCCGATGTAGACCTGTTGGATGGTGCCGAGGCCAGACAAGGTGGTTATCAGACGCATGATTGGAGAGCGGGCGTGAGAAAATTGCGGTGGAAAAAGGCGAAACAATGTTGTTTCGATTATCTGTACTTTAGTCTCGGCCACCTCGAATCTCAATAGTACCCTTGGAATTTTTCTCGAGAGGACCAGGGCTGTGTCGAAGTTCCGGGCCCCACTTTCCACTCCTCTCCAATGACAAATTCCTTCCCAATAACAAAATGGAGGGACGTTTCCGCCCCTCCATTTGTGTCGGTTTCTCAGGTGCGATCAGGTGCCGTCGAAACCGTCCGAAACCTGCTGCAGGTAGCTGCTGATGTTGCTGCCGAGAGCCGTAACAGCGGCGATGGCGACCACGGCGATGAGGGCCAGGATCAGGCCATACTCCGCCAGGCTCTGCCCATCTTCGTCCGAAAGGAACGACAGGGAGTTGGCCAGGTAGAGATAGTACTTGGTGACGGTGGTCATGAATTACCTCCTGAACGGAAAATTCGATGAGTTACGGTGGGACACTGTTCGGTTCGAATGCTCGAATGGACCTGGATAGGGTAGAGCGAACCCTACCGAAATCCTGTTCACGTTCGCCCCTAGAGTAATCGGGCTGTGGTGGAGAAACAATAGTACTGTTGGGGGCGCTTGGGCGCTAGGGAAGGGACGAGTCTAGGAGGGAATGGCGGGGAAAAACAGAGGGGAGCGCTACGGATCGAACCGTTTGTGCAGCTGCGCCAACCGCTCCTGCAGTGGATGCCACACGTCGGGCCTGTCCAGATCGACCAGCTCCATGACGATGGCGTCTTCCCGGGTCACAGGATAGTAGTTCCGCCGGCGAGCCACCTCGCGATAGCCCAGCCTGCTGTAGAGCTGTCGGGCAGCCCGGTTGCTGGGACGCACCTCCAGGCTGCTGGTGCGAGCCCCCCGTTCCCGAGCGTCGGAGAGCATGTGCAGCAGGAGCCACTCTCCCAACCGGTGACCACGCCATTCAGGATGTACGGCGAGGGTGGTGATGTGGACATCGTCGTCCAGGATCCAGTACCCTCCATAGCCCAGAATGGGTGGGGCTTGCCCGTCTATCTCGGATCGGATGACGAAATAGCGGCTGTAGGGATTGCGGGTTAATTCCCGGCGGTAGAGGCTGGCTGGCCAAGGAGCGGGAAACGAGACCTCTTCCAGCTCCATGACCTGGTCCACATCGGCCAGGGTCATGGGGGTGATGGCGGCTTTCAAGCGGTGCATGGCAGGGCCTGCTCAGAGGGTGTTTAAATAGAGGGGACGCAGGCTGTCCAGGCTGTCCTGGTGACCGGCGGCGAAATGCCGAGCCGCCAACCAGGCTAGATGGCCCCCTCGACGCCAGGACAGGGCTCCGTCCAGGAGGGTCACCTGGGGCAGCGCGCGGACCGCCTGGGCCAGGGCTGGATCCTCCTCACCCACCAGCCAGAGGGGCTGCTGGGTGGCCTCCAGTGCACGGACAAAGTCCGGCAGGGGACCGGCTCGGTGTTCTTCCGCCCCGGGGCGGTGGAGCAGATCCGCTGGGGAGAAGGTGGCCCAGTTGTAACGCCCTCGCCCGGCCTGGATGAAGGCCACCACCAGGGGCGGAGGGTCACAGGTGATGGCCACCCGCAGCCAGGGCGCCGCGGTGACGCTCAATGTGGGTAGGCCCAGGAGGCGAGGCCCGGACGCCAGGCCCAGGGCCATGCCTTTGGCCACGCTGATGGCGATGCGCACTCCGGTGAAGCTCCCTGGCCCGGTGGTGACGGCCAGGGCCGTTACCTGCTCTGGACCCACCCCCTGCCGCTCCAGGATCCGTTGGGCTGTGGGCAGAAGATCCTGGGTTTGGCGTCGATGGGCCAGCCAAGTCTCTTCGGCCAGGAGCCGATCCTCCTCCAGCTCGTAGAGGGCCAGGGACGCGGTGCGGGTGGCGGTGTCCAGGGCCAGAAGCACAGGTGCACTTCTCCTTTTT
>CAYQEB010000020.1:20680-32653 GCA_964416395.1 uncultured Caldilineaceae bacterium | reverse complement strand
CGCGGTGCGGGTGGCGGTGTCCAGGGCCAGAAGCACAGGTGCACTTCTCCTTTTTCGATCAGGGGCGTCTCGATCAAGGGCGTCTCGATCAAGGGCGACCCGTAGGCCGCCCCCTCTCATTGCCCGGGATCTTCCCACGGGCGCCACAGGTTGTGATTCCGTCGGGCTCTCCTCAGTCCGCCAGGCCCAGGTCATCGCCCACAGCCCGGACGCTCTCCGGCATGGGCTGGTGATATTCCGGCGGCGTCACGAAGCGCCCCACCAGCTCCCGGGTGTCGACCACGTTCAGCTGGTCGTAGAAGAAGGCGAAGGTTTCCTCCAGAGTGTGGTAGATCTCCTCCTGGACGGCCGGCGGCAGGGTCCACAGCTCCGGTTTGAAGGGCCCCAGGGCCTTCTTGCGGGTCTTGTAGTAGAACTGAGCGTCGGTCTGGCCCTCTTTGCGCTCGTCGGCGTGGTGGGTGTCCAGGTGACGGTACATGCGCTCCCGCAGCTCCTTCGGGAAGGCCTCGTGGTCCAGGAAGATGTTCTGGAAGCCCGTGGCCAGGTGGATCTCCAGGGTCTGCACCTCGGGGAACTTGTGGAAGAGCTCCTTGGGCAGGGTGCTGGCCCCGTGTTGGACCGCGCCGCCCATGCCCCATTCCCGGGCCCGCTTGCCCAGCTGTTCCAGGGTGTCGAAGTCCACCGCCACCTTGGCGATGGAGCCGTCGGGCAGGACCACGCCGCCGTGGCTGGTGCCGGTCTGGACGCTGATCTTGCTCAGGCCCACGTAGTCCCCCAGCTTCTTCAGGGTGGCCTGGTAGCCTTCCATGTAGGCGTCCAGTTCCTCCACCGTAGAGTTCTTCTCCCCCACTTCGCCGATCTCGCCGCCCAGGCTGATGGTGACACCCTCCGGCTCCAGCTCCCGGACGAACTGGGTCAGCTCCGCGGAGCGCAGGAAGTTGTGGTGCTGCTGCTCGGCCAGGGACTCAGGCTCCAGGGTCACCAGGGTGCTGGTGTCGATGTCGATGTTCCAGAAGCCTGCCGGGATGGCCTTGGCGATGAGGTCCTTCACGTCCTGGACCGCGCCCTCCGGGTCCTTGGCGTACTTGGCGGCCTTGACCTGGAAGTGATCCCCCTGGATGAAGAGGGGGCCGGTGTAGCCCTCCTTGATGGCTGCGGCGATGAGGGCGGCGCTGTATTCGGCCGGCTCCTGCTCCGTGTAGCCCATCTCGCTGCGGGCGATCTCGAAGATGAGGGCGCTGGCGTTGGTGCGCAGGGCGGCTCGCAGCGCCGCTCGGGCGGTGTCGTAGGTGGTGAAGCGGATGTTCATGGCCGGGACTGTGCGATCCTGCCATTCGTCCCGGCTGCGGGCGATGTAGAAGTCGTGGATGCTGGCCGGACGCACACCCAGGGCTTGGCCCGCCTCCCAGATGAGCCAGCGGGCGAACTCTTTCACCGCCTCTGTGCCGAACACCGCATCCCGGATCAGGGTGTCGATGGCCTGGGAGCGCAGCTTGTCCGCATCCTCGACCTGCACCTGGCCTTTTTCCACGGCCAGCACGCCGCGCAGATCTTGGCGAACTTCGTGGACCGATTCGTGGATCATGGGAGCAATCTCTCCTCTCTGGCGTGGTTCCGTCTCTGGGTCGTTGGTGGAAGGGGTGAGTGATATGATCGTCGTAGCAGCGCGCCCTGCACTGCCATCGCTTCCGTTTCCAGTGAGCCGGGCCCGGAGATGGCGCGGCCCAGCTCCATTATACCAGCCTGGCAGAGCTTCAGCAACGAAAATCGGCCGCGAAAAGACTCTGGGCCCGACCTAAGATTGTTGACGGAAAGGGTTTCTCCACGTAGGATAGTGCGGACGATCTCCAGCCAATTTCGTACACAGAAACCAACCCCAGGAGCCAAGCATGAGTCAACTGAAACTAGGCGCCCACATGTCCAT
Organism: uncultured Caldilineaceae bacterium; assembly: GCA_964416395.1. GTDB lineage: Bacteria > Chloroflexota > Anaerolineae > Caldilineales > Caldilineaceae > S144-5. The sequence goes on along the minus strand of CAYQEB010000020.1, from coordinate 30,729 downwards.
CAGCGGCGGCGTGAGCCAGGCCCTGGACCGGGCCGCCGCGGTGGGCAGCAACGCAGTCCAGGTCTTCACCAAGAACAACCGCCAGTGGGCCGGCCCTCCCGTGGACCCGGCCGATGTCGCCCGCTGGGAGCAGCGGAAGCCGGAGCTGGGCATCCAGGCGGCCGTCAGCCACGCCTCCTACCTGATCAACCTGGCCAGCCCCAAGGACGATCTCTGGGAAAAGAGCATGGCCGCCCACATGGACGAGCTGCGCCGGGCCCATGCCTACCACATCCCCCACGTGGTCCTGCACCCCGGCTCCCACACCGGCAGCGGGGAGGAGGCCGGGCTGCGTCGGGTGGCCCAGGCCCTGAACCGGATCCACCAGCAGCTCCCGGAATGCGCGGACACCTTGACCCTTCTGGAGCTGACCGCCGGCCAGGGGACGAACCTGGGCAACAGCTTCCAGCAGCTGGCCCGGATCATCGAGCAGGTGGCGGACCCCAGCCGGGTGGCCCTCTGCCTGGACACCTGCCACGCCTTCGCGGCCGGCTACGACATCCGCACCCAGGAGGGCTACCAGGCCATGGTGGCGGAGCTGGACCGACTGCTGGGCGTGGAGCTGGTGAAATGCTGGCACTTCAACGACAGCGTGGGCGGCTTGGGCAGCCGCAAGGACCGCCACACCCACATCGGGGAGGGGGAGATCGGCCTGGACGGCTTCCGCTGGATCCTCAACGATCCGCGCTGGGAGGGGACGCCCATGCTCCTGGAGACGCCCAAGGGCAAGGGCGCCCAGGAGTTGGAGCCGGACAAGCGCAACCTGCGCACCCTCTGCGGCCTGGTGGCGGATGAGAAGCGCTGTCCCCCGGGCGTGCTGGCTCTCCTGGACGAGGCGGAGGCGTAGCCGTGGGAGCGGGGCCGGCTCCACTCCCTTTTTTCACTCCTTTTACGAACCGGCAAAAGGGCGTTTACAGGCGTGGGCTATCCTGGAGGCGTCCCTTGCAAGGGCACAGCGGAGAGAGTCGTTTTTCGTTCGGTGAATCCGAAACCCGAGCATCGCCTGGAAGCATCGTCAAAAGGAGTGAACGACATGAACACGCTATCCATCCCCCCATCCAACTCCACATCCATCCCCACCCGAAGAGCCAGCAAGGTCAACTGGTCGTCTCGCCGCCAGGTTCTCCTGATCCTGCTCACCGCGGCCCTGCTCCTGGCCTCTGTGACCGGGGTGGCGCTGGCTGCTCCAGCCGAAACTGGGCCGGCCAGGGCCTTCAGCGGACAGGGGCAACTGGCCTGCACCGGCGTGGGCGCGGCCATCCTGGACATGGGCGGCCACCTGGAGATCACCGCCCTGAACGGAGGCAATGCCCTGATCCAGGGCGCCAAGCGGGTCCACGCCCAGGGGAGCGGCCGCCGCTTGGATCGGGGCGACTGGACCTACCTCATCGGCTGGCGCGGCCAGGCCCTGGTCACCGGCCGGGCGTTCGCCGCGGAGATCACGGCCCGGGACGCGGCCTTCGTGGCCACCGGGGCTGGCCGGGCTCGGGTGAAGGGCCACGGCCGCTGCCAGGTCAACGGCCAGGTGATCCGGCTCACCGCCGAGTTCCAGGAGTTGGACGTGGGCGGTCCGACTGGGGACACAGCCCAGTAGCCCTGACGGGCGACTGCCCGCAGCGCGCCCCAACCGGCGGCACGGAAAACACCCGCACGAAAAAAGAGACGCCCCAGCCGGGGCGTCTCTGTCGCGTGGAAGGCTCAGTGGAGGGCTCAATAATTCTCAGCCCGAGGAGCGTGGCGTGAAGCCCCGGGCCGTGAGGGGCCGCTGGGCCTGCTCCACCAGGCGGGCAGCCCGCTCCTGGCCCCGGTCCGTGAGCAGGAAGGTGGCCGCAGGGAACTTCTGGTTGCTCTGGATGTAGCCCTGCCCCAGGAGCCGCTCCACCGTCTGTGGTCGGACGGGCCGCGTCTGGCCATCCAGGGCGTGGAGGCGGTAGCGCTTCTCCCCGTCCAGAGTGCGGTGGGCCTTCAGCGTCCAGCCGGTGACCAGGGCCCGCAGGACGGCCTCCTCCTCCCTGTTCGGCCGGGGGCGGCCCAGGCGGAAGCGGGGCAGGCGGGCGAAGATGGACATGGCCTCAACCCAACATGTGCACGTACTTCTGGAGCTGGCGCTGGTTGATCTTCACGTAGTCGTCCGGGATGATCTGGGCCATCTCCTCCTCGGTCAGGCGGATGCGCAGGATCTCCAGGGCGTCCTCTGGGGACTCGCCGTAGGCCAGCTTCTTCTTGCCGTTCTTCATGCTGAAGAGGTACATGTAGTGGGGATTGGAAAAGCTGCTCATGGCCCACCTCCTTCTCGCCGTCCGTCCTGGGGGATCACGCCTTCACCAGGGCCTCTGCGTAGAGGCCGTCGTAGCCTCGTTGTCGTTCCTCCGGGCTCAGCCCCCGGTTGATCTCCTCGTCGTACTTCCCGGCCAGGAGCTCCCGGTAGAACTGGTAGTCCACCCCCTTCACCTTCTCGTCGCCGGGGAAGCGGTGATAGTTGTCCTTGCGCATGAGGCTCTTCCCCTCCGCGATGAGCTGGAAGCCCAGGGCGGAGCCAGGATAGGGCGCATAGTAGGAGATGGAGGGGAAGACCCGCTTCATGCGCTTGAGCATGCGCATGGTCTTGAAGGCGTCCTCCGGCGTCTCCCCGGGGATGCCCAGCATGATGTTGGACCAGAACTTGGGCGGCTCCTTGCCCTCCCGCTCCATCTCATCGCCGATGCGGTTGAGCAGGTCGATGGCGAAGTAGTTGTCCTCCTCGGTGCACTCCTTGTTGAGCAGGCGCAGGATGCGGTCGCTGCCCGACTCGAAGCCGATGGAGATCAGGTTCCAGTTGGTCTCTCGCACCAGGGCCTCGAAGAGATCCGGCCACTGACGCACTGTGTCCGCGCGGCCGGCGGCCCAGTAGGGCCAGACTTTGTTGGCCCGTCGAGGGTACTTCTCCAGCCATTCCTTCAGCCAGCTGGGGTTCTGGAAGAACATGGAGTCGTGGATCACCACCGAGCCCACCCCGTACTTGTCGTCCAGGTAGTTCAGCTCGTCGATGACCGCGTCCACCGGGCGGCGGCCCATGTTGGCGATGTAGGAGGCCTCGTTGCAGAAGACGCACTGCCAGGGGCAGACCCGGCTGGTGAGGATGGTGGCCACCGGCGGCGGCCCCCAGCCACACTCCGGCTCCAGGGGCCAGTTGAAGTTCTTGCGCAGGCGGCGGCTGGCCGGTTTGGGCCAGAGGGTGCGGTCGATCATGGGCCACTCGGCCATGGACTTGGCCCCCTCCCCTGGGAAGACCCGGGGAAAGGCGTCTGGGTCCTTCACCAGGTCCACGATGATGTTCTCCCCTGCGCCCATGCAGATCTTGTCGAACTCGGGCACGGATTCCATCTCGCTGGGAGCCACCGTGGCGTGCATCCCCCCGGTGAGGACCAGGCCGTCCGGGTTCACTTCCTTGAAGATCTTGGCCGCCTTCAGGGCCGCGGGATAGGTGTAGCTGCGCACGTTCATGAGCATCATGCGGTAGCCGGGCAGCTTCCTGCGCAGCTGGTCCCAGGAGGTGACCGCCCGGGTGGAGAGGATGTCCGTCTGGATGCCGTTCTGGTGCAGGATGGTGCGCAGCAGGCCCAGGCCGTGGTCCTGCCACTGCTCGTGGGGCCCGCTGGGGTTGACCAGGTCCCCCAGGTCCCCCAGGTCCATCCAGAGGATGTCCGATTCCCGTTTGTGGCTCCAGGGCCAGGAGAATTTCATGGTTCACTCCTCCGTGAAGAATCAGCCGCAGAGGGGCGCAGATGAGGGCTGGCGCGGGGCGGACTGCCCTGCGTCCGCGGACTTCGTTTCAACGATCCCTCTCAGAAACCTGTTTCGTCTGCGTTCCTCTGGCCGCTGTCGTGCAGCTGCGTTCATGTGTGCGTCTACCTGCGCGCGTCCTGTGCGCGCATCCTGTGTCCGTCTGGGGTCCCGGGAGTTCACTTCACCACATCCAGCATCACCTTGGCCACGGTGGGGGGATGGAGGAGCATGTTGGCATAGTTGGCGTTGGCCATGGGGCAGGCGCACTCCTTGCGCTTGATGCTGCCCCGCAGCTCTTCCATGGCCTGGCTGCGCCAGATGGGCGTGATGTCGTAGCCGTGCTCCCGCAGATTGCCCACCGGCTCCGCCCGGATGCAACAGCTCCACAGATCCCCGTTGGGGGCGATGTGGGCGCTGGCCCAGCCGGCGTAGCAGGGGATCACCTGGTCCCGCTCTCGGAGCACCCGCTTGGCCAGCTGGTAGTACTGGGCCCGGAAGGCCTGGGTGAAGCGGGCGATGCCCTTGGCCGGGGCCTGGCGGGCCTGCTGGCTCAGGAAGTCGGCGATCTCGTCGTAGTCCTCCGGTCGAGGGGTGATGCCCCAGCCCACGGTGTCCAGCTCCACCCGCTCCTCCGCCACCTCGGTGATGTAGCTGTCCGGCTCCAGGAAGTGCAGGCCCGCCTGGATCTCCTTGAAACGGTGCACGTTGAAGCGGCTGATCACCGTGTGGACGGTCAGGACCAGGTTGCTGTGCTCCTTCTGGAGGGCCTTCAGCCCCTGCCAGGTGCGCATGGCCAGCTCCCAGTTGCCTTCCACGCCCCGGATGTCGTCGTGCTCCTCGCCGACGCCGTCCAGGCTCAGGTTGATGCCGATGCTGGCCCCGGGGCACTCCCGGCACATGCGATCCACCTTGGCCAGGATCCGCTCGGTGAGCATCCCGTTGGTGGGGATGGTGATCACCTCGGGCCGGCAGTGGCGGTAGGCGCTGACGACCAGGTCGTCCAGGTCCTTGCGCAGGAAGGGCTCGCCGCCGGTGAAGGTGATGTAGAAGGGGGCCCGGCCCAGGTTGGCGAAGACCCGATCCCACTCCTCCAGGGTCATGTCGTCGTTGGGCTTGCGCCAGACATCACAGGTGCGACACTTGCTGTTGCAGCGGTAGCTGACGCTGACCACCACGGAAAAGGGCTTGATCTTGGGCCAGCCGAAGGTGCGGAAGGCCCAGTACATGGGAAGTTTCGGGATCAGTCCGAGCATGTCCGTTTGCCATGAAACAGCCCGCCCAAGGGATGGCAAGGGGCGGGCCAGCGTGTTCTCGAGTTGACGTCCCGGCGGCCCGCCTGGATGGATGTCAGGGCCACGTGCGCCTTCCTGCTCGGCTTAGGCCGGAACCTTGGTCCGGTCTTCATGCCCGTTGGGGATGGGTGCGGGGGCCTGCTGGGACTTGTTGCCGATGAAGAAGCGTTTCACCTGGGCCAGGGTGTTGGGCAGGTTGGTCCAGTTCTCCTTGAAGAGCATCTTCTCCAGCACCCGCTCCGGCCGGTAGAGGTAGAAGCGTCGGTAGGCCTCGCGCCACTTCTTCACCACCAGGTCCGGGTCATAGTTCTCCCGCATGGTGAAGCGGGCCTTCTGCTCGTGGATGGCGTAGTCCCCCCAGTTGTCGGCGAAGATCTCCCCGCCCTCCCGGATCATGTCGTACATGGCCGTGCCCGGGAAAGGCGCGGCCAGCAGGAAGTTGGCCAGCTTGGGATCCAGCTCCAGGGCCAGCTGGATGGTCTTCTCCATGGTCTCCTCTGTGTCCCCGGGCATGCCGAAGATGAAGAAGCCCATGGTCTGCAGCCCTGCGGCCTTGGCGTTGCGGAAGGCTTCTCGGACCATGTCCACGGTCTGGCCTTTGCGGATCACGTTGCGGAGCATCTTCTCGTCCCCGTTCTCCACGCCGAAGCCCACCCGCTTGCAGCCGGCGGCCTTCATGAGCTGGAAGAGCTCCAGGTCCGTGTGGTTCACCTTCATGCCGTGGACGGTGACCCAGGGCACGGTGTTCAGCCCCTCCTGGATGAGGCGGCGGCAGAGCTCCTTGGCCCGGGGCAGCTTCAGGTTCCAGATGTCGTCGGTGACGCCGATCTCCGTGGCTCCCAGCCCCTTGACCAGCCATTTCCACTCCTGGACCACGCTCTCCACGGAGCGGGCCCGCCAGGTGTCCCCGGTCACCGGCTTGGAGCAGAAGGTGCACTTGTAGGGGCAGCCCCGGCTGGTGAGGATGGTGAAGCTGCGGGCGTGGGGATCCAGTCCGTCGGTCAGGGGTTGCAGGTTCGTGTAGCGGTCGATCTTGAAGAGATCGTGGGCCGGGAAGGGCAGCGCGTCCAGGTCCGGGATCATGGGGCTCTCGGGGCTGGCCACGATCTCCTCCCCCCGGCGGAAGTGGATGCCCGGCAGCACGTCCGGCCGGCGGCCCGCCTCCAGGGTGTTGACCAGCTCCAGGAAGCTGTACTCGCTCTCCCCCTTGAAGACGTAGTCCACATACTCGTGGTGGGGGGGCTGGAGGGACTCCAGGGGCATGATGGTCAGGTGTGGCCCACCCAGGACCGTGGTCAGGCCCCGGGCTTTGCAGCGCTGGGCCATCTCCCAGGCTTCCTGGATCAGGGGGGTGGTGGCGGTGATGCCGATGAGCTGGTAGGGCCGCCCTGCCTCCTCCGCCTGGTCCAGGTAGTAGGTCAGGTCCACATCCTCCACCGCGGCGTCGAAGATGATGACCTCATGGCCGGCTTCTCGCAGCACGGCGGCCAGGTAGCCTAAGCCCAGCGGAATATGTTTGCGCGCGCTCCAGACTTTCGCTTCGGGGCTGGCCAGAATGATGCGCATCGATGCTCCTTGCTTGGCAAACAACGGATCGGTGGCTCAGGAGTAACGGGTAGGAAGTCAAAACAGCTCAACCACATCGCCGAGCCCAACTTCTTACTCCTTACTCCACTCGTTACTCCTTGGCTTTCTAGATCGCCCCTTCGGCCTCGATCTGCTTGCGCAGCCCGCTCTTCTCCTTCTTGGGCAGGAAGGTGCGCAGAGCGATGCGGATGTTCCGCGGCAGGTTGAGCCAGAAATCCTTGGTCTTGACCCGCCGCCAGATGGGGCCGGGGCGCAGGTAGAACTGGCGGTAGGCCTTGCGGTACATCTCCTCCACCAGCTCCGCGGTCATGTCCCCCAGCTCGTAGCGGGCCTTCTGTTCGAAGAAGACGTAGTCCTCCCAGTCCTGGATCAGGAAGCGGCCCTGACGTTTCACGATCTCGTAGACCTTGGTGCCCGGGTAGGGGGTCATCATGGAGAAGTTGGCGATGAGCGGGTCCAGCTCAATGGCGAAGTCGATGGTCCGCTGCATGGTCTCCCGGGTCTCGCCAGGCAGGCCGATGATCATGAAGGCGATGGTCTCCAGACCCACCTCCTTGGCGTTCTTGAAGGCCTGGCGGATGGTGTCGTGGTCCACCTTCTTGTCGATGGTGCGCAGGATCTCCGGGTCGCCTGTCTCCACGCCGAAGGCCACCCGCTTCAGCCCGGCCTGTTTCAGCAGGGAGAGGAGCTCCTTGCTGGCCAGGTTGGCCCGGATGCCGTTGACGAAGATCCAGGGCACGTGGTTCAGCTGGTTCTCGATGAGCAGGTGGGCCAGCCGCTCCAGCCGCTTCACCCGGATGTTGGCGCTGTCGTCCAGGACGCCGATCTCCTGGGCGCCCAGGTCCTCCACCAGGTGCCGCCACTCCTCCAGGACGTTCTCCGGGCTGCGGCTGCGCCACTTGATGGGCATGATGCTCTGGCTGCAGAAGGTGCAGCGATAGGGGCAGCCCCGGCTGGTCAGGATGCTGAAGCTGCGGGCCCCGTCCACCCGGTCCGTGGCTGGCTGCAGGTTGGTGTACTTCTCCATGCGGAAGTGGTGGTAGGCTGGCCAGGGCAGGCTGTCCAGGTCCGCGATGGGGGGGCGATCCGGGTTGTTGTGGATCTGGCCGTCGCTGGTCTTGTAGGTGATGCCCAGGCAGTCGTCGAAGATCTCGTTCTCCGGGTGCAGGAAGGCCTGGGTGGAGAAGCTGGGCTGGTCCTTGAGGAAGCTCTCCAGCCGGTTGCTGATGTCGATCCAGGCGTCCTCTCCCTCGCCCCGGACCACGATGTCCACGTAGGGTTTCTCGCAGCTCTCCTCCGGCAGGACGCTCACGTGGGGCCCGCCCAGGACGATGGGCACGTCGTGGATCTCCTTGATGGCCCGAGCCGTGCGCCAGGCCTGTTTCACCTGGGGCGTGTTGGCGGTGATCCCCACCAGGTGGGGCTTGAACTCCTGGATGAAGTCCTGGACGGAGCGATCTTCCACATCCGCATCGAAGATGACCACCTCGTCCCCCCGGCGCTCACTGACCGCGGCCAGGTAGGCGAGCCCCAGGTGAGGGGTGGTGCGGGTGTCGATGGGCAATCGGAATCGAGGATTGATGAGTGCGACGCGCACGGTTGTTTCCTCCTTGTGAGATGGGCCGTGAGATGGGCCGAAAACGCTCCCCTCAGTCTATCACAGGCCAGGGAATTGCCCCAAATAAGTATGAGGATTTTCATAATAATTTGCCGGACGGAAACCGGACCGTTCGGCCATGAAGAGCCCCCAGGAAGGGGGCGGCCAGGGCGCCGGTGGGGCATGGGCCGCGTCGGCGCCGGTGGTCACTCCGTCTCGGGCCGGGGGCGGTTGTAGAGGGCGGAGATGTCGATGTCGGTGATGGCGTTGATGCCCTTGATCTCGGAGAAGTTCTCCGTGAGCAGCCGCTGGATGCCCAGCTTCATGGTCAGCAGGCTGATGGGGCAATCGATGCAGGCGCCCAGCATCTTCACATGGGCCACACCCTCCTCGTCCACCTTCACCAGCTCCACATCCCCGCCGTCCATGTAGAGGGTGGGGCGGTAGCCGTCCAGCACCTGCTGGATCCGTTCCTCCAGCGGGGCGTCGGGTCCTTCGCTCATGGCCTTCTCCGTCCTGTTCGTCATGGCTGCATCCTGTGATTCCGCTTGCCCCAGCCCGATGCGGCCCTGGCGTCTTTGGCCCTGGCATCTATGATCCTGGCAATTCTTTGGGCTGCGGGAGCAACAATTTTGGCGGGCGACCGGCGCAAGGAAGGGCTACTCGAAGTCCGCGTCCACGATGGGCTGGCGGCCGGCGTAGCCCGCGTTCAGTTCGTGCCAGTAGCGGAGCTCCTCCTCCCCATGCTGCCAGCAGAGGAAGACCTCCCGGCCCTGGCGCACGCTCAGGAAGTCGATGAGCCCGCTGTCGATGTCCTTCACCAGGATGCCCATTTCCAGGATGCCCTTCACCCCGGCCTCCAGCTTGCGGAAATGCTCCAGCATCTCGCCTGCCTGGAGGTTGCCCCCGTTGCTGGAGGCGTTGCGCAGGGCCGGCCAGACCGCGGGGCGTAGGCGCAGGATCTGGGAGCGGGCTTCCTGCACCTGGTCCATCAGCGCCTTGACCCGAGGCAGGGCGGCCCGGGCCTCGGCCAGGGTGAAGTAGCGGGCGTTCATGGGATTGGGAGGTTCCTTCGGGTTTCCTGTCTTCCCAGCCATTTTCCAAGCAGAAGGCGAGGGCTTTGTGGCATCGCCCTCGCCTTGATCGTCCTGGATTGGGGTGCGCCGCTCAGTGGCCGCAGCTCTGGGCCGTCTCCTCGCCTGTGTGGCTCTGGGCCGTGCGGAAACTGCTGCCGCAGCCACAGGTGCTCACGGCATTGGGGTTCTCGATATGGAACCCACCGCCCATCAGGCTCTCCACGTAGTCGATGACCGCGCCGTTGATGTAGAAGAGGCTGGTGGGATCCACGATCACCCGCAGGCCGTGCATCTCGTAGACCTCGTCCCCTTCCCGAGCGCCTTCGTCGAAGGTCATGCCGTACTGCATGCCGCCACAGCCGCCACCCTTCACGAAGACGCGCAGGGCGTGGGTCTCGCGCAGGCCCTTCTGTTCCAGGATGTTGGCCAGCTTCTGGGCTGCAGTTTCGGTCAGTGTAATCATCTTTCCTCCTGTTTACCTTGCTTTTGGCCTTGCTTTTGACCTTGCTTTCGGTCTTGCCTATGACGGACAGATAATGCAATCACGCAGGGAATGCAACCCCGGTGCTCAAACGGTGTTCGAACGCTGCCTGAACACCGTGGTTGAACGCACTCAGCCGCCGATCTGGTTCATGGAACGGCTCTCGGCGATCTCCCCCTGGTCCAGGCCGTGGCCCCAGGGCTTGTGGAAGG
>CAYQEB010000020.1:13788-20580 GCA_964416395.1 uncultured Caldilineaceae bacterium | reverse complement strand
CGGCTCTCGGCGATCTCCCCCTGGTCCAGGCCGTGGCCCCAGGGCTTGTGGAAGGCCCCGTCCCGCATGAGCTGGCGCATCTCCTCGAAGGAGGCGCCGTTGCGCAGAGGCGTCAACAGGTCCACCTCATCGTCCCGCAGGAGACAGAGGCGCAGCTTGCCGTCGGCCGTCAGACGGATGCGCCCGCAGCCCTGGCAGAAGGGCTCCGTCACGCTGCTGATGAAGCCCAGCGTTCCCTTGGCCCCAGGGATGCGGAAGGGGCGGCTGGGGTCCACGTAATCATAGCCCACTTCCTCCAGCGGACCAAAGACCGATTCCACCTTGCGCCGGATCTCGTCGTAGGGGACCACGTTGGTCTGCTGGAAGTCGGTAACGTGGCCGAAGGGCATCATCTCGATGTAGCGAACCTCCCAGGGCTTCTCCAGGGTGAGCCGGGCCAGGTCGATGACATCCTGGTCGTCGTTGAAGTTGCGGACCACCACGCTGTTCAGCTTGATGGGCCGAAGCCCCGCCTCTTCCGCCGCCTGGATGCCCTCCCACAGGTCGTCGATGCTCCCCCAGCGGGTGATGCGGTGGTATTTTTCCGGCTGGATGGTGTCGATGCTGATGTTCACCCGCTTCAGCCCCGCCTCGGCCAGGGGGCGGGCCAGCTCCTTGAGCAGGATGGCGTTGGTGGTCATGGCCAGATCCTGGATGCCCGGCACCTGGGCGATGCGTCGCACCAGCTCCACCACGCCCGGGCGGATGGTGGGCTCTCCCCCGGTCAGGCGGATCTTGTTCACCCCCAGGCTGGCCCCCACCTGGACCAGGAAGACGATCTCGTCGTCGCTCAGGAGCTCCCGGCGGGGGCGGAAGGTCATCTCCTCGGGCATGCAGTAGACGCAGCGCAGGTTGCAGGCATCGGTCAGGCTGATGCGCAGGTAGTGGATGCGGCGCCCGTAGCTGTCGTGCATGGGCTCGATGGCCACGTTCGGCGCCGGCGCCACCGTCACCTGGCCGTAGCTGGTGCGGTAGGGCCGGGCCGTCTCGGCGTTCTCTGGCCCCACCGTCAGGGGCAGGCTCTCTTCCAGCTTCAGCGGGCTAGGAGGCAGGCTGCGAGAGTGCATTGAAGGCCGCTCTTTCTGTGTGGGCATCCTGGTCCCTCCCATCACCGTCCTGGGCCATGGCGCGGATGCGATAGGTGCAGCAGTCGTGGTCCTCCGCCAGGCTGGCCACCCGCTGACAGGGCTGCCCCACCAGCTCCTTGACCAGGGCCAGGTCCATCAAACAGAGCTCCTGGTGCTCCTTGGAGAGGCCGGCGTAGGGGCAGTTGAAGGTGTAGAGCAGATAGACCGGCTGGGATTCCTGGGCCTCTGCCCCTGTTTCCTCCTGCTCTTCCGCCTTCTCCCAGTGGGCGAAGTAGCCCAGCTCGCTCAGGAAGCGGGAGATGGCGTCCATGCGCTCCTCGAAGGTGGCCCCTTCCGTCAGGGTGAGCTCCTGGGCGAACTCTCGGGCCAGGGAGCGGAAAGCCTCCTCCACCTGTTCCGGTGGGAGGCGCTTCTTGAACTGACGGACCAGGCCTGCGGTCAAGGCGGCGAAGTTGTCTGGGAAGATCTCGTCGGCCGCGGGGGTCAGGGTGTAGACCTGCTGGGGCCGCCCCACGTTCCCTTCCCGCCGAACCTTGCCCACCTGGATCAGGTCGTCGCTCTGGAGGATGTCCAGGTGGTAGCGCACCGAAACCGGGGCCATGCCCAGCTCCTGGGCCAGTTCATTGGCGGTGGCGCTCTGTCGACGCTTGAGGATCTCCAGGATCCGTTTGCGGATGGTCTGCACGGTGTTCGTGACCTAGCCTGAGATGGCGTTCTCAGATGGATCTCTCCAGGGCGTTCCCAGAGAGAAAGCGGGGGATCGGACTGTCCCCGAGTATAGCATAGGGCCCTGACACTGTCAATTATTCTGAAAATTCTGATAAATATTTCCCGCCCGGTTTTGTCGGCCTGGTGCGCACCGGCGCGCACTTTTGTGAAATTTCGCACTTGACCCATCCCCCAAGCCCGGCTATAATTCGGGCCACTGCTGATGGATGTCCCGTTCTCGCCCCTCGCCAGCAGGATCCCTTTTCCCGCTCTGTTCGAGGAGTGCCTGGCCAGAGGACGAGGCAGGCCGTTCAGGGAGGGTCCAATCCTCGTAGCCAGCCCCAGGAAAGTTGCACTCCGCATGGGGTTACGGTATAAATATGGAATAACCGTGGGGCAGCAGCTCAGGCGCCCCGAAAGGCGGAAGCCGCGGGAGCTCCGCCCGGGCATCCGTTGCTCCCAGGTTGGCAACCCGTGTTCCCCCCATCTGCCCGTTTTCGTCTCAGGCCCTTCAGGCAAGGAAAGCGAACCATGGCAAACGCTCCAACCGATTTCCGGCAACTCAAAGAGGAAGAGCTGAAGAAATATCTCCATGACACCATCCAGGTGCCCCAGGATCTGCAGAGCAACGTGCTGGTCACCACCCTGGACAAGATCTACAACTGGAGCCGGCGCTCCAGCATGTGGCCCCTGCTCTTCGGCCTGGCCTGCTGCGCCATCGAGATGATCGCCACCGCGGCCAGTCGCTACGACCTGGCTCGCTTCGGCATGGAGGTCATGCGGCCCAGTCCCCGGCAGAGCGACCTGATGATCGTCTCGGGCACGGTGACCAAGAAGATGGTGCCGGCCATCGTGCGCATCTACAACCAGATGTCCGAGCCCCGCTACGTGGTGAGCATGGGGGCCTGCGCCACCGGCGGCGGCCCCTTCAAGGAGGGGTACAACGTGGTGAGCGGCATCGACAAGTACCTGCCGGTGGACGTCTACGTGCCCGGCTGCCCTCCCACGCCGGAGGCCCTCATCTACGGCCTGCTCAAGCTACACGAGAAGGTGGAGCGCCAGAGCATCATGACCGCTCCCTGGTATCGCAAGGAGCATTCCGAGTACGTACCGGTTCCCCGCCTGGGCCCGGACATTTTCGATCCCCGCCAGGTGGAGCTGATCAAGGAGTACACCCTCAAGGCCCAGGCCGGCCCCGCGGAGGGCGCGGAGAAGGCGGCGGCAGGGCCCAAGGCCAAAGGGCCCGCCCAGCTTTCCGAGAAGGCCCGGGCGCGTATCGAGGCGGCCAAGGCCCGAATGCGGGCCAAGAAAGCCGGCCAGTAGATCCAGGATTCCAGTCGAACGAGGGAAAAAGAGAGGTTTACGCCATGACCGATGCGACCGCTGTGGCAGAGACATCCGCTGAACTGCCCTACAACGACGCGGTTCCTGGAGCTGTGCTGGGCGCCTGGCCCGACGAGAAGACCCTGGTCGTCGCCCCGGACAAGCTCCTGGACCTGCTGACCCATCTCCGGGACAAGGAGGGCTACGATCTCCTGTCCAACCTGACCGTCACCGACTACCTCACCTACAAGGGCAAGCTGCGGGCCGGGATCCCCGAGCGCTTCGATGTGGTCTACCACCTGTACAGCACCAAGAAGGGGGGCGGTCCCCTGGCTCTGCACGTGCGGGTGCCGGAGAACGAGACCGTCCCTTCCGCCACCAGCGTCTACCCCGGGGCCAACCTCCAGGAACGGGAGGCCTACGACCTCTACGGCATCAAGTTCGAGGGACACCCCAACCTGCGCCGCATCCTCCTGTGGGAGGGCTTCCACGGCCATCCCATGCGCAAGGACTGGAAAGAGGCCTACTACGAGGCGGACACCAAGCCCTTCCGCAGCCGCCATCCCAAGGGCAAATACCAGTTCCACGAGGACAAGATCCCCTGGGGCAAGAACACCACCTACCCCCCAGGCTGGGACCCGGACAGCTGGCAGGAGCCGGTCACCTACGTGCCGGTGAGCCAGGCCCCGGAGCACATCGATCAGCCTCACCTGGACACCCAGAGCATCGTGGTCAACATGGGGCCCCACCACCCCAGCACCCACGGCGTCTTCCGCATGATCGTCCGTGTGGAAGGGGAGACCATCCTGGGGCTGGAGCCGGAAATGGGCTACCTGCACCGCAACCACGAGAAGATCGGTGAGCGCAACACCTGGCTCATGAACATGCCCTACACGGACCGGCTGGACTACATCAACTCCATGAGCAACAACTGGGCCTACGCCCTGGCGGTGGAGAAGCTCATGGGGATCGAGGTGCCGGAGCGAGCCGAGTACCTGCGGGTGATCATGGCCGAGTTCACCCGGGTGATCAACCACACCTGGGCCATCGGCTTCATCCTCAACGACCTGGGCGCACTCCAGACCCCGGCCCTCTACGCCATCGAGGAGCGGGAGCTGATCCTGGACCTCTTCGAATCTGTCTCCGGCGCCCGCATGATGTGCAACTACATGCGCTTCGGCGGCGTGGCCCGGGATCTGCCGGAAGGCTGGCTGGAGCAGGCCCGCTACCTGGTCCACGAACGCCTGCCTCGGGCCCTGGACCAGCTGGACGAGCTGCTCACCGACAACGAGATCCTCATGGCCCGAGGACGAGGAGTGGGCCATCTGCCTGTGGAGGACCTCATCGCCCTGAGCGTCAGCGGCCCCATGATCCGGGCCGGTGGGCTGGCCTACGACATCCGCAAAGTGGAGCCCTACGGCATCTACGACCGCTTCGAGTTCGACGTCCCCACCCTGCCCCACAGCGACATCTACGACCGCTACTACATCCGCCTGCTGGAGGCCCGCCAGAGCGTCCGCATCCTGAAGCAGGCCCTGCGGGACATCCCCGAGGGGCCCATCCTGGGGGGCAAAGGGGGCTACACCCACCGGCCGCCGGAAGGGGAGATCTACTCCCGCATCGAGGCGCCCAAGGGCGAGCTGGGCTTCTACCTGGTCAGCGATGGCAAGCCCAATCCCTATCGCTACCACGTCCGGGCTCCCAGCTACATCAACCTGAACGCCCTGGGCCCCATGGCCGTGGGCTACAAAGTGGCCGATGCCGTGGTCATCCTCGGCGCCATCGACATCGTGTTGGGCGAAGTAGACCGCTAGGAGAAAACCATGTTCGGAACAGGACTTCTGAAGGGCCTGGGCGTCACCGTCAAACATTTCGTGGAGACCTTCACCGACGATCGGGCGGGGGTGCCCAGCCGCTACCGCGGCAGCATCGAGCTGGACGACAAACGGCGCATCATCCACCAGCCCGCGGATGAGGAGGGACTCTTCACCATCCAGTACCCGGAGGAGAAGCGGCTGCTGCCGGAGCGCTTCCGGTACATCCCCATGCTCATCTGGGACACGGAGAAGGGCGAGGATCGCTGCACCGCCTGCGGCATCTGCGCCAAGGTCTGCCCGCCCCAGTGCATCTGGATCGTCCGGGACAGCGACGAGAACGGCAAGCCCATCACCCGGCCGGCCGAGTTCTACATCGACGCCGCGGTCTGCATGAGCTGCAGCTTCTGCGCCGAGTTCTGTCCCTTCGACGCCATCAAGATGGACCACGACTACGAGCTGGCCGTCTACGAACGCTATCCCCAGCTGGTCTACGACCTGGACGAGCTCACCGTGCCCGTGGAGTACTACGCGGCCCTCTGGCCCACCCAGTACGCGGAGGAGGAAGAGCGGCGGCGCAAGGAAGAGGCGGAGAAAGCGGCCAAACAGGCCGCCAAGGCCAAAGCCGCGCAGGCACGGGCCAAGGCCAAGGCCGCCAAACCGGCCGGGGAGAAGAAGCAGCGCTCCCCGGAGGAGATCGCCGAGCTGAAGCGCAAGGCCCAGGAGCGGGCGGCCGCAGCCAAGAAGAAGGCGGCCGGCGCCGGCGGCGACGACGCGGCCAAGAAGGCCCGCATGGAGGAGCTGAAGCGCAAGGCCATGGAGCGGGCCAAGAAGCGCCAGAGCGGCGAATAGTCGGCCCCTCTTGGCCCCGAGGGCAACCAAACGGGACGAAGGTCTGTGCCGCTGACCTCCCCTCTCCCCCGGTCGACCTTCGTTGAGCGATTTGACACTGTGCATTGACAGGATTATGCTAAAGCCAGGCTGCCCGCTGGGCGTCTGGCTTTGTTTTTGGCCGAAGATCCCCCTGTGGCCGGCAGCGAACGAGAAGCCGGGCTGTGCCAACCGTTCATAAACCCAAGCCACCGTTTCGCAAGGGAGGATAGGCTATGTCTGTCACGCTGAAATTCATCGGCCACGCCACGTTCGTGGTGGATGCAGACGGCACCAAGATCGTCATCGACCCCTTCTTCGCGCCGGACAACCCCGCCGCCCCCGCGGACGCCACGCCGGAGAGTGTGGAAGCCGACTTCATCATCGTCTCCCACGGCCACGGAGACCACATCGCCCACGCCGCGACCATCGCCAAACGCACCGGGGCCATGGTGATCAGCAACTTCGAGATCGTCAGCTGGCTGGCCAACCAGGGAGTGGAGAAGACCCACCCCCTGCACATCGGCGGAGGCAACAGCTTCCCCTTCGGCCGGGTCAAGCTGACCATCGCCCATCACGGCAGCGGCCTGCCCGACGGCAGCTACGGCGGCAACCCGGCGGGGATCCTGATCAACTTCAACGACGGCGCCGATGTCTACTTCGCCGGGGACACAGCCCTCACCTACGACATGCGCCTCATCGGTGAGGCCGGAGGGGTGGACGTGGCCGCCCTGCCCATCGGAGACAACTTCACCATGGGGCCCGACGACGCGGTTGTGGCTGCCCAGTTTGTCAAAGCCAAGCGGGTCATCCCCATCCACTACAACACCTGGCCCTACATCGAACAGGATCCCCAGGCCTTTGCCAGCAAGCTCCAGGAGGAGACGGGCATCGAGTGCCACATCCTGGCCCCCGGAGAGTCCCTGACGGTGTGAGCCGGGTGGGGGCGA
>CAYQEB010000020.1:1673-13688 GCA_964416395.1 uncultured Caldilineaceae bacterium | reverse complement strand
GTGCCACATCCTGGCCCCCGGAGAGTCCCTGACGGTGTGAGCCGGGTGGGGGCGACGAGAGCAAGCACCCTGTGGTGAAAGAAAACCCTGTGATGAAAGACAGCAGAGCCGGAGAGAAAGGGGAACCATGCTGACCTGG
This sequence comes from uncultured Caldilineaceae bacterium, assembly GCA_964416395.1. Classification (GTDB taxonomy): domain Bacteria; phylum Chloroflexota; class Anaerolineae; order Caldilineales; family Caldilineaceae; genus S144-5. The sequence continues at coordinate 13,549 of CAYQEB010000020.1, read as the reverse complement.
ATAGCGTTATTGGTGGCTGCGGCCGCCCTGGGCTACGCGTGGCTGTCGCGCCAGTCCATCCACCAGCTGAGCAGCCGCCTGGATCGCTACAACCGCTCCCTGCTGGACACCAGCGTGGAGCTGCGTCAACTGAAGGAGGAGCTGGCCGACACCCGGGCCGAGCTGCGGGCCGAGATCCTGCGGGGGCAGAGCGGCCCCGCCTTTCGCCCGGACCTGACCATCCGAGAGGTCACGGCCCTGCATCCCCAGGCCCAGGAGGTGCTGGCCAGCTTCCACATCGGCGGCTGCAGCAGCTGCGCCGCCGATCCGGACGACACCCTGGCCCGGGTCTGTCGCTCCAGCGGCGCGGACCTGGAGCAGGTGCTCCTGGCCCTGAACAGCCTGCTGGCGGCCCCCGCCTCCACCGAGGACGGCCGGGTGAAGCTGCCCAATGTGGAGCTCCAGTTCTAGGAGTCGCCAGGCCTGTCCGCCTGTCCGTCCAGATGGCTCGCGGCCGGTGGAATCGTGAATGCACAGGAACGGTGGGGACAATCCAGGGAGAACCGAGGTGTTCGCCCCGTCTCCCAGCCCAGACAGATCGCTCCCCCGCCCGTTCCGCAGAGAGATGGAGGTATCCATGAGTAGCAACCTGCCCGATCCCATGTTGAAGTCCAGAGCCGAGCTGCTCTTCCCCACCCATCTGATCCCCAAGCTCCGGGATCTGCGCGGGGAGGAGTGGCGGGAGCTGGTGGACCGAGTCTCCGCCCTGCCCGAGACCCACCCGGACAGCCTGGCCTTCGTCCTGATGATCGTGAACCTGAACGAGTGCCTGAAATGCCACAGTCGCAGCTACAAGTACCTGCGAGGCTGCGCCCTCTGCTCCACCCAGCTGCTCCACTCCTTCAAGGGCAGCGACGCGGAGCTGATGCAGCGCTACCGCAAGGCCCAACAGCAGGTGTGGCAGCAGCTGCAGATCAACGCGGACGAGCTTTCCATCGCCGCCTGAAGCCCCAGCGGCGGATCGCTCCGGAAACGAACCAGCGCCCTGGTGGTGCTGGTTTTGTTTTGCTCCTTGCCAGGGCGCTTGGGGCCCAGGAGACCCTGCTCACAGCGCTCCGGGGCCAGGTCAACCGGGAAGGAACCGAGGCTTTCCCCATCTCAGGAGGATCGGCCCTTTCCCCCTGAAGCGAAGTTCGGGTACCATTGAAGGGCTCCATCCGTTGGAGGGCTCCAGGGGGTGGGCCCCAGCGCTGTGTCGAGCCACTCCACGAGATCCACGGGATCCGCGCAGGCAGAAAGACGAGACCATCATGACACCCACAACCCCAGTGCAGCCAAGCGACCCTGCCAACCAGCCCATCCGTATCGCCATCGTCGGCGCCGGGATCGCCGGCCTGACCGCGGCCTACGACCTGAGCCAACCCGGAAACCAGCCCGGAGGTCGTCCTGTGCAGGTGGACGTCTACGAGGCGGGGCCGGTGGTGGGCGGGTTGGCCGCCGGCTTCAAAGGCCGGCCCGAGTGGGAGTGGCCTCTGGAGAAGTTCTACCACCACCTCTTCCTGAACGACGACGCCATCATCGACTTCACCCGGGAGCTGGGGGCCCAGGATCTGCTGGAGTTCCACCAGCCGGTGACGGCCATGCACTTCCAGGGCAAGGACTACCCCTTCGACACCCCCCTGCGCCTGCTCCAGTTCCCCCATCTCTCCCTGATCTCCAAGCTGCGCATGGGGCTGGTCCTGGCCTATCTCCGCTACCATCCCCGCCCCCCCTGGCGCCGCTTTGACCGAGAGCTGGCCGACCAGTGGCTCCTGCGCTGGATGGGACGGGAGGCCTACACCACTCTCTGGCGTCCTATGCTGGAGGGCAAATTCGGCCCCCACTTCCAGGAGGTGAACCTGGCCTGGTTCTGGGCCCGGGTCTTCAAGCGCACCCAGAAGCTGGGCTACTACCGGGGCGGCTTCCAGGCCTTCATCGACCGCCTGGTGGCCAAGGTGACAGAGCAGGGGGTCACGCTGAAGCTGAACGCGCCGGTTCGATCCGTGCGGGTGGCGCCGGCAGGGGGCTTCCTGCTCCAGGCCCAGGATGGCCCGCCCGTCCCCTACCACCGGGTGCTGAGCACCGTCAGCCCGGAGTTCATGACCCGCATGGTCCCGGAGCTGCCAGAGAGCTACCTGGGCCAACTGGCTCGGCTCCAGAGCATGGGGGCCGTGGTCCTGACGGTGGCCCTGGACCGGCCCTTGACCCAGGGGATCTACTGGATCAACGTGCCCAAGCAGGAGGGAGCGCCCTTCCTGGCCCTGGTGGAGCACACCAACATGATCTCCCCGGTGCACTATGCGGGGGATCGACTCCTCTACCTGGGCAACTACCTGACGCCGGACCACCCCTACTTTCAGATGGACGCCCAGGAGCTGCTGGCCGAGTTCCTTCCCTACTTGAGTCGCTTCAACCCAGATTTCCGGCCGGAATGGGTGACGGGCGCGTGGATCCACAAGGCCAAGTACGCCCAGCCCGTGCCCCCCGTGGGCTACGCGGCGATGATCCCCGACGTGCGCACCCCGCTGCCCGGCCTCTACTTCGCTTCCATGAGCCAGGTCTATCCCTGGGACCGGGGCACGAACTACGCGGTGGAGATGGGCCGGCGGGTGGCCCGCATGATCCTGGCGGACCTGGGCCAGGAGGGCCCTGGGGACAACCAGCAGATGATATTGGAACCGGGAAGCCGGCCCGCCAACCCAGCTTGAGCCATCGCCATCCAGCCCCAATTGCGAGGCCCCGGACCGTTCACCCAAGCGGTCCGGGGCCTCGTCGTCCCAAGGAGGAGCAGGCGTATACGAATGTGGTGGGTTACGAGCCCCGGATGACGATGGGGATGTAGAGTCGCTGCAGGACCGTGTCGCTGATCTCCAACGCCATGTCGATGGTCCGGGTGGTCACCACCTCTCCTTGGGCGTTGAGCACCTGGACCTGGATGGAGCCGCTCTGGGGAGCGGCGTTGGCCGCGTTGAAGTCCACTGGCAGGATCTGGAAGGAGTGGCCGCCCGCCCCCTGGCTGGGGGTGACGCTGAACCAGCTTCCCTGGCTCTCCACCTGCCAGGTGAAGCCGCTGCCGCTTTCCAGGGGCGTCAGCTCGTAGCGGTCCGGCGTGGTGATGTCCGCAGAGCGGTTGTAGACGAAGGAGATGGACGTGGGCAGGTGGCTGAGATCCGGGGCTGTATCCTGGGTCAGGACGATGGTGTCGCTGGCTGTGGCCGTCTTGTTTCCACTCTGCATCTCCACCGTCACCGCGTGTTCCCCTGCCGGCGCGCTGATCTGCCAGGTCAGGTTGTTCTGGAAGGGCTGCCATTCGGACCATTCCCCCCCGTCCAGCTGCAAGCGCACCTTCTCCCAGCTGCCGTAGACGTAGAGGTTGAGCTGGCCGTTGTCGGTCTGGGGGGCTTCCCCGTTGATGATCACCGGGTAGACGCCCTCCCGGCGGCCGAAATCCTGGACCCAATAGTGGCCGTAGGTGCTGCCGGAGGAGAAGTAGTAGCCCACGCCGATCTCCCAGCTGTCCGGGGAGAGGATGTTGGCCCGATGGCCGGGGCTGTCCAGCCAGCCCTGGACCACCGCTTCGGGGGTGGGGTAGCCGGCGGCGATGTTCTCGGCCAGGCGGCGCCAGTTGGGATAGTAGGCGTTGAGCCGGTCGCTCCAGACGCAGGACTGGACCAGCTGGCCGTTGACCCGGTCGTAGGAGTCGTGGCTGAAGTAGTCGTCCGTGGCCAGGTCCGCCGCGTGGTAGCGAGCGGATTGATCCAGGGCGGTGACGCGCTTCAGAGGGGGCAGGCCTTGCTCCGCGCGGGCGGCGTTGACCAGTGACACCACCTGGTCCTCGTAGGCCTGGTTGACAGGGGAGACCATCTGCTGCTGGCAGTCGTTGGTCCCTGCCGGACGGGGGCCCATCTGCTCCGGGGTGATGCCGGGCCGGGAGGAAGCGGCCGGGGGCTGGGTCGACTGGGCGTAGCCTGGCGCGGCGAAGATCAAGGAAGCGATCAGGGCCCAGGCCAGGGTCGCCAGCCTGGCTCGCAGAAAGGGACAAGTTGCTATTTTCCGGCTTTGTGTGGCATTCTTAGAGGACCAGCGTGGATGGAAATCGGCGTTGAAGCTGTTCATGGGCATATGAATTGGGATCCTGAGAGTCGAGTGAATGCACCGGTGCGAACGGTCCACGCTCACCGTCGCGGAGGGCGTCTCCGCTGAGCCTGTATCCCTCTTCCAGCCATCCAAAACGTAGCGATATTTATTTGTAGAGGCTGCCTCTGAATTATATCGGTTTTCATAGGTTTCGTTCCAATTCGTTCTGGGGTCAAAGGCCCCATTTTGGCCCGGTTTCAGGGCCTGGTCCAGGATCGTAGGCCAGATGTTGAAAATCCGTATTTCAGTCGTTGAGTTCTCGCTGTTCCCCGGAGAGCCCGGCCAGAGCGGGCTCAGGAGTCGACCGAAGAGGGTGCAACCCGGTGCTGAGATTGTTGGAGATCGTGAGGGTTCGTCGGGATCCTGCGCCTATCGTCTAGCTATTTTTGTGTAACCATAGCGTAACCACCGTGCCTATCGGTTGACAATAGCCCCTTGAGGGCCACGACCGTCTACTTTAGCGTGCTATCAAAGAGGGAATTTCCATGAGCAACCAGATCCCAAACATCACTGAAGAAGCCATTCGCAACGCCCTGGCCACCGTCATCGAGCCGGAGCTTCACCGCGACCTGATCAGCCTGAACATGGTCAAGGACATCACCATCCAGGGGGACCGGGTGGGCTTCACCATCCTCCTGACCACCCCGGCCTGCCCCTTGCGGGGTCAGATAGAGGAAGAGAGCATCCAGGCCGTCAAGAAGATGGTGCCGGGCGTGCAGGAAGTGCAGGTGCGCTTCGATGCCCAGGTGCGCCAGGACAGCCGCATCGCCGGCAAGCTGAACATTCCGGTGAAGAACATCGTGGCCGTGGCCAGCGGCAAAGGCGGCGTGGGCAAGTCCACTGTGAGCGTCAACCTGGCCGTGAGCCTGGCCCTGGAAGGGGCCAAGGTGGGCCTGCTGGATGCGGACATCTACGGCCCCAACATCCCCATGATGATGGGGCTGGACAAGCTCCCCCCGGTCCAGGAGGGCAAGCTCGTCCCCGCGGAGGCCTACGGCGTGGAGGTGATCAGCATCGGCTTCCTCATGCCGGAAGGGGAGGCCCTGATCTGGCGGGGGCCCATGCTTCACAAGGCCATCCACCAGTTCTTCACCGATGTGCGCTGGGGCGAGCTGGACTACATGATCGTGGACCTGCCCCCGGGCACCGGCGATGTGCAGCTCTCCCTGGCCCAGTCCGTGCCCCTGACCGGCGGCCTCATCGTCACCATGCCCCAGATGGTCTCTGTGGCGGATGCCCGGCGAGGCGCCACGGCCTTCAAACGGCTGGAGGTGCCCATCCTGGGGGTGATCGAGAACATGAGCGGCGACGTCTTCGGCACCGGTGGCGGCTGGAAGGCCGCGGAGGCCATCGGCGCGGAGTTCCTGGGCCGCATCCCCCTGGATCCAGAGGTGCGGAAGGGGAGCGACGCCGGCAAGCCCATGGTGGTCGCCCATCCGGACAGCCCCACGGCCCAGGCCTTCCGCTCCCTGGCCCGGCGCATAGCGGGGCGGGTCAGCGTGGTCAGCATGCAGCCGGACCCCCAGCTGCGCGTCCTGTAGCCCAGAGCGAGTAGCCCAGAACGGATAGTTTAGAGCGAATGCTCCAGGCCTGGCAGGCCCCTCATCCTGCCAGGCCTGCTCTCCCAGGTCGGGATCCCCCAAACCCGATCACAACGGCTCCACAACCCCCGGTCCGTACTCTGAGATCTATCAACGATTGCCAGCCCGCCTGCGTTCCACTGGCAGGCGGAGCGCCCCATAGACACCCCAAGCCGAACACACCACGAAAGGGACTGTTTCATGCTCACCTGGCCTGAAAAAATCCTCTTCCTGTTGGTGGCAGCCGCCGCCCTCTACTACGGCTATCAGGGCTTTCTACGGGTCTACCTGGTGATCCGCCGGGGGCGCGGCGACTTCCCGCCCCGGAGCCAGGTCCTGGCCCGGCTGGGACGGGCCGCGGTCACCTGGCTGAGCCTGAAGCCCATCTGGAAGATCCGCAAGGTGGCGGACGTCTTCCACGCCATGATCGCCTGGGGCTTCGTCTTCTATTTCCTGGTCAACTTCGGGGACCTGCTCCAGGGCTACTTCCCCATCCAGTTCCTGGGGGATGGCTTCATCGGCAACGCCTATCGCTTCCTGGCCGACATCTTCAGCGTCTCGGTGATCGTGGGCATGATCTACTTCCTGGTGCGCCGCTTCGTCCTCCACAGCCCGGAGCTGGCCTACCGGGAGAACATCACGCTGGTGGAGAAGGTGAAGCAGGGGGGCATTCAGCGGGACTCCCTCATCGTGGGCCTCTTCATCCTCTTCCACGTGGGCTTCCGTTTCCTGGGGGAGACCTTCACCCTGGCCCTGGAGGGGCATGCGGACCCGGCCCAGCCTTTCGCCAGCGCGGTGAGCCAGCTGTGGATGGGCATGGGCGAGACGGGCCTGCTGGTGGGGCAGCACCTGAGCTGGTGGCTGGCCCTGGGCCTGATCCTGGCCTTCATCCCCTACTTCCCCTACACCAAGCACTTCCACCTGATCATGTCTGGCTTCAACTTCCTCACCCGGCCGGATCTGGAGACCATCGACCTTCTGGAGCCCATCGACTTCGAGGACGAATCCATCGAGGAGTTCGGCGTCTCCCGGTTGGAGGATCTGCCCTGGAGCCAGATCCTGGACCCCTTCGCCTGCATCATGTGCAACCGCTGCCAGGACGTCTGCCCGGCCTACGTGACGGGCAAGGAGCTCTCTCCCTCGGCCCTGGAGGTGAACAAGCGCTACTTCATCAACCAGCACATGGCCGCCCTGGCCAACGGCGAGCCCTCGGAGCAGCCCCTGCTGGAGTTCGCCATCAGCGAGTCCGCGGTCTGGGCCTGCACCAGCTGCGGCGCCTGCGTGGACATCTGCCCTGTGGGCAACGAGCCCATGCTGGACATCCTCCAGATCCGCCGACACCAGGTGCTCATGGAGAACAGCTTCCCCCACGAGCTGCAGACCGCCTTCCGGGGCATGGAGCGCAACGGCAATCCCTGGAACCTGAGCGCGGGGGACCGCATGGCCTGGGCCGAGGGGCTGAACGTGCCCACGGTGGACGAGAACCCGGACGCGGAGATCCTCTGGTGGGTGGGCTGCGCGCCCTCCTACGATCCCCGGGCCCGGCAGACCGCCCAGGCCTTCGCCAAGGTGCTGAACCATGCGGGGGTCAACTACGCGGTGCTGGGGGAGCGGGAGATGTGCACCGGGGATTCGGCCCGCCGCTCGGGCAACGAGTACCTCTTCTTCGAGCTGGCCAACATGAACATCGAGACCCTGAACGAGGTGAAGCCCAAGCGCATCGTGGCCACCTGCCCCCACTGCCTGCAGACTCTAGGCCGGGAGTACGCCCAGTTCGGCGGCCACTACGAGGTGATCCACCACACCCAGCTCATCTCCGAGCTGGTGGCGGCCAAGAAGCTGCGCTACAATATCCCGGGCAACCGCAAGGTGACCTTCCACGATCCCTGCTACCTGGGCCGCCACAACAACATCGTGGACGCACCCCGCATCGCCCTGGTAGAGGGGGGCATCCAGCCGGTGGAGATGCCCCGGCACGGCAAGCTCTCCTTCTGCTGTGGCGCAGGGGGCGCCCAGATGTGGAAGGAAGAGGAGCCGGGCGACCAGGCCGTGAACCTGGCCCGCTACCAGGAGGCCGAATCCACCGGCGCGGACACCCTGGCCGTGGGCTGTCCCTTCTGCCTGACCATGATGACCGACGCGGCCAAGGGCGCGGAGGACGGCATGGAGGTCAAGGACGTGGTGGAGCTCATCGTGGAAGGGCTGAATCTGTAGGGGGAACTTTCGGGAGAACTTTGGGAGGAGTCAACCAAGGGACCAGCCAGGGGACCAGCAAGGACGAGCCTGGCTGGGCAATTGAAAAAGATGCTCGAAACATCGGGGCCGGCGTTCCACACGCCGGCCCCGGCGCGTGATGCACCGTGAAAAAGGACCGTGAAAAAGGATAGACGGAAAACAGACCGTCAACGTGGGGTTTTGGTCCAGCAAGGTGAAGGGAATGGGTGTACACTGAGGTCGGGCAATCCATCTCTGCATCTCACCTCGCCCATGTGCTGCTCCTTTCCCAAAAAACGCTAGGAGGTGCCAAATGCAAGCACGCGTGTGGTTTTCACGTCTGCGCGGTCTGTTCCTGGGGATGGGAGTCCTTCTGCTGCTCCTGTTGCTGACCAGCCAGATGGCCAGCGTCAGCGCTCAGACGCCCCCGGGCCTGGGCCCAGGGAACAGCCAGCTCACGGTGACCGGCTACGGCCGAGCCGTCGCGCCCGCGGACGCAGTGCTGGTCCGCCTCTTCGCTGGGGCCGAGCCCTTCTACGGGCCGGGCGGACCCAAGTTCCAGCCGCCGGATCTGGAGAGCCTGGATCTTCTGGTGGCGGTGCTGGCCGAGACAGGCGTCCCTACGGACACCCTCTCCGTGAACCCCTTCGCCCGGGGGACCTTCGGGCCGTCCACGACGGTGGCCGAGGTGCGTTTCCTCTACGATCAGCCGGATAAGCTGGCGGATCTGCTGGAGCAGGTGCAGGAGAGGCTGGAGCGGGAGCGAGGTCCGGCCATCCAGCAGGTCATGGCCGTCTTCCTGGTGGATGACTGCGCCGCACTGGAGGCCCAGGCCATGGCCCAGGCTCTGCAGAAGGCCCAGGAGCGAGCCCAGATGCTGGCCGCCCAGGGGGATCTGGCGCTGGGTCCCTTGCTGGCTGTGGAGGAGGAGGGCCAGCAGGCCTCTTTGCCCTTTGGCGCACAAGTGGGGGGCTGTGCGGGTCTGGAAGCGGCCGCGAGCGCCTCGCCTGTGGGGCCGCCCTTCCTGAACAACGGGCCCCAGGAGGTGGAGGTGGCCGTCTCCCTGGACGCGACCTACGCTCTGGTCCCCAAGATGGCCCTGGGGCAGGGGGAGGCCGTCCCGGCTACGCCCACGCCGCTTCCGCCGGAGACCGGGGCCGCCCCTACGCCGCCTCCCGTGGCTGCCCCGGTGGGGAAATCGGTGACCGTGCTGGCTCCGGAGGTCGGTCTGCCTGGGGAGACCAAGGTCACCGTCCTGGGCGGGGACGAGGAGGGCCTGCGAGAGTTCCTGAAGCACTACCTGGCGCCCAGCTACCCGAGCGGGCCGGCCATGACCATCACCGTGACCGTGGGGGCTCTGCCCGGGGATCTGCCCATCCAGCTGGATCTGCCGTCGGGAATGCGGCCCATCGGCAGCGTGGAGCGGCGCAACGGCGCTCAGAACATCCAGATCATCCTGGCCAGCCGCCTGTCCCCGGCCAAGGCTGTGCACAACCTGCGCCAGCAGCTGGAGGAACAGGGCTTCCAGGAGCCGGCCATGGCTTTCCCGGGGCCTGGGCCTGTCTTCGTGCCCAGCCAGGTGGAGTTCTCCCTTTTCTGCAGCCCGGACAAGAAGTGGTTCGTGAACCTGTCCGCTTTCGAAGCGGAGGAGGGGTCGACGCTGAATCTGAACATCAACAGCGCTGACCCCTTTGGCGGTCCCTGCCAGGAAGGCCCTCCCCCAACAGTCCCGGAACGGATGCCTTTCGCCCGGATTCTGCCCCAGCTGGAGCCGCCGCCAGGGGCCGTTGTGCGGAGCCAGGGTCTGAGCACCGGCCAGCTCAGCGTCCAGGCCAGCGCGGAGGTGATCATCGACTGGCCTATCTCTCGGCTGGAGGCTTACTACGAGAAGGCGCTGGAGGAGGCGGGCTGGGAGCAGATGGATGCGAGCCAGACCGAGGATGTGGCCTGGAGCAGTTGGCAGGCCGTCGATGACGCGGGGAAAGCCTGGTCGGCCACCTTCACGATAGCGCGCGTGGCTGGCCGACCGGACACCTACGCCGTGTTCTTTCACCTGGTGCGGATCCGAGGCTGAGCCTAGCCCTGGGGCGCGGCCTCTGGGGAGAGGGCCAGATCTGCAGGGTTCTCAGCAGCAGGGGGCGGCGTCTCGGCCAAGGGGAACTCCACCACGAAGGCGCTGCCCTCTCCGGCCTGGCTCTCCACCCAGATGCGACCTCCATTCCGCTCCACCAGGGTCTTCACGATGGAGAGACCCAGCCCGGCGCCGCTGCCGATGCCCCCTTGGGCCTGGTGGCGGCTCCGGGCTTTGTTCATCCGGTAGAAGCGCTCGAAGATGTGGGGCAGTTCCTCCTCGGGGATGCCGGGCCCGGTGTCCTCCACCCGGATCTGGCAGCGGCCGTCCAGGAGCCGGACCTGGAGCCTCACTTCGCCCCCCTGGGGGGTGTACTTGGTCGCGTTGTCCAGCAGGTTCACCAGGATGGCCTCCACCTGGTCGGGCCAGACCCGCAGCGGCAGCTCCTCGGGGATGAGAGCCTGGAAGCGCAGCCCCGCTCGATTGGTCCGCAGGCGCATGGCCCGGGCCACGGAGAGGAGGTTGGGGGCGATGTTCACCGGCTCGGGAGGAGGGCTATCGTCGCTGCTCTCGTCCAGCCGGGAGAGGTCCAGGAGCACGTTGGCCAGGCGGCCCAGACGGTCCGCCTCCGCGTCGATCTCTGCCAGGTAGCGCTGTCGGAGCGCCGGGTCCTCCTGGCCGCCGTGGAGCAGGGCTTCAGTGCGCAGCTTGATGTTGGTCAGGGGGGTGCGCAGCTCGTGGCTGGCGTTGGCCACGAAGAGGCGTTGCTGCTCCATCATGCGCCGCACCTGGGCCACCATGTGGTTGAAGGCCTGGGCCAGCGCGCCCAGCTCGTCTCGGGTCTGGACAGGGACCTGCTGCTCGAAATCGCCCTGGGCGATGGCCAGGGCCGCCCGTTCCAGCTCCCGCACAGGACGGGCCAGGCGACGGCCGATCCAGATGCCCAGCAGGGTCACCAGCAGGAGGGAGACCAGCCCGGTCCCTGCCAGGCGCAGGAGCAGGGCGCGGATGCTGGCGTGGATGGCCTGCATGGGTCGAGAGAGCTGGACGATCCCCAGGATCTGGCTGCCCTGCTGGATGGGAGCGGCCACGTAGAGGGTGGTCTGGCCGGTGAAGGGGTCTATGCGGATGTCGTGCTGCTCTTCCCCCTGGAGGGCAGTCTGCACCTCCAGCTGTTGGAGCTGGTTGGGCACCTGGTAGAAGGGATAGGCGCTGTCGGCCACCACGTGGCCCCGGGGATCCAGGATGGTGACCCGGGCGCCGATGTCCGCGGCGTAGACCGAGGCGATCTGCTGCAGCCGTTCGGCCACCCGGTTGCTTTCGGTCAGGGCGCTGGCCGAGAGGGGCAGATACTCGGAGGGCTCTTCTCCGGCTTCCTCCTCGTGTTCCATCTCCCAGACGGCGTAGGCCTCGAACTCGGCGGCATAGCCGTTCAGAGGATCCTCCAGGGCGTTGGCCGCCAGGAAGGCGTCCAGCTCCAGGTTGTGCTCCGCCTCCTCGATCTGGGCCCGGTAGACCACCTGGCCGATGCGCACCAGGAGCAGGGCCAGAGTCACCAGGAAGACTGCGCCGTAGGTGAAGGCGATGCGGCTCTGCAGGCTCCGCTGCCAGGGCCAGCGGGCAGAGGGGCGGGCTTTCGATCCGGCAGGGATGGCGCGATGGGGTTGTGAGTTCATTTGGCGTTCCGTCCTGTCTGACAGGGGTTCAGCCTGAAATCCAGCCTGCAATGCAACCTGAAAAACAACCTGAAAAACAACGGAGAGGCCCGCTGTTCCGGGCGTTCCGGCGCGCTTCGCTCCGCGTAGTTTGACCCCAGGTCGGCCTCTCAGCCCGTCTCCAGCTCGTCCGGGGAGACC
>CAYQEB010000020.1:0-1573 GCA_964416395.1 uncultured Caldilineaceae bacterium | reverse complement strand
GTAGTTTGACCCCAGGTCGGCCTCTCAGCCCGTCTCCAGCTCGTCCGGGGAGACCAGGCGGTAGCCCACGCCCCGCACTGTCCGGATCAGCTGGGGATGGCTGGGGTCCTCCTCCAACTTCTCCCGCAGCCAGCGGATGTGGACGTCCAGGGTGCGGGGATCCCCGATCCAATCCTCTCCCCACACCTTGTCCAGCAGCTCTCCTCGTTTCAGCACAGTGCCGTCTGCCTCCAGCAGGGCCAAGAGCAGGTCGTACTCCCGGTGGGAGAGGGCCACAGGCTGGCCGTTCCGGGTGACCAGATGGCGTCCGGGATCGATGACCAGGTGGCCCAGGACGATGGGCTGCCGCCGCGTCTGGGTGGCGGTGTAGTTGTCCATGTCCACCCGGCGCAGATTGGCCCGGATCCGGGCCAGGAGCTCTCGGAAGTTGAAGGGCTTGACCACGTAGTCGTCCGCGCCCAGCTCCAGCCCCAGGACCCGGTCCATCTCCTCTCCTCGGGCGGTGAGCATGAGGATGGGCGTGGTGTTGCCCTCCTGCCGCAGGATGCGACAGACCTCCCAGCCCTGGAGCTTGGGCATCATCACGTCCAGGAGGATCAGGCGGGGATTGGCCTCCCGGGCCAGCTCCAGGGCCTCCTGGCCGTCGTAGGCTTTCAGGACCGTGAAGCCCTCTTTCTCCAGCTGGTAGCTCAGGGCGTCCACGATCATGGGATCGTCGTCGGCTAACAGAATTCGTACATCGGTCATGGCTGTGGTTCGGTTCCTTCTGTGTAAGGCCCTCTGGATTCCCGTCGAGGAGATCCCCCGAAAGGGGCCGTCCGGGCCCGGGTGGTCCCAGGGTGCAAGCCGCTGTGCAAGCAGGTGTACAACCGCTGTACACTCGCTTGACATGACAACGGTGTGCATCCGTGGGCCAATTGTACCACGAGACGTTCTCGGACCTGCAAGGGCGCGTCACCGGCACGCTCCAATTATCCACGAGATCCAGGAGCGGTGCATGAAAACCAGGTTGGCGCCGGGTTAAAAGCAGGTTAAGAGATGTGGATCGCAGGCTGGATCCGTATCAGGAAAGGGGCCGTTGGGCACTGTCAATGTAGAGGCGCTGGCGCAGAGAGGCATGGCTGATAGGGCGCTGCTGTTAAACCACACTTAACTCATCCCTCACCTGAGATTAACCCAAAGGCGCTCAGAACCAGCCATACTTGCCGATGAGTCGCTGCGCTCCCGACAGCCGGACCAGTTTGACGAGAAGAAGCGACTTGTTGAAAAGAACCGAATGCTTTCAGGAGGAACCGACGATGATGCAGCAGAAATCCGCTACACAGCTATCTGTCTCTGCCCTGGTCACCCTGCTGGCCGCCCTGTTGTTGGGCCTGGGGCTGGTGAGCCTGAACAGGATCCCGGTCTACGCCAGCGCCGCGCCCGCCGGGGAGACGGCCCTGAGCGCTCCGGATCCCGTCCAGATCCAGGCTGCGGATGACGACGGTGAAAAGGACGGCGAAGACGAAGGCCACGATCGGGATCACGGCTCGGACCAGAGCCGAGACGAGAGCCGCCGAGATGACAGTCGCCG
>CAYQEB010000019.1:32158-54260 GCA_964416395.1 uncultured Caldilineaceae bacterium | reverse complement strand
TCAAAAAGTTCCACCCGCCAACCTCTCTCCTTCAGCATCTCCAGGGTGGGCCGGTCCAGGTGACAGTTGTGGGCAATGCGGCTCCACCAAGGCGTGATCCGCTCGAAGAGCCGGGCCAGGGCTGGGGTGGATGGTCGCACATGCTCCACCATGAGCAGCTGCCCGCCAGGTTTCAGGACCCGCTGGATCTCCATCAGAGCCTGTTCCGGATCCCGGACTGAGCAGAAGACCAGGCTGCTCACCACGGTGTGGAAGCTGTGGTCCGGGAAGGGGAGGCGCTCCGCGGGGGCTACGATCACATGGGCTGGACGCCGAGCCTCCTGGGCTCTGTCGGCGGCGGCTCGGGCCCGTTCCGGGTGGGGTTCGATGCCCCAGACCGCGGCGGCCTGTCGGTAGTGGGGCAGGTTCTCGCCCTTGCCCACGCCGATCTCCAGGATCTGGCCGGTCAAGTCCCTCACCAGGCGCTCTCGCCAGGATGGGCGTGAAAAGAAGGGGTTTCCGGGCATGGCTGGACGCTCCAGATGGTGGGTGCCCGTCACTCCTCGGGCAGCAGGCGGATCCAGGTCAGTTGAGGCGGCACGCCCAGGCGCAGGGGAATGCCTTCTCCCAGGCCCTGGTTGATGTAGAGTTGGGTTCCTCCCCGCTGCAGGTGGCCAGAGGCCTGGCTGCGGGTGATGTGGCCAGCCTGGGTGTGCAAGGGGCCCAGGAATGGCAGGGCGATCTGCCCGCCGTGGGTGTGCCCAGCCAACACCAGGTCCACCTGCTCCAGCCCGGGCTCCTGGAGGATGTCCGGGTTGTGGCTCAGGAGGATGATGGGCAGATCCTCCGGGGCCTGGGCCAGGGCAGCGGAGAGGTCGGGCGCGCCCTCTACGTAGTCGTCCACCCCGGCGATGTGGAGGGCGATCCCTTTCTCCACCAGGTCCACCCCCCGGTTGTGCAGGAGTTGGAAGCCGTGTCTTTCCAGGGCATCGTGCAGGAGGCCGATGTTGTTGCGGCCCGTGCGTTTGCCTTCCACGGGGGTGTTCAGCACGTACTTCCCGAAGCGCAGCAGCTCATCCGCCTTGTCCATCGGCGCTCGCCAGCGGGGTGGGCGGTGTCCGTTGCGTCGATCCCGCTCTTCCAGCTGGAAGGCTCGCCACATTCGGGCGACAGCCTTGGTCATGTCGTAGCAGGTGTAGTCGTGGTTGCCCAGCACCGCGTAGCTTGCCAGGCGAGGGCGGGGCAGGGCCTGGAGCAGGGCCAGTACGTTGGCCAGGCCGCTCTCCTTGTGCCAAAAGTCACCGGTGTGGATGAGCAGGTCCGGCTGGAGATGGCGGGTCAACTCCTGGACCCGCCGCACCTTGGGGATCTCCCGCCAATCCTGCCCCTGGAAGTGGCTGTCCGACACGTGCAGGATGGAGAGGCCTTCTTTCGGCAGGCGGCCTCGGCCCCGGGGCAGGCGGATGGTGACGGTGTCCAGGCGAACGTCGAAGGGTTCGTAGAGCAAGGCGTAGCTGGCCAGGCCAGCTCCCAGGCCGGTCAGCAGGCCCAGGCCCTGGAAAAGGCGGACGCGAGGGGCTGATTGGGCTCCGTTGACACCGTTGCGTCCTGGGATGTGAGTGGGACCGCGTTGGGGTGAAGGTGCATTGGTGGATTTCTGAAAGACGGTGCGGATGGTTCTGGTCAACGACATGCCTCTGAGCATCCTCCCTGTGGGGTTTCGTAACGGATCCATCCTACTGCAAACTGGCCGAGGCGCCAAATCGCCTTCTGGGACCGTTCCATTACGCTCCTGTTACACATTCCGTACCGCCCTCTACTGGAAGGCCGCGGCTGGTTCATCTAGGGTGATGGCGAGTATGGCCGAGAAGCTGTGACAGGAGGGCGCGTTGATGCTGACAGACAATCCCCGGGGCTGGTTTCGGCCCTGGGGCGAGCGGTTTGGGCTGTTTCTGGCCTTGGTGTTGGTCCTGGCAGGCTGCAGTCAACGGCCATCCCCGCCCAGCCGCAACCTCTTCTACGAAGTGAAGACTCTTTCCGTGACCTCTCCCGCAGACGATCCGGTGCCGGCCACCGTCTCCAACCGGGAGCTCAACCTGGACGTGGCCAATGGGGACCTGATTCCCCAGGATTTCCAGGCCAGCTGGGAGGTGGATTGGGAGTGCACGTCCGAGAACTGCCAGGCGGAGCTCTGCACTGGCACCGGGGTGGCCTCCGTGCGGGGCGTGGTGGAGGACCGCTGGCTGGAGGTGGATCGGCGCATCGAATGGGACGGGGATTGTGGTCAACGCACGTCCTGGCTCTCCCAGATCGACCGCTACACCGGCCAGGAGCGCTACCCGAGCAAGGAGGATGTCCTTTTCAATTTCTGGGCGGGGGCTCACCCCGGGCCGGCCAACGACCGGGTTCATCTCAGCGATGGGCGCACGGTCAACGTCTGGTGCAGTGGGCCTCGTCAGGCCGAGGTGGAGGAAGGTGAGGGATGGACCACCCTCTACGATGGCGAGGTCTGCTATGACACCCAGACGGGCATTCTGATCTACATGAACTACATGAAGCGCTGGGTCTTTACGGGTGTGTTCCAAGGCCAGGAGTACACCCGGGCCTATTTTGGTGATTCCGAAACCTACGAGCAACGACTGAAAGCGACCAATGCCAAACTGGATTTCGTCCAATGGTGATGCGGCGCACCACCGAAGAGGGCCGATGAGATCCCGACCGCTCCTTGTCTTGCTGCCGCGGATGGTTCTGCTCCTGGCTTTTCTGTTGCCAGGTTCGCTGGTGCTGGCCAGTGGCAGCCGACCTGCACCCCCATCTGGGATCCACGCGGTGATGCCCGTTCCGGATGACCCGGCCCCCGCGCCCCAGGAGAACCTGGCGCCGGACAGCCGTGTCTTCAATAACCTGAGCATCGCTCCGCCAGCTCCCCAGCCAGCAGAGGCTCAGGGCTCCGGTGGGCCAGGGGTGGCGGAGGCCTCCAACAGCTTCTCCAGCGGCCTCACCCTCTTCAAGACGGCGACAGCCTGCCTGGATTTCAACGATCCAGCGAAATGGCATGGCGGGCCCTGGTACGGGAGCTACGGTGGCTGGGGCACCTTCGCTGTGGACGATGGTGGGCTCTACGTGGCCGAGAACGTGCGCTTTGACATGGAGCGGACCATCGGTCCTGGCGACCGGGCCGGGTCAGAGTACTCTTTCAAGATCGCCAGCGGCCAACCCTATGCCGCGGGGCTCATCAGCCCGGTCTTTCAAGCGCCCGCCGGGGCTACGATCCAGGTTCGGGTCAAGTATCTGATCTTCGATCACGAGGGGCTGCAAGTGGGCGGGCAGTGGGTCAACGACTGGGTTTCCCTGGGCATCAAGCCGGATGCCTTCGGCCAGGAGGCTCGCTACGTCAACGGCTACACCCGGGGCATGTGGAGCCAGCTGGAGAATCAGATCCAGGCTGGCGATTCGGGGCAGATCCTGGTCATGCTCCAGGCAGAGAGTCCTGCCCTTTTCAATTCCAACATCTACTTCGACGACCTGGAAATCTACGTGAACGGGGAAGCGGTAACGGACTGTGAGTAAGCAGACGCTCGATCGAGGTCTCTGGCCCTTCATCGGCCTCCTGGGCATTGGGATCCTGCTCATTCTGGCTGGCGGGATCGCAGCGACAGAGGAACTGGCCGCCCAGGAAGGGGGCGTCTTTCCTGCTGCGACGAGTAGCATCCTGCGCATCGGCCAGGGCAACGCGGATGTGACCGCCATCTCCCTATCTCGAGATGGCCTCCTGTTGGCCTTTGCCACGGCCGCGGAGGGGCTGGTCACTGGGGACGACAACCAGGCATCGGACATTTTCGTCTACAACGGGCAGACCGGCCAGGTCAACCTGGTCTCGGTGAACGGGAGCGGGAAACCGGCCAACGGCGCCTCTGTGACTCCGGCCCTGGCTGGGGAAGGGCGCTATCTGGCCTTCGCCTCCCAGGCCAGCGATCTGGTCCTGGGGGATAGCAACCAGCGCTGGGATATCTTCGTGCGGGATCTGGTCAGCGGCGAGACCAGCCGGGTTTCGGTGGCCAGCGATGGCAGCCAAGCCAATGGGGACTCCTTCAATCCGGCCATCTCGGGAGATGGACGTTACGTGGTCTTCGAGTCGGACGCCACCAACCTGGTGGCCGATGACACCAACAGCCGTCGGGACATCTTCCTTCACGACCGCAGCGACGGTTCCACGGTGCGCATCTCCGCTGCTGACAGCCAGGGCGGGGATGGAGACTCCTCTCTCCCCGCCATTTCGGACGACGGCCAGTGGGTCGTCTTCGAATCCGCGGCCACGAATTTGGTGGACCAAGACACGAACCAGGTGACCGACATCTTCGCCTGGCAGCGCGGCGCGGGGACGCTCCTGCGGCTCTCTCTGGATCCGAGCAGCCAGGAGCAGGGCAACGGTCCCTCCAGCCTGGCGGTCATCGCTGGCGGCGGGCGCTACGTGGCCTTCCGCTCCTTTGCCGACAACCTGGTCCCGGACGACAGCAACGCCACCTGGGACATTTTCGTCTACGATCTGCAGACGAACACCATGGAGCTGGCCACCCTCTCCCAGGAAGGCGACCAGGTATCCCCCGCACTCCTCTTCCCCGATGCACCCTTGACCCGGCCAGCCATCTCTGGGGACGGCCGTTTCGTCGCCTTCCAATCGGACGCGGCGAACCTGGTGGCCGACGACACCAACGGTCAGATGGACATCTTTGTGCGGGATCTGGCGGCCCGCACCACCCGGCGCGCCTCCTTGGCCTGGAGCGGCAGCCAGGCCAACGGCCATTCCTTCTTCCCTCAGCTCTCTGAGGACGGGGGAACCCTGGCTTTCCTCTCCCAGGCGAGCAATCTGGTGGCCGGGGACGTCAACGGCTTCACGGATGGCTTCCTGTACGGCGATGGCAGCGCCTATCCCACTCCCACCTTCACGCCCACGGCCACACCCAGCCCCACACCCACGGTCACGCCGACGCCCACGCCTGGCTTCCAGATCTCCCTGCCCCTGGTGATGCGCTACCGCCCCCTGGTGACGCCGGCCTTGTCTCCCATCGACAACAGCGACCGAGACAACGGGTACACCCTCCAGTGGCAAGTGGCAGGGGGCGCCGATCCTGGGGACCGGTTCCTCCTGGAGGAAGCCACTGCTCCGGACTTCTCCGACGCCCGGCTGGTCTATCAAGGGCCTCAGCGCACCTGGGTAGCCCAGGGAAAGACGCCGGGCCGCTACTTCTATCGGGTCCGCCTGCAGAACGGATCCCGCCAGACGGAGTGGAGCGCCCCCCAGGCGGTGACCATCGCGCCTCTCTTCGTGGGAATGAGCGTCCGCTGGGAAGGGACGGAAGATCGTCGGGGCGGCGACCAGGCGGTGGACATCGGCCTGTTCTGGACCGAGTCCCTCTCGGCCCGAAGCGGTCCGGATGGCATCCTGAGCCAGGGGAGCCAGTGGTATCAGCCCAATCCCTTCGAGTGGCCCTCGGAGCAGTGGACCTCGGCTTACCACATTGACACCGGCGAATTCATCTCCACCACGCTGCCCCTGGACCCAGCCGTGCGCTGGGGCAATCCCTGGATCCTGCCCTACGACCTGGATCTTCAAGGCGTCTCGGCTGTCTCCGTCTCCGGCCAGATCTTCGACGTCAGCGGTCCCTTCCTGGGGACCACTGGCGGCGGCCACCTGGTCCGGTACTGGCGCCTGGTGAACCGCCACTCCTTCACTGTCTGGGACGATGGCGGCGCCCTGACCCAGGTGGTGCAGCCTGGCGACATCGAACTCCGGTACGATGCCGGCGCCACCGGCTTGTTGCTCCGGTTGGATGTGCTGAAACGCAACGTGCAGGATGGCATCCCCACCGGAGAGACAATTCACCAGGTGCTGGACTTGGTGGAAACCAATGCCCTTGAGCGGTGAACGGACCATGGATCGAACTGCGGAACCCCGAACGAACACCCATCTCGGCCTTGAAAATGGCCTCACCCTGCGGGCGAGGCGTCTACTGCTGGCTCTGCTCCTGCCCACCATCGTGGCGCCTCTCTTCATCGGCCTATTGAGCCCCTCCAAGCTCTCCTGGGCTAGCGGCAACACGCCCCCCACCATCTCGGACGTGGCCGACCAGACCACCAACGAGGACACGGCCCTGGGGCCGGTGACCTTCATCGTCAGCGACACAGAGACGCCGGCAGATGATCTGATGGTCTTCGCGGACTCCACCAACACTGTCCTGGTTCCGGTGAGCAGCATCCTGCTTGGTGGCAGCGGGGTGACCCGCACGGTGACCATCACCCCTGCCCAGGACCAGACGGGGACCAGCATCATCTCCCTCATCGTCAGCGATGGATCGGACACGGCCCAGGACACCTTTGTCCTCACCGTGGATCCGGTGAACGATGGGCCCACCATCTCCGCCATTGCTGCGCAGAACACCATGTCCGGGACCACCACCGGGCCCATCTCCTTCACCGTGGGGGATGTGGACACACCCCTGGCCAGCCTGGTCCTCACGGCCACCTCCTCCGATCCAGCGCTGACGCCTTTGGGCGAGTTCCACTTTGCAGGCGCCGACGCGGAGCGCAGCCTGACCCTCACGCCCACCGTGGGCCTCACCGGCACGGCCATCATCACGGTCAACGTCAGCGACGGCAGCCTGAGCGCTGACAGCCCCTTCACCCTCACCGTTCTGGCGCCCAACCAGCCACCCAACGTGAGCGGCGTCGCGGATCAGGCCACGGACGAGGATACGACCCTGGTGTTTGACTTTGCAGTGAACGACGACCGTACGGCCCTGAGCAGCCTGGTCATCACCACCACGTCCGGGGACGCCCTCCTGGTCCCGCCGGGCAACCTGACCGTCACCGGCGCGGATGTCACCCGTACGTTGACGGTGACGCCGGCTGTGAACCGTTGGGGAACGACCGTCATCACGGTGGAAGTGTCCGATGGGGAACTGGTGACCACCGCGCCCTTCACTCTGACTGTGAACTCGGTGGACGATCCGCCAGTCATCGACGATATCCCTGGCCAGAGCACACCCGAGGACACGCCCATCCAGGTGACCTTCACCATCAGCGATGTGGACACCGACGTAGCCTCCCTGAATGTGTCCGCCAGCTCCACAGACGGCTCCCTGGTGGCCAACAGCGATATGACCATCAGCGGCGCGGGGGTCACCCGCACTCTCACCATCACCCCCACCCAGGACCAGTTCGGCCAGGCGGCCATGGTGGTGCGGGCCTCGGACGGCGCCAACCTGACCATCGAATCCTTCCTGCTGACGGTGGTCTCCGTGAACGACCTGCCCACCATCTCTGCCATTTCGGACCAGACTATCCAGGAGGACAGCGCTCTCACGGCCTTGCCCTTCACAGTGGATGACGTGGAGACCGACCCGGCTGCTCTGACAGTCACCGTGACCTCCACCAACCAGAGCCTGTTGCCCGATGCCAACCTGCTCCTGGGCGGTAGCGGGGGCAGCCGCACCCTCACAGCCACCCCGGTTTCGGACGTTTCAGGAACAGCCGAGCTGGTGATCGTGGTGGACGATGGCCAGGACACCGCGGAGACTCGTTTCCTGCTCTCGGTCCAGGAGGTGAACGACCTCCCCACCATCTCCTCCGTGAGCGACCAGAACACCACCGAGGACACACCCATCACCGTCACCTTCACCGTGGCCGATGTGGAGACCCCGGCAGGAAACCTGCAGCTTTCCGCCATCTCCTCGGACGAAGCGCTGCTGCCAGGGGCCAACGTGACCTTCGGCGGTAGCGGCGGCGCCCGCACGGCCACCATCACCCCAGGCCCGGACCTGGCAGGAAGCGGCGTGTTGACCCTGACGGTCAGCGATGGCCAGGCCAGCGCATCCGAGGCTTTCACCATCACGGTGACCCCGGTGAACGATCCCCCCGAACTTTCCTCTGTCGCGGACCAGGAGACCCCGGAGGACACACCCATCACCGTCACCTTCACCCTGACAGACGTGGACAATCCCGTGGCCGGGATCACCCTGACCGTCACTTCGTCCAACCAATCCCTGTTACCCGACGCCAACCTGCTCCTGAACGGCGACGACGTGACCCGGACTCTGACCATGACCCCGGTCACGGGGGCGTACGGCACGGCCCTGGTGACGGTCTCCGTAGACGACGGCACAGATGCCACGGCCAAGGATTTCGTGCTCACGGTGAACGATCGCCCCACCCTGGCCCCTATCGCCGACCAGGTTACGGACGAGGACACGCCCCTGGATGTGGCCATCACTGTGGGGGACAACGACACGGCCTTGAGCGCCCTATCCCTGTCGGCTGTCTCCTCGGATGCCACCCTGATCCCCGCCAGCGGCATGGCCTTCACCGGCAGCGGGGGCAGCCGCACGTTGACCCTGTCCCCGGCGGAGAACCTGTTCGGTGCAACCACCATCACCGTGACGGTGAGCGACGGAGTCTCCGCGTCCCAGGAAAGCTTCCTGCTGACGGTGAACCCGGTGAACGACGCGCCGGAGGTGAGCGGCCTGGCTGACCGAACCATCAACCAGGACGAAGCCACCAGCTACCAGCTCAACGTGAGCGACGTGGATTCAAACCTGGCCAACGTGACTCTCTCCGGCGTCTCCACGGACCCCACTCTGCTGCCAAGTAGCCACATTCTCTTCGGCGGGGCCGGCGCCAGCCGCACCATGACCGTGACCCCGGCCAGCGGCCAGAGCGGCGTGGTGACGGTCACGGTCACCGCAGACGATGGCGCGGATTCCTCGGCTGCCTCCTTCGTGTTGACCGTGAATGCCCGCCCTGCCATCCAGGTGGTGGACGCACTGGACATGGCTGAGGATGCCACGGAAAGCCTGGGGATCACCCTCTCCGATCTGGACAACCTGCCGGGCAGCCTGACCTTGAGCGCCGCCTCGGATGACCAAGGGCTCATCCCAGACAGCGGGCTGGTTCTGGGGGGCAGCGGCGCCAACCGGACCCTGGCCGTCACCCCAGCGGCCAACGCCAACGGCACAGCCTTGATCACCCTGGAGGTGAGCGACGGCCTGGCCACAGCCTCTCGGGTCGTCACGGTCACGGTGGCGCCGGTGAACGACGCGCCCACCATCGATCCCATCGCCGACCAGACCACGGAGGAGGACACGCCGGCCGGCCCCATCCCCTTCACCATCGGTGACATCGACAGTGATGTGGCCAGCCTCACCCTCCACGGCAGCTCCTCGGACACGGCTCTGGTCCCTCACACCAACATCGAATTCGGCGGCACAGGGATCAACCGCACGGTCTCCATCACGCCGACAGCCAACTTGACCGGCACGGCCACCATCACGGTGACGGTGAGCGATGGCGCGCTCAACGCCAGCAGCGTCTTCACCCTGTCCGTGCAGGCGGTGAACGACGCCCCGGTCATCGCGCCCATCCCGGACCAGGAGACCCGGGAGGACACGCCGATTCAAGTGTCCTTCCAGGTCAGCGATATCGATTCGGCTTTGGCGGCCGTCTCTGTTTCCGGCAGCTCCTCCAACCATGCCCTGGTGGACGATTCGGACATCACTTTCAGCGGCAGCGGCGGCCAGCGCACGGTGACCATCACGCCCAGGCCGGACCAGTACGGCTCCACCACCATCACCCTGGTGGCCAGCGACGGCAGCCTGACCGGCAGCGCCACCTTCGCGCTCACGGTGACCCCAGAGAACGATTCGCCTCTCATCGCCTCCATCCCGAACGTGACCATGGAGGAGGACATCACCCACACCTTGACCATCACCCTCAGCGATGTGGACACGGACGCGGCCCTGCTGGTGCTTTCCGGCGTCTCCTCCAACCCCACCCTGATCCCGGACCGAAACCTGGGCTTCAGCGGCACAGGCATCACCCGCACTTTGACCATCACCCCGGCGGCCAACCAGGTGGGCAGCGCCACCCTGACTATCTACGCTTCGGATGGGCAGATCCAGGGGCACACAGCCTTTGTGGCGGAGGTCCAGCCGGTGAACGATGCACCCGTGGCCGTGGACGACACGGTGAGCCGAGTGGGCGTCACCGAGTTCAGCATCGGCGTCCTGGCCAACGACCGCGACGTGGACGGGGATCGCCTGACCGTCACCGCTGTGGAACAGGGGCGGGTGGGCTCGGTGACCATCAACCCGGACAGCACCCTGCGCTATGTCGCGCCGGCTGGCTTCCTGGGGTGGGATTCCTTCACGTACACGGTCAGCGACGGCAATGGTGGCACAGATAGCGCCACGGTCCAGGTGATCGTCAGCCCGCCCCCGGCCCTGGACATGCCCGCCGTCACCCAGCTGCTCCCCGTGGAGGGGGACAACAGCCGCTCCACGTCCCTCACTGTTCTGGGAAACAACTTCGAGGCCACGCCTGAAGTGCGCCTGGGACCCTATCTCCTGGCCGACGTAACCTACCTGGATAGCCAGCGTCTGGCGGTCACGGTGCCGGCCTTCCTGCCGCCTGGCGACTACGACCTGATCGTCACCAACCCCGACGGCCGCTCTGCGGTCTTCACAGCCGGATACCGGGTCACCACGGACGAGATCACCCTGCAAGAGGTGCGGCCGGACCGGGGTTGGACGGATGTGGCCACGGAGATCCACGTCTACGGCATGAACTTCGCACAGGGAGCGACGGTCTTCCTGGACGCAACGGCCCTGGAGACTGAATACGTGGATGCCACGCACCTTCAGGCGGCCATTCCGGCCAACCTGCTCGCACCAGGCAGCTACGCGGTCACAGTGGTGAACCCGGGTGGTGACGAGGACACCCAGGCCAATGCCTACACCGTGGTGGCCCGGGATAGCGACGATCTCTTCGGCTTCTCCTACGAGTTCTGGAGCCAGCCCAATGCCCTGCGGGTGGGCCAATCGGCGCTGCTGGGGATCGTGGTGCACCGCCAGGGCGGAGAATTTGCCCTGGTCGATGTGCCAGTGCGCTTCTACCTGGGCGCTCCCTCCGCCCAGGGGCAGCTCCTGGGCGTCACCTCCCTGGAGAGCCTGGTGCCGGACCATCAGATGAGCACGCCGGGCATCACCTGGACGCCCACAGAGCCGGGCAACTACACCCTCTACGCAGTCATCGATCCGGACAACCAGATCCCGGAAACGGACGAGACGAACAACGTGTTGATGCGTTCGGTGACTGTCATGCCCCTGGTCACGGACGTGTTGCCGCCCCAGATCGACGAGCTGAGCATCAACGACGGCGCTCTCATCGCCACCAGCCGGGACGTGCGTCTCTCTGTACGGGCTACGGACCAGGAGAGCGGTGTGCGGGCGGTGAAGTTCGTGGAATACAAGTACATTGCCGGTGTGGATCGGTGGATCCCGGTGCAGGAGTCCACCTGGCTGGACTACGTTGGAGCCCCCGCCACATACGATTGGCGACTGGTGGACACGCCCGGCATCAAGTACATCCTGGCCTGGGTGTCCGATAGGGCGGGCAACGTGTCCGAGAGTCCGGTCCTGGCCGGGATCAACTACCTGCCCGCCCAGCCCGACACGCTAGCCGCCGGGGAAGCGCGTGTCTTCCGCTACCCCATGGCCATCGGAGAGCAGATGTCCGCCTTTGTCATGCCCCGCTCCGGGGATCCAGACCTGTACGTCTGGCCGCCGGACCATGAGACCCGTTCGCCCTGGATCAGCCAGCAGGAGAGCGGGCCGGACGAGGTCAGCTTCGTGGCCCCGGTGGCCGGCGAGTATCAGGTGGAGGTGCATGGGATCACCGATGCGGTCTACGAGCTGGTGACCGAGATCCGGGGCGTGGGGGCGACAGGGTGGAGCGAGCTCCAGGCCTTCTCCAGCGTCGCGAAATCCCCACCGGTCCTGCCTGTCCTGCCAGTGGCGGATCGCCCTCTGCAACGCTACAGGCTCCCCTTGCCTCCCACCCAGGAAGTCGCGGGCACGTCGGCCAACTATCGCCTCTTCCTGCCAACAGTCCTCCGTTAACTTCACCCTCCGCCCAGACGCCAACTCCAAGCCCCCGCTCCTGCTGGTCAGGTCGGGGGCGGTTCTGTATGGCTCGTTCCCAGGACTCCCTCCTTTTGTGATATAATTCACCCCAGTACGTCGCACCGAGCCACCATAGCGCCCTGCTCCCCCGCCCTTCACTTTCTGCTGCCAAAACAGTGTCCCAGCGGACCGAATTTCCATCACCTGCACGAGGAACGACCCATGACCACTCCCACCGTTTCCACCCCTCAAGGCCAAGTTCTGGACCCTGAGTTCGAGCGCAAGGCTGTGAACACCATCCGAATGCTGGCCGCGGACGCAGTCCAGAAAGCCAACTCCGGGCATCCAGGCATGCCCATGGGGATGGCCCAGGCGGCCTTCACCCTGTGGACCCGTTTCCTGCGCCACAACCCTCGCAACCCCTCCTGGCCCAACCGGGACCGTTTCGTCCTCAGCGCGGGGCATGGGTCCATGCTCCTCTACGCCCTGCTGCATCTGACCGGCTACGATCTGCCCCTGGAGGAGCTGAAAAACTTCCGCCAATGGGGCAGCAAGACCCCGGGCCACCCGGAGTACGGGCATACCCCGGGGGTGGAGACCACCACGGGGCCCCTGGGCCAGGGCTTTGCCAACGGCGTGGGCATGGCCATGGCGGAGCGCTGGCTGGCGGAGCGGTACAACCGCCCTGGTTTCCCCGTCATCGACCATTGGACCTACGCGATCGTCAGCGATGGCGACCTGATGGAAGGGATCGCCAGCGAGGCCGCCAGCCTGGCCG
Source organism: uncultured Caldilineaceae bacterium (assembly GCA_964416395.1). Taxonomy (GTDB): domain Bacteria; phylum Chloroflexota; class Anaerolineae; order Caldilineales; family Caldilineaceae; genus S144-5. The sequence goes on along the minus strand of CAYQEB010000019.1, from coordinate 41,549 downwards.
GGCATCTGCGCCTGGGCAAGATCGTCTACCTCTACGACGACAATCACATCTCCATCGAGGGCAGCACAGATCTGGCCTTCACCGAGGACTGGGCCAAGCGGTTTGAGGCGTACGGGTGGCACGTGCAGAAGGTGGATGGCATGGACGGCCAGGCAGTGGCGGCTGCCATCGAGGCCGCCCAGGCGGACCCTCGGCCCAGCATCATCGGCTGCCGCACCCACATCGGCTATGGGAGCCCCAACCGCCAGGATACGGCCAAAGCCCACGGCGAGCCCCTGGGCGAGGAGGAGCTGATCCTGACCAAGAAGAACCTGGGGTGGCCCCTGGAGCCGCCCTTCTACATCCCGGAGGACGTGCTGGCCTTCTTCCGTCAGGCGGTGGAGCGGGGCCAGGCCTGGGAGGCGGAGCATCAGCGCCTGTTCGCGGCCTACGCGGAGCAGCACCCGGAGGAGGCCGCGGAACTGCAACGGGCCCTGGCCGGGGAGCTTCCGGAAGGCTGGGAAGAGGCCCTGCCCAGCTTCCAGGCCGGCGCCAGCGACGCCACCCGCAACGCCAGCGGCGCAGTGATCAACGCCCTGGCTCAGGTCATCCCCAACCTGATCGGCGGCAGCGCGGACCTGGCCGGCAGCAACAAGACCATGATCAAGGGGGCGGACAGCCTGGGCCCCGAGAGCTTCCGGGGGCGCAACATCCACTTCGGCGTGCGGGAACACGCCATGGCCGGTATCCTCAACGGCATGGCGCTCCACGGCGGGATCATCCCCTACGGCGGCACGTTCCTGGTCTTCAGCGACTACATGCGGGGCGCCATGCGCCTCTCGGCCCTCATGGGCGTCCGGGTCATCTACGTTCTCACCCACGACAGCATCGGCCTAGGCGAGGATGGCCCCACCCATCAGCCCATCGAGCATCTTCCCGCCCTGCGGGCCATGCCCAACATGACGGTCATCCGCCCCGCGGACGGCAACGAGACCGCGGAGGCCTGGCGCGTCGCCCTCACCAACCGGACAGGCCCCACCGCTCTGGCCCTGACCCGGCAGAAGGTGCCCAACTACGACCGCAGCCAGGAGGGCATGGGGCCGGCCTCAGGCCTGCGCAGAGGGGGCTACATCTTCTACGCCAACAGCGACAGCCCGGAGATCATCCTCATCGCCTCGGGGAGCGAGGTGGAGATCGCCTTGGAGGCCGCTCGCACACTGGCCCAGGATGGCGTGGCTGTCCGGGTGGTGAATCTGGCCTGCTGGGAGCTTTTCCAGGAACAGGATGAGTCCTACCGGCGTTCTGTCCTGCCCCTGGACGTGCCGAAGCTGGCCATAGAAGCGGCAGCCACCTTCGGCTGGGAGCGCTGGGTGGGCAATGACCCCTCGCGTGGCGGCGTCATCGGCATTGACCGCTTCGGCGCCAGCGCCCCTTACAAGCGCATCTACAAGGAGTTCGGCCTCACTCCGGAGGCCATGGTGGCCCGGGCTCGAGAGCTGCTGGGCCGCTGATCTCGGCGCATCAACCCGCATCCACCGCTCGCTCACCCTGCAAATTTCCGAGGAAGCACCGTCCATGGAACAGACCCTGGCCGCCATCCTGCGCCGCACCCGACAGCACCACGCCATCGAACACGCCACCATCCATCTGTTGGCTGCCCGCAATCCGCACGTGGCCATCGCTGGGATCAGCGATCCCTGGGGGTTCACCCTCTACGGCAACGTGGATCTGGAGGATGTGCGCGGGGCCGTCAGCGAGGCCATGTTGCGCCTCCAGGCCGGGGAAAAAGGGCTGGCCATCCATCCCAACTGCGGCACGAACCTGACCACCACCTTGGTCCTGGCCACCGCCGCGGCGCTCCTGGGCACGGCTGGCCGGCGCCGTCTGGCCGACAAGGTGACCCTCACCGCCATCCTCCTCACCGGCGCTCTTTTCCTGGCCCAGCCCCTGGGCCTGCGCCTCCAGGCCTACACCACCCTGGCCGACATCCACGATCGCTGGCTCTCCACTATCGAACCGCTGGCTCGGGGCAAACGCAGAGCCTATCGGGTGGCCTTTGAGTAGCGGGGACTGCCGGGAAGGCCTATGATCACCCTCTTCGTGAACCCGGACGAGTATTTGGTGCAACAGCGGATCGCCCAGATGAAGCAGGCCCTGGGCGATCCGGAGATGGCAGACCTGAACGTCACCGAGCTGGCCGGCGACCGCACCGACGCGGAGGATCTTCTCTACCACGCCAACACCATGCCCTTCCTGGCCGAGCGCCGCCTGGTCATCGTCCGGGACTACCTGACCCAGTTGGACAAACGGATGGCTGCCAGCAGATCCTCGGTCAGCGCCGCCCACAAAGAGGCGGCTCGGCTGGTGCATGGGCTGGGCCAGCTGCCGGCGAGCTGTGATCTGGTCTTCCTGGAGAAGGGAGTGGACAAGCGGCGCCACCTGTGGAAGGGGTTCACCCTGGAGGAAGCTGGGGGCAAGCGAAAGATCCCAGGGTTGGCGGCCCTGATCGAGGAAGGAGTCGTTCTTCTGGAGACCCTGGCCACGCCGGATGTGCGCTCTTTGCCCGGTTGGATCCAGCGGCAGGCCAAGGCCAAAGGTGTGGCATTGGAGGGGCGGGCCGTCCAGATGCTGGCTGACTTTGTGGGGCCCAACCTGCGCCAGCTGGACAACGAGCTGGACAAACTGGCGGCCTACGCTGCTGGGCGGCGGGTCACCCCGGCGGATGTGCGGCTCCTGGTCAGCGATGCCAGCGAGGCCCTCATCTGGGATCTGACCGACGCCCTGAGCCAACGCAACGGGCGCAAGGCCATGCGCTCCCTGCACGAACTGCGTCGCAACGACGCCAGCCCTTTCTACCTGCTCACCATGATCGCCCGTCAGTTCCGCATCCTGATCAAGGTGAAGGAGGCCACCGCGAGCCGCCGAGGGAACGAGTACGACATCGCTCGCCTGGTGGGCGAGAAGCCCTATCCTGTTAAGAAGGCCATGCAGCAGAGCGGCCGTTTCTCTCACCAGGAGCTGGACGACATCCTGGAGCAGCTGCTGGAGGCCGACCACGCCATGAAGATCGGCGCCGATCCGGACACGGCCATCGATGTGCTGGTGGCCGAGCTCACCCTTCGCCGCCCTCGGCCTTCTTAGCCCAATCCTGTCCATGTTTCTGACCCGTCTCGCCCTCGCCCATTTCCGCAACTACCGCCATCTGGACCTGGCGTTCACCCAGCGGCTGACCCTGCTCCAGGGCCAGAACGCTCAGGGCAAGACCAACCTGCTGGAGGCCATCTACTACCTGGCCACCAGCAAGTCCTGCCAGGCTCGGGCCGAGCGGGAAGTGGTGGGGTGGAGCGCGGCCGAGGAGCCCATTCCCTTCGCTCAGATCACCGGCTACGTGCAGCGGGGGGCCCAGGAGCTGAAGCTGGAGATCCTCTTCACGCCCCGGACAGACGGAACGGGATTCGTCAAGCAGATTCGGATCAACGGGGTGAGCCGCCGGGCGCTGGACCTGGTGGGGCAGATGCGGGCTGTGCTCTTCCGGCCCGAGGACATTGTGCTGGTCTCCGGCGGCCCAGGAGAGCGTCGTCGCTACCTGGACATCGCCCTCTGCCAGATGGACCGGGCCTACTGCCAGCACCTGAACCGGTATCAGAAGGTCCTGACCCAGCGCAACAGCCTGTTGAAACAGTTGCGAGAACAGGGCGCGCCCCCCCAAGCTCCGGCCACTGGGGCGCAGATCCGATTTTGGGACGAGCAGCTGGCCGCCCACGGAGCTGTCGTGACGGCCCGGCGCTACGCCTTCCTGGCCCAGCTGGCGCCCCTGGCGAGACAGCGCCACCAGGAGCTGAGCACCCAACGAGAGAACCTGGTTCTGGTCTACCTGCCCAGCTTCAATCCGGGCCATCTCTCCCCGGAAGAGTTCCTGCAGCTGAGGCAAGAGGGGGCGCCTTTCGTCCCGGAGAGCGCCTCGCCTCTCCTGACGCCGGAAACCATCGCGCAGCACTTTCTGGCTCACCTGGAGCAACGCCGGGAGCGGGAACTGGCTGCTGGCGCCACCCTCTACGGCCCTCATCGGGACGACCTGCGCCTGCTGGTCAATGGTCGAGACCTGCGCAGCTACGGCAGCCGGGGCCAGCAGCGGACCGCCGCCCTGGCCCTGAAGCTGGCGGAGGTGGAGGCCATGACCCAGGAGACGGGGGAGACGCCCATCCTCCTCCTGGACGATGTGATGAGCGAGCTGGACGCGCTGCGTCGGGGCGCCCTGCTCACCGCGCTGGCCCAGGTGAACCAGGCCATCCTCACCGCCACGGATTGGGAGGACTTCGCTCCCGAATTCCGGGCCCAGGCCCAACTGTTTCGGGTGGAAGGAGGGGCGGTGCGAGTCCCTGCAGACATCCGAGAAGAGTCGGCTGATCGGGGAGGTGCATCATGAGAGCCATGCAGCTGCAACAGCCTAAGCCTGTGGAGGAAAACCCCTTGGCCTTGGTGGATCTACCTGTCCCAGAACCGGGCCCAGGGCAGGTCCGCATTCGGGTGCAGGTCTGCGGCGTCTGCCACACGGATCTCCACACGGTGGAGGGCGAGCTTCCGCTGCCCCGACTGCCCATCGTCCCTGGGCACCAGGTTGTGGGGGTGGTGGACCGGCAGGGGAAAGGGGCCAGCCGCTTTCAGCCGGGGGAGCGGGTGGGGGTCGCCTGGCTCAACTGGACCTGTGGGGAGTGCGAGTTCTGCCGGCAGGGGCTGGAGAATCTCTGCGTCCACGCCCGTTTCACCGGGCTACACGCAGATGGCGGGTACGAAGAGTACATGGTGGTGGACGAACGTTTCGCCTATCCGCTGCCCCGGAACTTTTCGGACGAACAGGCTGCTCCGCTGCTTTGCGCGGGGATCGTGGGCTATCGCTCCCTGCGTCTGAGCGGCATCCAACCCGGGGGCAGGTTGGGGCTGTATGGGTTCGGCGCCAGCGCCCACCTGGTCATCCAGGTGGCCCGTTACTGGGGCTGTTCTGTGTACGTCTTCACCCGCAGTCCGGAGCACCAGGCCCTGGCCCTTCAGCTGGGCGCGGCCTGGGTGGGTAGAGCGGAGGAACAGCCGCCCGACTCTCTGGACGCCAGCATCATCTTTGCGCCTGCCGGCTGGATTGTCCCTCTGGCCTTGGGGCATCTGCGTCCCGGGGGCGTCCTGGCCATCAACGCCATCCACATGAGCCCCATCCCCGAGATGCCCTACCAACGCATCTACCAGGAGCGGGTCCTGCGCAGCGTGGCCAACCTGACCCGTCGGGATGCGGAGGAGTTCCTGGGCTTGGCTGGGGCGATCCCCATCCGCACGGAAGTGGAGGTTTTTCCGCTGGAGGAGGCCAACGCCGTCCTGGAGCGTCTCAAGGCCAGTCAGATCCGAGGGGCGGCGGTGCTGCGTGTCCACTGAACCTGCATGGAATCGGAATCTCTCCAATGGGAAAGGGCCCGGCTGTCAAAGCCGGGCCCTTTCGCCGTTGTGAAGGGTGGGACTCTTTCTCGGGCTATCCGCTCCAGGTGTACCCGTCGAGCTGGAAATCGGGGTACTCCGGGTAAATGAGCAGGTCTGCATCCATGGCCTTCAGTGCATCCACCTGGCTCTGGGTCAGCTTGGCGCCAACGGAGATATTGTCGAAGTCGAGTCGGTAGATGACGCCGCCCACTTCCTGGACCGCTGAGATGACAGTCACCATGTCCGGGCCTTGCACCACGTAGCGGTTGTCGAGGGTTACCACATCGGTGCTGGCAGCCTGGGACGCAGGCGCAATCGCGAACATCAACAGCAAGGCAATAAACAGGGTGGTGAAATAACGAGCGAGAGGGGTCAGCTGTCTCATGGTCATGGGTGGTTTCCTCCATCTGGATGTGAAAGTTATTGGCCTCGTTGTAAGGACCATGCCGTCTTGTGCTTAAGCTTAGCCCGAATATCCGCGGTTTGCCATAGCCGCCTGGTACTAATTTGGCCCGTGTTCCTTACATGACCTTGCTTTTGTGTAATGGTATGTTGGGGAGGCCGCAAGGCTGTCGGGGATACCAGGAACGCGAAAGTGGGTGGGCCGAGCCCACCCACTTTCTGGTTTGCGGTCGAGTGACCGTCGGTATCGAGTCTATCCGGTTTACCGGAACAGGGACAGGATGCCCTGAGGCGCCTGGTTGGCCTGGGCCAGCATGGAGGTGGCCGTCTGCTGGAGGATCTGGTACTTCGTCGCTTCCAGCTGGCTCATGGCCATGTCGGCGTTCATGATCCGGTTGAAGGCGGCTTCTGTGTTCACCTGGGCCGAAGAGAGGGCCTCTTCCTTGAAGCTGAGGCGGCTGCCCAGGGCGCCCAGGGCCTGCAGGCGTTCGGAAACGGCGTCGATGGCGCTGTCCAGTTTCTGCATAGCGCTCTCGGCGTTGGTGGCCGTGTCCACCTGGCCGCTGTAGGCGCCGTCCCGAGTGTAGGTGAAGTGCAGCTGGGCCACATCGCCAGCCGTAGCGGCCGAGAAGTCGTCCAGGTCGAGGGTAACCGAGACGCCGTTGCCCAGGTTCACAGCCACGCCAGCAGCATCGATGTCCACCTTCTTCGAAGTCAAGGCCACACCGCCGGAGTAGAAGTTGAGCTGGGTGCCGCTCTTGGTGAAGAGCTTCACGGTGCTGCTGCCACCAGTGGACGAACCCAGGGTCACCTGGACGTAGTAGTCGCCGGTGGAGAGCTCGTTGCCCGTGACGGCCGCGGTGGCGAAGGAGCTGTTCACGCTGCCTGCCGTGGCAGAGGCGGTGGCGCCCGTGGACTCGGTCAGAACAATCTTGCCCTTCGTGGCGGTGGTGCCGCTGCCGCCGATGCCCAGGGACTTGGAGTCCACCGCGCCCAGGTCGCTGCTGGTCAGGGCCGTGGTCTCGCCAGCCTCGGCGCCGGTCTGGAAGGTGATCTGGTTGCTGGTGAAGCCGGTCAGGCCATCCAGGAGCTTCTTGCCGTTCCAGGTGGTCTGGTTGACGATGTCGTTGATCTCTTCCGTGTACTCCACCAGCTGCTGGTGGATGGCGCTACGCTCGCTGGAGCCCAGGGTGTCGCTGGCCGCCTGCTCGGCCTTGTTCCGCATCTCCAGGAGGATGTCCTGGATCTTGTTGAGGCCACCCTCGGCCACGCTCATCAGGTTCTTGGCGTCCCCGATGTTGTTCATGGCCACCTTGAGGTTCTCGTTGCGCTGGCGCATGGTGGTGGCGATGGTCAGGCCGGCGGGATCGTCCTCCGCGCTGTTGATGCGGCGGCCGGTGGCCAAGCGGAGCTGGTACATGCCCAGCCGTTTGTTGACGTTGTTCAGGCTGTTCAGGGCGTTGAGGGCGCCGATGTTGCTGTTGATTCGACTGAAATCTGCGACTGCCATGGTTCTTTTCCTTTCTTAGATAGTTGGGTTCTTTAGGATGTTGCGCTTGAACTTCAAGATAGTGGCACGGGTTGGGTCTTCTTTGGCTCTGTTACTGGGTTCTGTTGCCGGCTTCAGCCTCGACCCTCTCTGAAAGACCGGTGTGGACAGGACTTCACGCAACTGTTTTTCGCTGCTGCACCTCCTTTTGTCCGCTCGAGCGAACCGAAACCGTGTGTCACTATCCTCTATCGACAGACGTTCAACCGGGCTACATGGTACCGCCGGGCTAACGGCAACCGAGGGAGACTACAATGGAGCAAACAGCGAGTCTTGTGAGCTGTCCGAACAAGCGACCCTTTTACGGCCCGATTATGCTTGTTTTATGCTCGCGCTTGTGGCGCCTTCTTATAATGACGTCAGAACCCGGCAATGGCGAGGCCCCTTCCAGGCTCCTCGATGTGTCGATGTGTCGATGTGTGAACGTGTGAATGTGCAGCGTACAGCGTCTCCAGAACATAGCGCGTCGCAAGGTGCAGGATGTCTGGCCCATGTCGCGCTGTCCAGCGCGACGAAGCTGGATATGAATCTGAACACGGTGGATCTGAGCACAGTGGATCTGAGCACGGTGGATCTGAACATGAAGGGAACCATGTTGGACGATGGCAGCTACTGTAGATTCGGTGCATGCTAGCGATAGCAGGGAAAGCACTTCTGCTTCGAATGGGCAGGGCGCTGTATCCGGGAGCAGTGCAGATTTCGCTCGGCTGTTGGCCACGGCGATCCGCCAGAACACCCAAATGATGGCCATGGCGGCCTTCCGGCCCACTCCCTCTCGTGCAGAACAGCTGGGTTTCCTGCAACAGCCTCTGTCTACGGGCCTGCCCCTCTTCATGATGGCTCGCTTGTTGCCAAAGCAGGATGGGGTGCAGGAAGCGGCTCCACCCCTGCGGAAGCCTCCACCCACTCTGAGCAACGCTCAGGTGGAAAAAAGCGGTGTTTCGTCTGGGGCCACGTCCCCATCTTCGAAGGGAAGTTCGGCCTCTCTGCCAACAGCCGGGGCAGCGGCGCCGGCGTCGAACCGGACAGGGGCTGCTACCTTGCCACGGCGCATCGGACGAGATCTGGCCGTCGCCAAGCCGGACCAGGCGAGAGGGGTCTCTTCTCCCTTGCCGTTGTCGGCTTTCCCTCGACCACCAGCGGACAACGGGCGGGGGATCCATTGGATCCCCACCACTCGACAGTCCCCTCAGGTGATTGACAAATATGTCCAGGAAGCGGTTGATATGGGCATCAAGTGGGTCACCTTCCTGAACGACGGGACCGATATCGGAGCCAACGACTACCTGGTCAAGAAGCTGGTGGAGAACGGTATCGAGCCGGTGATGCGCATCTATACGGATGGCGGCGCGCCTATCAACGGCGATCTCGGTGGCCTGGTGCGCCACTACAAGGCCCTGGGTGTGAACTACTACCAGCTCTACAACGAACCCAATCTGCGCATCGAGAACCAAGGGAAGGCCCCGGATCCCAAAGCCTATGTGGACAAGTGGCTGACCGCTGCCAAGACTGTGATCGATGCTGGCGGTTATCCAGGTTTTGGTTCCCTGAGCCCGACACCTGGCCTGGCCCCAGGGGCGGCTCCAGGTGATATGGACGACTTGAAGTTTCTGCGAGAAAGCCTGCAGGAGATCAAACGACGAGGTGAAACAGAGGTCCTGGATCGGAGCTGGCTGAGCGTGCACAACTATGGGTACGCCCATCTGCGAGTCCGGGATTACGATGGGATTGTGCAGGAGGAACTGGGACGCAGCATGCCCCAGATCGGCACCGAGGCTGGCATCTATCCAGGAGACACCCTCTCCGAAGAGGAGGCTGTCCAGGTGGTGGCCCAGGCCTACAACTATCTCCCCCAACGGGAAGACTACTACTTCGCCTACACCTATTGGATCATCGCCAACGACTCGGGCCAGGGCGTTCCCGATCCTTCCTGGGATCATCAAGCCCTGTTCCGGGGTGACTCCCGTAGTCCACTGGTTGACATACTGAAACAGGAGG
>CAYQEB010000019.1:15026-32058 GCA_964416395.1 uncultured Caldilineaceae bacterium | reverse complement strand
GGCGTCAAGGTGGCTCGGGTGATCGAGGACGATTCTGGGCCCCTGCGAGTCTATGAACCCTCCCATCCGGATGCGGATGAGGACGGGTTTGTGGAGTACCCGAATGTAGATGTGGCCACGGAGATGGTCGATCTCATGGCGGCCAGCCGAGCCTACCAGGCCAACATCACGGTCATCCAGACGGCCAAACGCATGCTCCAGTCGGCGTTACAGATCGGGCAATAACCCAATTCACTCCTCTTCCCACCAACTAGCACCCCCATCTCGTCGAAAAGAAGGAGCGTAGTCGCATGATCAACAAAACTCAAGGCATTGCTCAAGCATTGGAAGCCATGGGGCGGCTGGACAACGGTCTGGAGCGCATCTCCTCCCGGGACACCAGCCCTGCCCGCATGGCCGAAGGGATCGGCGAGACATTGGGCAAAGCCATCGCAGAGCTGGACCAATCCCAGAAGGCCGCGGATGCAGGCGCCCTCAAATTGCTGGCCGGTGAACCTGTGGACCTGCACCAGGTCATGTTGCAGATGGAAGAGTCCTTCATCGGTCTGAACCTGGCCCTGCAGGTGCGCAACCGGGTGATCGAAGCCTATCAAGAGATCCAGCGGATGCAGATCTGAGTCGTGCTTCATGCCATTCGTTCACACCCTTTCCCTCCCACACACGTGATCGTACATGGATAATCTACGAGCCCAGTTCCAAGAGACATGGGGGCATCTGGCTCCCTGGCAGCGTTTCGCCGGCATAGCGATCCTGGTTTCCGGGGTGGCTATGGCGCTGCTTTTCGGCCTTTGGATGAAAGAGCCCTCCTACGCCTTGCTCTACCAGGGCCTGGATGAACGGGACGCGGCTGCTATCGTCAAAGAGTTGGAAACCGAGAACATCCCGTATCGCCTGTCTGCGGGCGGCACAGCTATCGAGGTGCCCCCGAAGGAAGTGGCCAATGTGCGTTTGAAGTTGGCGGCCCAGAACTTGCCGAAGGGGGGAGTGGTCGGCTTTGAACTCTTCGACCAGGGTGGCCTGAGCGGACTCGGCATGACCGAACGCATGCAGGCGGTCAATTTCCAACGGGCTTTGGAGGGTGAGCTTAGCCGGACCATTATGGCTTTGGATGCCATCGAAGTGGCCCGGGTGCACATTGTGATCCCCGAGGAAAGCCTCTTTGCGGAGCAACAGGAGGAGCCCAAGGCCTCGGTGATGTTCAAGCCCGCCTCTAGCGCTCGTCTGTCCAACAGCCAGGTGCAGGCTATCCGCTACCTTGTGGCCAACAGCGTGGAGGGATTGGACCCTGCCAATGTCTCCATTGTGGACACCGAGGGCAACGTCTACGAGTCTCCAGACGCTTCGCCGGAAATGAGCCTGATGGCCGCCTCAGGCAGTCAGCTGCAGATCCAGCGCAGCTACGAGATCGAAAGCCAAAACAAGATCCAGGCCATGTTGGACCGAGCCTTGGGACCGCAGAAGGCGGTGGTTCGGGTCAACGTGGAGATGAACTGGGATCAGGAGGAATCCACCCTGGAGACGGTGGCCCCTGCCGGAGAAGTGGGCAGCGTGGTGCGCAGCACCCAGCAGAAGCAGGAGAGCTGGAAAGGTGCGCCGGCCTCGGCTGCAGAAGGTGTGCCAGGGGTGGATGCCAACGCGCCGGCTGATCTGCCCAACTACCAGGCCGGCGAGGCTGGGAGCTCTGCCGGCGAATATTCGAACCAGGAGTCTGTGGTCAACTACGAGGTCTCCAAGGAGATCAAGAATGTCCAGCGTCAACCAGGGCGTGTGGAACGGGTCAGCGTGGCTGTGTTGGTGGACGAGTCCCTGGCAGAGGAAGAAGTGGACAAGATCAAGGCTCTGGTCAAGGCGGCTGTAGGCTTCAACGAGGAGCGCGGGGATCAAGTCACCGTCCAGCGGATCGCCTTCAACGATACCGTCTTGGCCCAGGAGGCCGCCGTCCTGGACGAGATGGCCCAGCGGGATTTCTATGTCCGTATCGGAACCATCGTGGCCCTGCTTCTCGGGCTGGGCGCCATTCTCTTCTTCGCCTGGAAGCTCTTCTCGGACATGCAGAAGCGCATGCTCCCCTATGTGATCGAACCGGATGTCCCGGCCCTGCCCGATGGTCAACAGGCCTCGGCCAGCCTTCAGCAGGCTGCCAGCAGCGCCTACAGCCAGGCCAGCGGCGAGCCTCCCCCGGCCCTCAGCGAGGCGGAGCTGGAAGATTGGTTGAAGCTTCCTTCCCCAGACGAAGGCGAGATGCGCTTGCGCGCTGTGGCTCGCCGCAACCCGGAGCTGATCGCCGCCATCCTGAAGGATTGGGTCAAACAGAAATCGAAGAAAGCGCCAGCGGTGAGCTAAAAAGAGGGCTGCCTACCAACTCTGCCACCCCAAGCTAGCACCGCCACAGGACACAGACTCCGAGCCATGATACCGACTGCCACTATCCAGAAGCTGACCGAGAACGAGAAACGGGCCGCTGTAGTGCTTGTGGTCCTGGGAGCCGGCCTCTCCGCAGAGGTGATGCGCAATCTGCCCGATGAGCTGGTGGAACGCCTCACCTACGCCATCTCCACCATGGAGGCGGTCCCACCGGAGGTCCGCCAGGAGATCACGGAGGACATTGTCCAGGAGATCGAGGCTCGCCGCCAATACAACGTGGGGGGCGTGGAGTTCGCCCGTAAAGTCCTCTCTCAGGCCCTGGGCCGGGAGCGAGCAGAGGAGCTGCTCAGCCGCATCACCCACCGGGATGCGGATCGCCCCTTCGACTTCCTGGCGGACATTGAGCCGGTCCACGTGGCCCGAGTGGTCCAGGAGGAACATTCCCAGACCATTGCCCTGATCCTGGCCCATTTGCCCCCCATGGTGGCTGCGCGCATCTTCAGCGCCCTGCCCGAGGAACGGCGGACAGAGGTGATCAACCGTATCGGCATGATGGATCGCATCTCCCCGGACGTGGTGAAAACCGTGGAGGAGGGAGTGAAACAGAAACTCTCCTCCATCCTGCCCAAGGATCAGCAGGGCGAGCAGCACATGGGAGGCGTGGACTATCTGGTGCAGCTCTTCAACCATGTGGATCGCACCACAGAGAAGACCATCATGGCGGAGCTCACCACTATCAACCCGGAGCTGGCCGATCAGGTTCAGTCCCAGATGTTCGTCTTCGAGGACCTGATCATGTTGGACAAGCGCAGCTTGGAGCTGGTCATGCGGGAGGTGGACAAGAAAGATCTGCTCCTGGCTCTGCGCGGTGCCCCGGAGAACGTCCGGGAGGTGCTGCTCCAGAGCATCTCCAAGCGGGCCGCCCGGATGATCCAGGAGGACCTGGCCGTGATGGGGCCTGTGCGTTTGACCGCTGTGGAGGAGGCCCAGAAGAACATCGTCAAGATCGTGCGTCGGCTGGAGCAGGAGGAGCAGATCGTCATTTCTCGAGGCGGCTCCGACGATATGTTGATCTGATGAGCGCCCGATTCCCCGATCGTATCCTTGCAGGCGTTCGGCTCTGCCACGCTTCCCGACCTGTCGCCCATCGACGGAGGTCCGGTCACCGAACGCTCCACCATTCACCAGGACCCCTGTATGCCGTCTGTCGTTCGTCTCATCCGCCGTTACCAGCCGGGCCAGGCGATCCAGGTTTCTGAGGAAAAGCGCTCGGATCGCGGCTCCCCTGAAGAGGAATCCCAGCCCGATGTGGAGCAATGTCGTCAGCAGATGGAGCAGCTGATGGCTCAGGCCCAGGCCGAAGCGGAGGAACTCCTGCGCCAGGCTGCCGAACAGGCCCAGATCATCCAGGCGGAGGCCCAGGCCAAGGGATACGAAGAGGGATACCAACAGGGCTTGGCCGACGGGCGACAGCAGGCGGAGCAGCAGATGGCCGCCACCGTCCAGCGGATCGAAACAGTGCTGCGGGCCGTTGCCCAGGAGCGGGCAACGGTGCTCTCCCAAGCTGAACCGGAAGTGGTCCAGCTGGCCATGACCATCGCAGAAAAGGTGATCGGCCTCCTGGCCCAGCAGCACCGGGCGGTGGTGGTCCACACGGTGGCCCAGGCCCTGGACCAGCTGACCGTCACCGGGCCCTTTCGCCTGCGCGTCCACCCGGACGACGCCGCCTATCTGGAAGTTTTCTGGCGGGAGAAGGCAGAGGAGGCCCACACTCTTCTCTCCCAAGGTGAGCCGGACCAATGGACTCTGGTTCGAGATCCCCAGATTGAGCCGGGTGGCTGTGTCGTGGAGTGCGGCCCTGCGACCATCGATGCCCGCCTTTCCACCCAGATCCGGGCCATCGCAGATGCCCTGGAGGTGGATGTGTGAACGTCGAGGCCTCAACGGTGACCGAACTGGACCTCTCCCGTTATCGTCGATTGGTCCAGGAGGTGAACACCCTGCAACATCGGGGTCAGGTGGTCCAGGTGATCGGACTCACCATCGAAGCTGAAGGGATCTCCCCTCAGCTTGGCGAGCTTTGTTGGGTCCACACAGCAGATGACCAGGCCACCATCGCGGCAGAGGTGGTCGGTTTTCGCAAAGGCTACACCCTTCTCATGCCACTGGGCGAGATGGCCGGCATCCAACCCGGAAGTCCGGTCATCGCCACGCGCAACCTCTTCCATGTGCCCGTGGGCCCCGGCCTCCTAGGGCGGGTGCTGGACGGCCTGGGCAACCCCATCGACGGCAAAGGCCCTCTTCAAGCGGAAGATTTCGTCACCATCAACAACCAGGCTCCCCATCCCCTGGAGCGTCGGCCCATCCACCAGGTGCTGAGCACCGGCGTTCGGGCCATCGATGGGCTGATCACCGTGGGCAAAGGCCAACGCATGGGGATCTTCGCCGGCAGCGGCGTGGGCAAGAGCAGCCTGTTGGGCATGATCGCCCGCAACGCCTCCGCGGACGTGAACGTCATCGCTCTCATCGGCGAACGGGGGCGGGAGGTGCGGGAGTTCATCGAGCACAACCTGGGGGCAGAGGGGCTGGCCCGCTCTGTGGTGGTGGTGAGCACCAGCGATGTAGCGCCCCTGATCCGCATCAAGGGCGCCTGGGTGGCCACGGCCATTGCCGAGTATTTCCGAGATGTCATGGGCCTGGATGTCACCTTCATGATGGACAGCGTCACCCGTTTCGCCATGGCCCAGCGGGAAGTGGGCCTGGCTGTGGGGGAGCCCCCGGCCATGAAGGCCTATCCGCCCAGCGTGTTCGCGTTGCTTCCCCGCCTCATGGAGCGGACCGGCGCCGGCTTGACCAGCACCATCACGGCTTTCTACACTGTGTTGGTGGAGGGAGATGATTTCAACGAACCCATCTCCGATGCGGCCCGGGGCATCCTGGATGGGCACATGATGTTGACCCGAGCCCTGGCGGCCGAGAACCACTACCCAGCCATCGACGTGCTGCACAGCGCTAGCCGTCTCATGACCAGCCTGGCCACGCCGGAGCATCTGCAGGCGGCTGGCCAGCTGCGGGAGGCATTGGCGGTCTACGAGGACGCCAAGGATCTCATCAACATCGGGGCCTACGCGCCGGGCAGCAACCCCCGCATCGACCGGGCCCTGGAAGTGCTGGAGCCCATCCGCCGTTTTCTGCGTCAGGACTCCAAGACGCCCTCCTCTTTTGAGGAGACCGTGGCCCAGCTCCGTGGAATTTTCCAGGAGCCTGGGGAAAGTGAGTCAGCGGAGGCGCCAGAGCAGTCGGCGCAGCAGACTTCCTGACAGGAGCTAAGTGGTGGCCCCTCGTTTTCGATTTCAAACCCTCTTGGACTACAAAAGCCGCCTGGTGGACGATCTGCGGCTGGAAATGGCGCGCAAGCAGCAGACGTTGCAACGACTTCAACAGGAGCGCCGTCGGCTCCAGGAGACCCGCTCCCGAGTGGCGGATGAGTTGCAAACCAAAATGCAGAAAGGACTCTCCATCCAGGCGGTGCGCCAAACCTACCAGTACCTGGACTTCCTGGAACAGGCCTTGGTGAACCTGGACGAGCGGATCCGCCAGGCGGAAGATCAGGTGGCGGATGTCCGGCAGCGGCTGGCCGAGGCGCTCAAAGAGCGGAAAACCTTCGAGAAGCTGCGGGAGTACGCGATGGCGGAGCTGAGGACACGTCTGCAGAAACGTGAAGCGGAGGCCCTGGACGATCTCAACATCGCCCGCTACTTTCACAGCGAACCCAGGTCTTGATCCTCTTCCCCTTTTCCCCTTTCGGCTGCTGGGCCTTCCCGCCTCGCAAGCCTCTTCAAGGCGTCTCTTCAAAGCACCCTCTTCGAAAACACCTCTTCGTAACGGAAAAATTACACCTGCATAATGGCGCATAACCTGGAGCCAGCCTACACTCTTGGTGGGGCAGGTCGGGTAAACCGTCCCCCTAGCGTCCGTACACGATGCGGCAGTCGATGTCCCTCGTTTCTTAAGGGTTAAAGTTCTTGAGGACCAAGGTTCTGGACCAAGTCAGAGAGAACCAGGTTGGAAAGGAAGACCACCATGCTCGATTGGCTGGCCATGGATATCCAACAGGTGATCTTGCAGCGTCTCTGGAAGCGTCTGCAGGAGCGGTTGGAGACGCAACCTGCATCCCAACAACGACCGCGCTCCAGCCCTTCCTCTCCTTCCCAATTCGACGCCTTGATCGAACAGGCATCGGCCAAGTACGGGATCGATCCCCAGCTGGTGAAATCCGTGATCAAAGTGGAATCGAACTTCGATCCCGGTGCGGTGAGCCACGCGGGTGCCAAGGGGTTGATGCAGCTCATGGACGCCACCGCCGCGGAGCTGGGCGTGGAGGACAGTTTCGACGCCGCCCAGAACATCAACGGCGGTGTGGCCTATCTAGCTCAACAGCTCCGTCGCTTTGATGGGGATGTGCGCCTGGCGCTGGCAGCCTACAATGCCGGTCCAGGAGCCGTAGCCCGCTATCAGGATGTGCCACCCATTGCCGAAACTCAGACCTACGTGCAGCGAGTTTTGTCCTTCTATCGTGGGGAGACCGGTCAAGGGGTCGATCTCTCGGTCTAGTAGGAGGAAGAGGAAATGAGCATCGCCAAAGACACAACTCTGCGTTTGTTGGAGAAGGGGTTGGATGCCCTGTCCGCTCGCCAGGCAGCCGTGGCCAACAACGTGGCCAATGTGGAGACGCCGAACTACAAGGCCGTGGACGTGAAGTTCGAGTCCTATCTCCGCAAGATGTTGCCCGAAGGCTCCTCTCTGCCCATGGTGCGCACCAATCCGCTCCATCTCGACAGCAACGGACGCCTGGGTTCTCGTGTCGACTCCCTGGAACCGATCGCCTACAAGCGGGTGCAGAATACACTGCGACGGGACGGCAACAACGTGGATGTGGAGCGAGAGATGGTGATCCTGGCCGAGACCGCGCTGCGCTACCAAGCCGTCTCCACCCTCGCCAGCAAGAAACTCGCCCTTCTCCGCCTGGTCGCCCAGGAGAGCCGTTAGTCCCTTGCATGCTGTCATGTCCAGGGGGCCTGACAACCCACCCAATCCTCCTGAAGCCATCCTGGCCAAGGGTGGCCTGGAATGAGAGCGTGCAAGATGCAGGATAGCTATCCAACGTAGTCTGTTCAAATTTCATGTTACAGCTAGATCTCACGCAGAAAGGAGGGAAAATGAACACATGGAATTAGCCGTGATGGGAACGGAGCCCCGAACATCGGGGCTGGGACGCCAAAGCGATGCGCTTCCCGGCGCCCCTGAGCAGAACGCCGCCCTCTTCCAGTCGCTGATGGCCATGCTGGCCAGCCTAGGAGGACCTCTCCTCCAGGCGGTCCCGGAAGCCAAGTCGGCGCCGACGGGGAGCGCCCAGGCCGATCCCCTGGGCGCGACTGCACCCGTGGATGGCCATGGGAGCGGAGCCCTGGGCTTCGAAGCGGCACAGGTCGACAGCAACACCCCGGAGAGCCCCGTTGCCCTGCCCAGCAGGGAGACGCAACAGCTGACGCCGGATCCGGGCAAGGTGGAAACGCCCCAAGAGGAGCTGCCTGCCCAGGCCGCACCTGCAACCGAAACAAAGGGGATCTCGCTTCCTTCCCCCGCCTCCGGGCCCATGCAGCAGGAGGAGATGGCAGAAGCGGCGTCTGGTCCAGCTCCAGAGATGAAGCTGGGGGCAGGAGCAGCGGACCAAATGCGTGCTGTACGGGTGGAGGGCGACGGTGAGGCGAAGCCCTCGGGAGATGAGCCCGGACGTTCCACAAAGGACGCCGGTCTCCCCCGTGGACGAATCGACCCGACCCAGCTTAGCTCGACGGCGGGTGGGATGTTCGACGCCGTTCAGAACGGAAAAGCCGCCCCCACTGCCCTGTCGGAGAGCCCGAATCCAGAGCCCTCTCCCCCTTCCACACCGGGCGAGCAGGTTCTCCATCAGGTGCGCATCAGCTTGGAGCGAGGCGAGGATCGGGCCACGTTGCAGCTGGAGCCGAGCGGCCTGGGCAAGGTGCAGATCGATCTGCGCTTCCAGGGGGGCCAGCTCCATCTCTCCCTTCGGGCAGAGCAGGGCGAAACCGGCCATCTCCTCCATCGAGAGCTCCATGCGCTGCGTTTCGGTCTGGAGGAGCAGGGTGTCAGGGTGGGGGATCTGCGGGTGGTCGCTGGTTCCGAAAAGGTCTGGGACGAAGCCAGCCGCGGCCAGGTCTTTCACCAGATGAAGACGTCCATCAGCAGCATGGGCGGCGATGTGGATCCTCGCTCCCAACAGCAGGGGACGCCCTTCTTCGGGTACGGCGATCCCGGACAAGGAAACCGATCCCCGTATCGACAGGGTGGGTTCACAGCCACCTACGGGCCTGGTCCCGTGAGTGGGCCGCAGGTGGAACCTCCAGCCGCAAGAGGCGGTCTGGCCCTGGCTAGACGAGCTCAAGGCTTGGACCTCTATATCTGAACCTGAACAATCTGAGCCCGTTCATGACGAAACAGAAGGAAGCGATTCAAGCGAGGACGGCCATGGTGAACAGCGTCACCTATCTGGAAAATGGCCCGGGCGGTTCGTTACCCCAGGGTCCGACACAGATCCAACCCAAGAAGGAAAAGGATAAGTTCATGGAGCTGCTTCTGCTCCAGATGCGCTCTCAGGATCCCTTGAGCCCTATGGACACAGCCCAGTTCTTCAACCAACTGGCCCAGTTGACCATGCTGGAGCAGCTCTGGGAGATGAACGATCGGCTGGAGGAGAGCATGACAAGCCAGCAGTTGGCCCAGGGATCCCAGCTCATCGGTCGGCACGTTCAGGCCAACACGCCGGAAAACGGCGTGATCTCCGGGTTGGTGGAGCAGGTCCGGATGGTCTCCGGGGAAGTCCTGCTCCAGGTGGGGGACCAGGAGGTCCGCCTGGACGAGATCGTGAGCGTGCAGTGAGGAAGGAAGCCCACGGGCGTCCTGAAGGCCTGGCGCCCAGAAGGATGCAGGCCACGGAGATGGAGCCATGATCGACCGAACCAATGGCATCAATCCAACCCAGCGACCCGGTGATTCCGAGTTCCAGAAGCCTCGCCGAAAAGCGGTCAATTCGGGGGCGGAAGGCTTCGCCCGGATCCTGCGGCAGCAACATCTGCGGCAGCAGGCTCAGCAGGCCCAGAGCCGGCCTCTGCCACCGGGAGGGCCGAGCGTTCACTTCAGCAAGCATGCTCAGCAACGGCTGGAGAAGCGGGCCATCTCCCTGGGAGTTGAGCAGGGACAACGTCTGGCTAAAGCCGTGGATGCGGCCGCGGCCAAGGGCGCCCGGCAATCTCTGGTGGTGCTGGATGGTGTGGCCCTGGTGGTCAATGTGCAGAGCCGCACGGTGGTGACGGCCTTGGGCGCCACCAGTGGCAGCAATCGGGTCTTCACCAACATCGACAGCGCTGTAGTGGCCTGATGGCCCACTCCATCGGACAGTTTTCAACCGGTAGGCTGGCCCTCTTGTAGGAAGTCTACCCCGCTTCATCTTCAACTTGCCGCTGCAACGGCACTTCGTGACGCGGCAAAAAGTGATACAACTTTACATCAAAAGAGGGTAACCCATGTCAAGCATTCTCACCGCTGCCTCCGCTATGCGGAACCATCAAACCTTCATGAATGTCCTGGCGAACAACATTGCCAACATGAACACCGTTGGCTACAAGGGGAGCCGCATCCTCTTCCAAGACATGCTCAGCCGCACCTTCAACAAAGGCTCTGGCCCCACGGACACCCTGGGCGGCATCAACCCTCGCCAGATCGGCCTGGGCATGCTCATCGGAAGTGTCTCCAACAACATGTCCCAGGGGATCCTCCAGAACACAGGGCGCTCCCAGGATCTGGCTATCACCGGCTCCGGTTTCTTCATCTACTCCAGCCCGGAGGGCAATGTCTACAGCCGAGACGGCGCTCTGGGCTTGGACGCGGACGGCGCCCTGGTCAATCTCAGCACCGGGATGCGCGTCCAAGGATGGCTGGCCGATGATAACGGCACCGTGGACACGGCAGCGCCTATCGAGGATCTCATGATCCCTGTGGGCGCCCCCATGACGGCCATTGCCACCGAGACCATCACCATGGCTGGCAACCTCAACTCCTCCGCCGCGGTGGGGGACACCATCACCAGCAACGCTCAGTTCTACGACAGCCTGGGCAACCCCCACGGGATGACCGTGACCCTGACCAAGACGGCCAACAACACTTGGTCTGTGGGGCTGAGCACCACGGACACCACCATCACCTTGCCTGCCGCCCCGACGCCAGCCACGCTAACGTTCACAGCCCAGGGACAGCTCCAGACCCCGGCTGATGGCAAGCTCGACTTCGCGGTGACGCCGAGCAACGGCGCGGCCAACCAGACCGTCACGCTGAACTTCGCGAACGTGAGCCAATTGAACGCGGTGCAGGGAGATCGCCTCTACGTGACCAACCAGGACGGCCGGGCGCCAGGCGAGATGATCGACTTCAACATCACCCAGTCTGGCGAGGTGGTCGCGGTCTACAGCAACGGCCTACTCAAGACCTTGGGCCAGCTGGCTATCGCCGAATTCGTCAATCCAGGTGGCCTGATCAAGGCGGGCCAGAACGGCTACACGGTGAGCGTCAACTCGGGTGAGCCCCAGGTGGGCACCGCTGGTGAGCGCAGCCAGATCAACGCGGGCTTCCTGGAGATGAGCAACGTGGATCTCACCCTGGAGTTCAGCGAGATGATCCGGGCCCAGCGAGGCTTCCAGGCCAACAGCCGGGTCGTCACCACCAGTGACCAGATGCTGGAAGAGCTGGTGAACCTGGTCCGGTAGCCCACGGTTTTTTCCAGTGCATAGATGTGACAGGGTCCCTGGGAACGGAAGAGTAGCTTCCGTTTCCGGGGACCCTGCTTTCTGCGTCTTGCACTCCGTTTCTGTAACCCCTCCGTAACCCCCTTCGCATACGCAACCCGTACCGCTGGCAGACCAAATCGGGCTGTTCAACCTCCTATACTGCGAACGGAGGTTGTCTGATCCATGAACTTGCCTGCACCCATGCGGTGCATCTCCCTCTCCAAAACAGATCCCGGTACGCCGAACGGCCTCTCTCGGTGCATGGTCCACACCATGGGGATGGCGGCATCTCTGCTGCTCCTGGTGTTGGCCCTTCTGCCCCACCCCGTCACGGCCCAGAACCCCGATCCAGTGGGCGCTTCCCGCCTGGCTGGCTATCCCCGGCCTCGCCAAGACAACGGCTGGGGTGTGCACTGGGCGCCCACTCTGGTGACCCAACCACGGGCTGTGGTGGACCGCTACCTGGCCGAGCTGGATGCCATGGGCCTGCGTTGGCTGAAGCTCATGCAGGGCGATCAGCCCACCCTGGAGCATGCGTACCTTCTGGACCAGCTGCGCCGGCGAGGCATCGAGCCGGTGCTGCGCATCTACAAGATGTACAACGACCCCTACCAGCACCTGGCGTCCCTGGTTCCAGCTGGGGTGGCAGCCGGGGTCCACTACTATGAGCTCTACACCAATCCCAATGTGGCTGGATTGGCAGGGGGGTGGCGCAGCGGGGAAGCCATCGACATCCCGCGCCTGGTCGCCCAGTGGATCCAGGCCGCACAGACAGTCCAGGAGGCCGGCGGATATCCAGGCCTTCCCTCCCTCTCCCCCAACGGCACCGTGGAGGACACAACCTTCCTGCGCCGTTTTCTCACGGAGCTGAAACGCCAGGGTCGGTCGGATCTTTTGGAAAGGGCCTGGCTGCCGGTGCAGAACTACATGGGCAATCGCCCTTTGGATGACCTTCAGGGGTTCCGACGCTTCCAGCTCTACCACCAGATCCTGCAGGAGGAGACGGGTGTCACCCTGCCCATCATCAGCACAGAAGGAGGCGCCGTCATCGGCGATGTGGAGGAGCCTGGTCTGCCGCCCATCACGGAGCAGCTGGTGGCCCAACGCACCGTGGACGCCTATCGTTTCATGGCCCAGGAGGCGCCGGACTATTACTTCGCCTTCATGCCCTGGCTGCTGGTGAACGTGGATGCGGGCGGCTACAGCACCGCCTGGGAGAGCCAGGCCTGGTTCCCCGCCGATGGAGGGCCCCGGGCGGTGGTCCAGGCTGTGAAACAGCTGGCGTCTCGGTCGGGCGCGTCGGTGTCGGAGGAGCCTGCGCCCACCGCCTATCCGACGTCCACCCCAGATCCCTTCCCCGCGCCTGTTCCGACGCCCGATTCTCGGACCTATCCTGGCTACTATGGCGGCGGAGTGCAGACGGCCGATGCCGGGAGCGGGAGCCCGTCCGATGCCGAGACCCAACTGCCGGACGCGGCTCAGCTGGGCGCTTTGGGACAGAGCGATCCGGGCCAGAGTGATCCGAGCCAGGACGGAGCTGCTCAGGACAATTCCCTGACGCCCCCGACAGGCAGCGCACCGGGAGGAACGACAGGCGAAGAAGCGCCTCAAGTCCTCTCCCACGGGGATGTGATCCTGCGAGAGGGGAGCATCACCTTGCCCACCTACGGCTTCGAACAGGCCTTGATCCCCTCCGCTCCGGAGGATCCCATCTGGCCGGCTCCCCGCCTGGATCCCAAGCGGGTGGGCCCGCCCCAACCCCGCACATATCGCACCATTGAGCTGGAGAACGACTATCTTCGCCTGGTGATCCTGCCCGAACTGGGAGGCCGGATCTACCGCTGGGTCGACAAACTGACCGGTCGAGACATCCTCTACTTCAACTCGGTTGTCAAACCAACTCCCTGGGGGGTGCGGGGGTGGTGGCTGGCCCTAGGCGGCATGGAGTGGTCCCTGCCTCTTCCGGATCATGGCCTGTACGAATACCAGGCCTGGGAGGTGGAGACCGTGGCGGAGAGCCGTTCTGCCTCAGTTCACCTGAAACGGGAGGTGAAAGACGGCGTGGAGGTCAAAGTCCAGATCAGCCTGAACGCGGACCAGCGCTTCTTCGCCGTGACCTTCCAGCTGGACAACACCGGCTCGGAAGAGGCTGAAGTGCACTTTTGGAACAACGCCATGCTGGCCCCGGGCCAAGGCAACACCATCACACCGGGAATGCGCTTGGTCTGGCCGTCGGAGCAGATGACCGTCCACAGCAGCGGTGACACGGATCGTTACCCCCAAGGGATGACCCTGGAGTGGCCTCGGGGCAGCGGCGTTGATCTGACGGACCTGGAGAACTGGCCCAGTTACCTGAGCTTCTTTGCCTCGGCTGGAGCCCAAGGGAGCGCCGCCGGCCTAGTGGATCCCAACGGCGACCTGGCCGTGATCCGCAGCTTCCCCCATCGGCTGATCCCCGGTGTGAAGACCTTCTTCGGTCCTGGCCTGGATCCCAGCCTCTGGTCCGACGATGATTCCCGCCGCTACCTGGAGCTCTGGGGCGGGCCGGGCCTCAACTTCGACCGCCCTCTCCGATTGGCGCCTCGCCAGACCGTTCGCTGGACGGAACAATGGTACACGGTGCCAGGACTGGGAGCGTTCGTGGCGGCCAACGCCAACGCAGCCCTGGCTCTGCTCCCTGCAGGGGACGAGACCGAACTGCGCCTGGCTGTCACCGGGCCGGGCAGCGCCCAGCCCGGCGCTCGGCTGCTGGTGCGGGTCAATGGCGAACTGCTCTTCAGCCAGGCCGTGCAGCTCTCCCCAGACGCCATCTTCATTCAGCGGCTGCCCCGCCCTCTAGGACGGGATCGCTGGCTGGTCCAGCTGGTGGACCGCTACAACCGAGTGCTCCTGGCCTACGACAGCCGCCCACCCGTCACAGGGCCCTCGCCCCAGGCCTATCAGCCGCCCAAGTGGGACGAACGCCTGGACAAGTTGGGCATCCAGGTGGTCCCCGCGGACGTGAAGCCGGGCCAGAGCTACTGGAAGGTGATCCAGGCGGAGTTCCAGGATCCCCGAGAAGGGGGTGGACGCCACCACATCTACGTGGAGGTGCTGGACGAGAACGGCCAACGTCTGGTGGGCGAAGATGTGATCGTGGGCTGGCCGGACGGATCCACCACCATCACCACCGAGGACAAGCCAGCGCCGGAGTACGCAGCCAACTTCCCCATGTACGGTGACGTGGGCAGCTACTACGTGCGCATGCCTGGCCTCAGCGACAAGGTCACCGGGATGGGCCTGCCTCATGGACGCCTGCACGTGGTCTATCTCATCACCTTCCAGCGCGTGACCGCGGGGGAAGCCTCACAGCCCTAGGCAGAGGACGCTCTGGGTTGCATCTGAAGTTCATTCGAGTTTTTCTGTTGGAGGAGACACTATGCGAGCTATCTTCACCACGCTGTTTCTTGTTAGCTTCCTGCTTGCCCCCTTGGGCGTCGCTCAGCCGGTGCAGGCGGCCCCAGCTCCACCCTTCGCAGTGGTGGCAGTGCCCACGCTGAACGTGCGGGCCGCGCCCAGCACCAATGCCCCTGTGGTGGGGCAGGTCGCTAAAGGTGAACGGGTCACAGTGTTGGGGCGCAACGGTGAGGGCACTTGGCTGCGCATCGAGTCCGCGGATGGGGAGAGCGGCTGGGTCTTCGCGGAGCTGACCCTGCCCAGCGTGCCCCTCACGGCCCTTTCGGTCTACCAGCCCGTTTCCCAGACCCAGGCCGCCAGCCCGGCAGGGGAATCCCAGAGCCGCTCCCAGCCCGTGGCCTATCGCCCAAGCCAGGCAGCCGCCTCCCCGGCCAGCCCTTCCGCTGCACCGGGACAGAACAGCGCTGCGTCCCCGGCCGCGGACGTGAATCGGCTGCCTCGCCCCAACGAGGATCCCAAACCCCTGGGCCCCACCCGGCCGGTCACCGAGGATCGCGCCCAGGCCGCCAGCGCCGCCGAACCTGTGGCCCTCCAGCCCCTCTGCGTGCCCAACAAGCTGCGCAGCGTCAACGTGGGCGGGCGCCCTCAGTCCATCGCCGCCTCTGGGGACCGGATCTACGTGGCCCTGGCCAACCTGAACACCCTGATGGTGGTGGACAGCGGCATGGACGTGATGTTGGGCTCCAGCCGCACCACAGCCAAGGAGATCGATGGGGTGACGGCCACCATGGATGCCCTCTACATCTCGGACCCTGTCAAGGAACGGCTCATTGTCACCAGCCGTCAGGGCGCGGTGAAACGCCAGATCGATCTGCCCGCGGCGCCGGGTCCTGTGGCGGTGACCCAGGGCCGAGCCTTTGTCCTCCACCCTCAGATGGGCGCGGTGAGCGTGGTGGATCTGAACAGCGGGGATGTGCTTCACACCCTGAGCATCGGGCCCGATCCTCGCCAGCTAGCGGTGGTGGGCGGGCGGGCCTTCATCGCCCACGCTGCCGGCTACCTGAGCGTGGTGGATGGCTTCGGCCGGCGCCAGGAACAGCTCCTGCTGCCCGTCAACGATGTGACAGGCATGGCCGTGGATGCCGAGTCGGGCACGCTCTTCATCTCCAGCGCCGCGGATCTCAAGGTGGTGGCGGTGGACGTGAGCACCTGGACACTGGCCAACACCTGGCAGCTGGATCTCATGCCCAGCAGCCTGGTCTACAACCCAATCACCGATCACATCTTCGTGTTGGACAGCACCAGCCAGTACCTCACTGTGCTCAAAGGCTCGGATCCTTCTTTCCGGGGGCGGGTGCGGGTGAGCCAACAGGCCGCCCAGGACTCGGGCCACAGCCTGGCCTTGCTCCAGAGCAAGATCTACATCGTCAATCCCTCCCAGGATTTCCTGGACGTCTGGCTGGACCGCACCTGCGCCAGCGAGACCATGCAGCGGATCAGCCAGACCGGCCAGACGGCTCAGGTGCGCACCGACCTGGCTCCTCGACAGGTGGAGGCTCGGATCGGCATCCTCTGGCCCCACGGCGGCGCGGATCCCGCCCAGGCCAGCTTCGCCAACCTGACTGCCACCCTCCTCCGGGAGGATGGCGCCAGCCCGGCCTGCAGCTGGGAGCCCAACGTGACCTTATGGGCTGCCATCGGCACGGAGCCAGCCAAACCTGTGGCCCAGGGCAAACGGCGCATCATGGAGGAGAACGGCATCCGCTACCCGGTCTACGACTTCAACGATGTGGATGTGCGGGCCACCCGAGAGCGGAACGTGCCCATCCATTTCTTCGTCCAGGTGGAAGGGATCCAGACCGCGGTGAACGTCTGGACCCACGCGGGCACAGGGCAGTTCGTGCCCACAGTGCGGCCGGAGCTGGAAGGCTTGGTCACCCGATACGATGGGGATCTGGATGCGCGGCTCTGGGTGGAAGATGGGGCGGAGGGGCCCACGGTCTACGCCATGTTGCTCCGGGCTGGCACCATGCTGGGGCTGGCTCCTGGAGCCAACACGGCGAAGCCTCAGCTGCGATGGGCCCTGGACAACGGTGTGACCGAGCCCGAGCTCATCATCGGCGAGCCGGAGATCCGCCAGGATGGCGGTGTGGTCTACACCGTCTGGCGCTTCCCCGGCAGCAACCCGGACAAGTTGCTGCGCTCTGCCGCTCAGGTGCGTTTCTGGGTGGAGGTGCCGGATGTCCAGGTCTACAGCAGCGTGGTGGCCTGGGGACGCGACATCCGCACCCTGGGGGCTCGGCTGCCTGTCCCCGTGGTGGGGTGCAGCGAATAGCCGGGAAGCACCGTCCGTCTCCGACCCCGCCCTCCGTCAGGGCGGGGTTTTCTCGTGGAGGCCGGATCAGGAGGAG
>CAYQEB010000019.1:11284-14926 GCA_964416395.1 uncultured Caldilineaceae bacterium | reverse complement strand
GGAGGCCGGATCAGGAGGAGAGCAGATCACGGAGAAGAGAGATCACGGGAAGAGAAGGAGCCCGCAGAGAAGCTCCTCGTAGATGGGGCGATAGCGGCGACCGAGCAGGATGCTCTCTTGGGGGGCGGGCAGGCCGCGGATGGCCCGCAACAGCGCCGCCTCGTCTGCCACTCGCCGGAAGCGCACCGGCGTCCGCCAGGTGGCCAGGGTGGCCTGGGCCCGTTCCTGGAGCCTGGCCGCCTGTTCCTGGCCCTCTGCCATGAGGAAGACAGTGACCTGGCTCTGGTAGTGCTGGGCCAGGAAACCGGCCCACCCCAGGAGTTCCTCGTCCTCGGGGCCCTGGAACGTGGCCAGAATGGGCTGCCCGGCCTGGATCTCCTGGTGCAGCAGGAGAGCCGGGATTGCGCACTGTTCCACCAGAGCCCGGGCAACGGAGCCCATGCGTCGCGGCGGGTTGGTGAGGGGCCAGCCAAAGCGCCCCAGAGAGATCAGGTCGCTGCTCCGAGCTGCCGCCAGCAACTCCGAGACGATATTTCCTCGCAGCAGCTCGAACTCCCAGGGCAGATCCAGCGGCTGGGCCACAGTGGCCATCCAGCGCTCCGCTTCCAGGGCCAGCGCCCGGAACTCCTGCTCCAGGACCTGTCTGGTGATGAGGCGCACCTGGGCCGAGGGGATGTGGACTTCGTTGACCATGGGCAGATCCGCCAGTCCCAGGAGGAGGGCGTCCTCCACGAAGACGCCCCGGAGCTCCGCCCCCAGGCTGGCGGCCAGCTCTGCGGCCACCTTCAGGGCGGCCCGGCTGTAGGGCGAGGCGTCCATGGCCACAAGGATGCGTTGGATGTGGAGAGGGTTTCGCTGCATGGTTGTTCCTGCCAATCTAGCGGCGCGAAGGTCGCCCAAAAATGCTACCGGAAACGGCTATTGGAAAAACTGCTAACGAAAGTATAGATCGGATCCGTCCAGGGACGAAATCTCCGGGGTGGGCTTCGTGTAGTCTTGCCCCCGGCGGCGTTCCTTCGCCCCTCTATTCTCCTTCTTCCCCTTCCCCTTCCTCCTCGTGGCTGAAATGGGCCCGCTTCTCGGCCAACTCGGCCAGACGGGCCTCCACCCGCTGGTTGATGGAGCCCTCCGGGTAGTTCCCCTCCTCGTCCCGCTCCCCCGCGGGGATGCCGGTGAGGATCTCGATGCCTTGGTCCACATGGGTCACCGGGTAGATGTGGAACTGGCCTGCTTGCACAGCATCGATGACCTCCTGCTTGAGCATCAAGTTCTTCACGTTGCCCTGGGGAATGAGCACCCCCTGCTCTCCCGTCAAGCCTCGGGCCTTGCAGACGTCGAAAAAGCCCTCGATCTTCTCGTTCACCCCACCGATGACCTGGACGTTGCCGTGCTGGTCCACGGAGCCGGTGACGGCCAGGGCCTGGTTGATGGGCGCCCGGGCAATGGCCGAGAGGAGCGCGTAGAGCTCCGCGGAGGAGGCGCTGTCCCCGTCCACGCCGCTGTAGGACTGCTCGAAGACCAGGCTGGCGGCCAGGGAAAGGGGGCGCTCCGCGGCGTAGCGTGCGCCCAGGAAGCTGGCCAGGATGAGCACGCCCTTGGAGTGGATGGGCCCGCTGAGCTCCACCTCCCGCTCGATGTCGATGACCTCCCCCCGGCCCATGCGCACCTGGGCAGTGATGCGGCTGGGGCGGCCGAAGGAGTAGTTGCCCAGCTGCAGCACCGCGAGGCCGTTGATCTGCCCAACCACCGCACCCTCGGTCTGGATGCGGATGAAGTCCCGCAGAATGGCCTCCTGCATCCGTTCTTGGACCCGGCTGCTGCGGTAGATGCGGGCGTCGATGGTCTTCTGGACGTGCTCCCGGCGGATCACGTCGTCCCCGGCCTGGCCGGCCCAGTAGTCCGCCTCCTGCATGAGATCCACGATGACCTCCATGCGGGCGGTCAGCTTCTCCGCATCCGAGACCAGCCGGGCGCTGTGTTCGATGAGCCGGGCCACCGCGTCCCGATGCAGGGGGCGCAGGGACTCCCGTCGGGCCAGGGTGCCCAGGAGCTGAGCGTAGAGTTTCTGGGTCTCTGGGTCCCGTTTCATCTCGTCGTCGAAGTCCGCCGCCACCCGGAAGAGCTCCTCGAAGTCCGGGTCCGCCTGAGCCAGAAGGTAGTAGAGCAGCCGATCCCCCAGCAGAGCGATCTTCACGTCCAGGGGGATGGGCGCCGGCTCCAAGGTGATGGTGCTGATCTGGCTGAGCATCTGGCCGGGGGTCTCGATGCGGATCTTCTTGGAGCGCAGGGCCCGCTTCAGCCCCTCCCAGGCGAAGGGGTGGAGGAGCAGCCGGCGGGCGTCCAGGATCAGGTAGCCGCCGTTGGCCCGATGCAGCGCACCCGGTTTGATCAGGGTGAAATCCGTGGTCAGCGCGCCCATCTGGGCCATGTACTCCACCCGCCCCACCAGGTTCTGGAAGGCGGGGTTGTCCTCGTAGACCACCGGCGCGCCCTGGATCCCGCTGTGATCCACCAGCAGGTTCACTTGATAGCGCCGCAGGGGCGAGGCGGTGGGGATGCCCGGCATGGCCGGGGGTCCGGCTCCCGCGGCCTTGGGCTTGGTCTCCTCCAGGAGAAAATACTCGAAGTTGTCCACCATGTCCTGCTGCACGCTGTCCAGGTACTCCAGCACCTGGGGCAGCTCCGCGTACTTCTGGCGCAGCTCGTCCAGCAAGGGCTGGATCACGTAGGTGACCACCTCGTGGTTCAGCTCCATGATGCGCTGGCGCAGCTCCCGTTGCCAGATGGGGAACTGGTAGAGGACCTTCTGGAGCTCGTCCTGGAGCTTCTTGGCTTCCTCTTCCAGCCGTTTCTTCACCTCGTCGGGCTGTTGCTCGAACTCCTCCGGCGCCAGGACCTTGCCGCCCACATAGGGGGCGAAGACCAGCCCCGCCGGGGTGCGCAGCAGGGTCAAGCCCCGGGCCTGGGCCTTCTCCTGCAGGGCGTTCAGAGCCTGGTTCTGCCGCTCGCTGAACTCCTCCTCGATGGCCCGCCGCCGCACCCGGTACTCCTCCCGCTCGAAGGCCGAGGGGATGGCCGAGCGCAGGTCGTCCAGCAGGCCGGCCATGTCCTGGCGGAACTGCTGGCCCATGCCTGCAGGGAAGCGCAGGGCGATGGGCTTGTGGTTCTCCTTGAAGTTGTAGACGTAGCACCAATCCGACGGCGGAGGATCCTGGGCCGCCCGCTGCTCCAGGAAACGCTTGACGATGGAGTGCTTGCCCGTGCCCGAGGGACCCAGCGCGTACAGGTTGTAGCCGTCCCGGCGGATGCCGATGCTGAACTGGATGGACTCCACCGCCCGGGTCTGGCCGATGACGTCGGACAGATCCGGCAGCTCCTGGGTGGTGGTGAAGTCGAAGAGGGCGGGATCGCAGGGGGTGTAGAGGGCGTCTGCAGGAAGAGGGGATACGGTGGCCATGGCGTACACGCGCTCCGTTTCGTCTGGGAGATGGGTCTGTGTGAAGTGAGTTCGAGGATGCCTTTTCTGGCCTAATCATACCACCACTGGGGACGCGCAACAATCGAGGCGAGGCAACAGGGGCGAGGCAACAGGGGCGAGACGACAGGGGCGAAACACCGGGGCAACAAAAGGCCCATGCCATC
>CAYQEB010000019.1:5430-11184 GCA_964416395.1 uncultured Caldilineaceae bacterium | reverse complement strand
ACAGGGGCGAGACGACAGGGGCGAAACACCGGGGCAACAAAAGGCCCATGCCATCCCCGACGCTGCACAGTCTGGGACGGCATGGGCAAAAGGGGTGGGGAAGGGTGGGGGCGTCTCAGGCCCGGGCGGCGTTGATCTGTTTCAGGACCGTGGCCACCTGGTCCGCCTGCCGGTGGTCCGCGCAGACCATGAGCATGGACTCGCCATGGGCCAGGCTGTCATCGTAGAGGAATTCGTCCTCCTCCGCCACGCTGGAGCCGATGAGCAGGCCGAAAAGAGCGCCGAAAAGGCCACCCACCAGCATGCCCGCCACAGTGGCCAGCCCCAGGGCCGTCAGGGGCGCCACCTGCCACTCCATGATGGCCTCCGGGACCAGGAGGATGCTCACGCCCACCAGGGCGCCGATGATCCCACCCAGGACCGCGCCGCTCAGGCTGGCCGAGCTGACCGCCTCCGCGATGGTGACGCCCCTGATATCCTTTGGATACTCGGTCATCACCTTGTCGAAAGCCAGGACGTTGACCTCCTCGCCGGTGAGGCCGCTGGCCTCCAGCGCCTCCAGCGCCTTGGCCACATCCTGGGAGCTGTCGAAGAGGCGGACCACCAGCTGCTTCTCCCCGATGCCCTTCAGCTCCTCGATCTGCTGGTGGACGGCGGCCAGGGCCTCCCGTTGACGGTCCAGCAGCTTGGCCACCTCCTGGGGGAGCCCGGCGCCCAGGGCGGCCTCGTACGCGGCCAGGATGTAGTGGCCACCTCGGGAGCACTCGCCCAAGACCACCCGTTCGGTCTCCTGGGGGCCGGCGGTCATGGTGGCCTTGATGATGATCCAGCCCCGATGGATCAGGGCCAGGGGGGTTGTGCGTTGGGCTGGGGAAGCCCCCAGCCGCTGGAGCTGCTCCTCCAGCTCCCTGGCGAACTCCGCGTGCTGTTGGGCGCAGCTCTTCAGCAGCACCTTCAAGCCCCGGTTGCTCACGCATTCCGCCGCCACCCGGAAGCCTTTCTCGCTCTCCCGGTTCAGCCGAACCAGCCTGCGCAGATGCTCCAACACTGTTTTCTGAGATGTGCGAACCATCCCGGCCTCCTTTCCACGTTTCCACTCGTGTCCGTCACAGGGTGTGATCGCCGTGGGCCAGCATGGGGCAGGGAGGGGCGAAGGCGTTGCGCCCACGGATTGAAGCGCCACAGGGGATCCAGAGTGGCTCCATTGTAACCCAGGCCCTGGGATGGGTTGGTAAACTTCCCCACATTGGCAGGCGGATTGCGGGGGAGGCCGAGGGGCGCTCCCGGCGCTGTCCTCGTCCAGTCCTTTCTTGCTCTGCCCCTTCCCGGGGCAATGTCCCGCCGTTTTGCGAGAAAACCCCCACGAGTTTTGTGCGAAGGGTTGACAAACGAACATTTAGCGCGTATGATACAAACATAAACGCACACACAGGGGCGGACCATGCTATCCCACGAGCGGCATCAGGAGATCCTCAAACTGTTGGAGGCCCACAGCACCATCACTGTGGCGGACCTGGTGCAACGTTTCCAGGTCTCGGAGATGACCATCCGGCGGGACCTGGACGCCCTGGAGCGTCAGGGGCTGCTGCGGCGGGTCCACGGTGGGGCCATCAGCGTGCGGGGCCGAAGCTACGAGCCCCCCTTCCTGAGCCGGACCAGCGTGAACCGGGAGGCCAAGGAGCGCATCGGCCGGGTCGCGGCCGAGCTGATCCAGGACGGGGACAGCATCGCCCTGGATGTGGGCACCACCACCCTGGAGGTGGCCCGTCACCTGGCGGGCAAGCGCAACCTGACCATCGTCACCCCCAGCTTCCGCATCGCCAGCCTCCTGGTGGAACACCCCCACATCCGCCTGATCCTCACCGGCGGCATCCTCCGCCCCGGCGAGCTTTCCCTCATCGGCAGCCTGGCCGAGGGGGCCTTCAACAACTTTTTCGTGGACAAACTCTTCCTGGGCGTGGGCGGTATCGACCTGGAGGTGGGGCTCACCGAGTTCAACCTGGAGGACGCCCAGGTGAAACAGGCCATGATCCGCAGCGCCAAGGAGGTCATCCTGGTGGCCGATGCCAGCAAGTTCGGGCAGGTGGCCTTCGCCGCAGTGGCCCCTTTGGAGCGGGTGGATCGCATCGTGGCCGACAGCTCCCTGGACCCCACCTTGGTCCAGGCCCTGGAGCAGCGCAACATCCCGATCCACCTGGCCTGACCCCGACCATCCTTCCCCCGCTCACAGCGCTATCGGACGTTCCACACCTCTCATTCCACACGCCGCACCCAGAAGGAGGTTCCTGTGGCTGACTTTCTCCACGATCTGTTCGGCGTTTCCAAACCGGTCATCGCCATGGCCCATTTCCCCGCCCTGCCTGGCACGCCCCGTTACGACGCCCAGGCCGGCATCGATGGCATCCTGGAGCGCATGCGGGCCGACGTGCGTCACCTGCTGGACGGCGGCGTGGACGCCATCCTCTTCTGCAACGAGGACGACCGGCCCTACACCTTCCACGCGGACTTCGAGGCCGTGGCGGTGATGAGCCGGGTGATCACCGAGCTGCGCCCCACGGACCGACCCTTCGGCGTGGATTTCCTCTGGGACCCCAAGGCCCCTCTGGCCATCGCCAAGGCCACCGGCGCCGCTTTCATCCGGGAGGTGGTGACCGGCGTCTACGAGAGCGACATGGGCCTCTGGGCCCCGGACGCGGCCGCCCTCTACCGCTACCGGCGCCAGATCGACGCGGACAACGTGCGCATCTTCGCCAACATCACCCCGGAGTTCGCCTCGCCCCTGGGCAACCGCAGCGTGACCCAGCGGGCCAAGAGCGCGGTGGTCTCCTCCCTGGTGGACGCCATCCTCATCGCCGGGCCCATGGCCGGGGCAGAGCCGGATTACTCCCTGGTGGTGGAGGCCAAGGAGGCGGTGGGCGACCAGACGCCCGTCTTCCTCAACACCGGGGCCAAGGTTTCCAACATCGCCCAGTACCTGCAGGTGGCCGACGGGGTCATCGTAGGCTCCAGCCTGAAGGTGGATGGCTACACCTGGAACCCCGTGGACCCGGCCCGGGTGAAGGCGTTCATGGCGGAGGTGAAGAGGGTGAGGAGTCAGGGGTGAGAAGTAAAGAGTAAGTTGTCGGTTCTGCTGCCCAATTACTCATTACTCGGTTACTCATTACTCGTTGCTGCGCTGTGTGGAGCGAACCATGCACCTTCTCGGCATCGACATCGGCACCACGGCCACCAAGGGCATCCTCCTGCACCCGCAGCGAGGGCTGGTGGCGGAGGCGGAAGCGCCCTCCACCCTGCGTTCGCCCCAGGCGGGCTGGGCGGAGGAGGATCCAGAGGAGTGGTGGCGAAATGTGGCCACCGTCACCCGAGCCTGCCTGGCCCAGGCCGGGATCGAGGCCCATCAGGTGGCCGGCGTGGGGGTGAGCGGCATGGTCCCCACCCTGATCCTGCTGGATCCGGCGGGCCACGCGCTCTATCCCTCCATCCAGCAGAACGACGCCCGGGCCTACCAGGAGATCCAGGAGTTCAGGGCCCAGGTGGATGAGGCGGATGTCCTGGCCCGCACGGGCAGCGCCATCACCCAGCAGAGCATCGGGCCCAAGCTGCTCTGGCTGCGCCGCCACCACCCGGAGCTCATGGAGCGGGCGGCCCACGTGCTGGGCTCCTACGACTACATCGTCTACCGGCTCACCGGCGTCTTTTCCTGCGAACGGAACTGGGCCCTGGAGAGCGGCCTCTTCGATCTGCGCCGGGAGGAGTGGGACGAAACCCTCCTGGCCCTGAGCACCATCCACCGGGACTGGCTGGGGGAGGTCCACTGGCCCAGCGACGTGGTGGGGGAGGTGACGCCGGAGGCCGGGGCCCACACGGGCCTGCGACCGGGGACGCCGGTGGTGGCCGGCAGCGCGGACCACATCGCCTCTGCCTTCTCCGCGGGGCTGAAGGCGCCCGGGGATCTGCTGGTCAAGCTGGGCGGCGCCGGGGACATCCTCTACGACCTGGACGCGCTGGTCATCGACCCCCGGCTCTTCCTGGACTACCACGTGATCCCCGGCAAGTACCTGCTCAACGGCTGCATGGCGGCCAGCGGCAGCATCATCAAGTGGTTCCGCCAGCAGTTCGCGCCCCAGGCCGACTACCCGGAGCTGGACAGGGAGGGTGAGGCCGTGCCCCCAGGCAGCGAGGGGCTGGTGCTCCTGCCCTACTTCCTGGGGGAGAAGACGCCCGTCCACGATCCCCGGGCCCGGGGCGTGCTCTTCGGCCTGACCCTGACCCACACCCGGGGGCACGTCTACCGGGCCATCCTGGAGGGCATCGCCTACGGCTTCCGCCACCACCTGGCCGTGCTGGAGGAGCGGGGGCTCACGGCTGCCAAGGCCCGGGTCACCAACGGCGGGGCCCGCTCCCGGCTGTGGAAGCAGGTCACCGCGGACGTGCTGAGCCTGCCCCTGGAGCCGGTGGCCCAGCACCCGGGATCCTCTCTGGGCGCGGCCTTCGTGGCCGGCAAGGGGGTGGGCCTCTTCCGGGAGTGGGGGGAGATCGAGCGCTTCATCCGGCTGGCCGAGCCAGTGGAGCCGGACCCTCGGGCCCATGCCCGCTACCAGGAGCTCTTCGCCGTCTACCGGGAGCTCTACGAGCGCAACAAGGACCTGTTCCCTCGGCTGGCGAGAGGGGGGCAGACAGGGAGCAAGGAGTGAGGAGTAACGTTGGGGCTGCTCTCGTTGTTCACCACTCACCACTCATTACTCGTCACTCATTTTACTCATCACCCAACATCCTTCACGAGGTGATCTATGACTTCCCACTGCACTTTGACCGGCAAAACGGCCGGCGTGACCGGCGCAGGCCACGGCATCGGACGGGCCATCGCGCTGACGTTGGCCCAGGCCGGCGCCAGGGTGGCCGTCACCGACGTGGACCTGGAGGCTGCGCAGGCGGTGGCCCAGGCGATCCAGGAGCAGGGTGGGGAGGCCTTGGCCTTCTCCCTGGACGTGACGGACCAGGCCAGGGCTGGGGAGGTGGTCCAGGCCCTGGTGGAGCGCTGGGGGCGGCTGGACATCTGGTGCAACAACGCGGGGGTCAGCACCATGAACCGCTTCGTGGACCTGACGGAGGAGGACTGGGACTTCAACATGGACATCAACGCCAAGGGGACCTTCCTCTGCTCCCAGGTGGTGGTGCGCCAGATGCTGACCCAGGAGCCGGACGAGGAGGGCATCCGGGGGCGGATCATCAACACGGCCAGCATGGCCGGCAAGCGGGGCAACGCCCCCTTCCTGGCCCACTACGTGGCCTCCAAGTTCGCGGTGGTGGGGTTGACCCAGGCCATGGCCGGGGAGCTGGCCCCGGAGGGCATACTGGTCAACGCGGTCTGTCCCGGCTACGTGCGCACGGGCATGCAGGAGCGGGAGCTGCGCTGGGAGGCGGAGCTGCGGGGGGTGGCCGTGGAGGACGTGCAGCAGCTCTACATCGCGGACACTCCCCTGGGCCGCCTGGAGACGCCGGAGGACGTGGCCCGGGTGGTGCTCTTCCTGGCCACGCCCCTGGCCAACTTCATCACCGGGGAGGCCATCAACGTCAACGGCGGCGCATTCATGGAGTAGGGAGAACGGAGATCAGGGGGTGAGCGGGTGAAAGGGTGACCGGACGAACGGGATGGGCGCACAGCCATCGCTCAAATTCCCAGTCGCGGATCGCCGGCTCCTTCCCTGGTCCTCACACTCGGACAACATTCACGTTTCACCCATCACGTTTCAC
>CAYQEB010000019.1:0-5330 GCA_964416395.1 uncultured Caldilineaceae bacterium | reverse complement strand
CGTTTCACGCATCACATTTCGCATCTCGTATCCCACATCGCCATGTCTCGTTCACATCCGTTCCCAATCCGCATCCACACCCAAAAAGGAGAGAGCCCGATGAACCGCACCCTATGGAGCACTCTGACATTGACCCTGTTGCTTGCCCTGTTGGTGAGCGCGTGCGCCGCGCCGGCGCCCCCGGCAGCCCAGGCGCCCGCGGCCGGCGGCGAGGAGGCCGCCATGGAGGAGGTGACCCTCAACGTCATCATGGAGGAGGTGCCGGACTACGACATCGTGGCCAAGCTCACCGCCCAGTTCGAGGCCGACAACCCGAACATCAAGGTGGTGTTCGACGCCATGCCCTACGACGCCATGCGGGACAAGATCCTCACCTCCTTCCTGGCGCCTACGGCCACCTACGACATCATCATCGTGGACAACCCGTGGATGGACGAGTTCGGCAACGCCGGCTACCTGACCCCGCTGGACGACTACATCGCGGCCACGCCGGACTACAACTACGAAGACTTCGTCGGCCCCTTGCGGGATATCGGTGAGGTGGGGGGCAAGGTCATGGGCGTGCCCTACTACAACTACGCCCTGGGCCTGATCGTGCGCCAGGATGTCTTCGAGGAGAAGGGTGTGGCCGTGCCCACCACCCTGGACGACTACCTGCAGACGGTGAAGGACCTGACCGACAAGGAGAACGACTTCTACGGCGCGGCCATGCAGCCCCAGCGGGGATACAAGATCTTCGAGGAGTGGAAGAACTGGCTCTACGGCGCGGGGGGCGACCTGCTGGACGACCAGGGCAACGTGATCATCAACAACGAGGCCGGCGTCCAGGCCCTGGACATGTACATCGACGCCTACAACAACGCAGCCCCGCCCAACTCCCTGAACTGGGGCTTCGACGAGGCCCTGCGGGCCATGGCCGCGGGCCAGGCCGCCACCATGCTCAGCTACAACTGGATGCTGCCCACCCTGAACAACCCCGAGGGCCCCGCGGGAGACCTGGCCGGCAACTTCCAGCTCTACGAGGTGCCCGGCGGCAAGGCGGTCCTGGGCTCCTGGCACTGGGCCATCCCCCACAACGCCTCCAACAAGGACGCGGCCTGGAAGTTCATCTCCTGGATCACCTCCCCGGCCGTGGACAAGGAGCGGGTGATCATGGGCGGCGCGCCCATCCGCACCAGCGTCATCACGGACCCGGAGGTGTGGGAGAAGGGTTTCGGCGAGCAGTACTACACCACGGTGCTGAGCATCCTGGAGGACGCGGAGCCCCTGGCCCGGGGTGACCACGCGGAGGAGATCATCGAAGTGGTGGGCACGGAGCTCAACGCGGCCGTGGCTGGCCAGAAGAGCTCCCAGCAGGCCCTGGACGACGCGGCCAAGCAGGTGGAGGAGATCCTGGCCCGCTAGAAAGAACATGTAAGGAGTAACGAGTAACCGGCCCAGATAAAAAGGTTGCTCGTTACTCCTTGTTCCTTACTCCCTTACTGGCTGTCCCGCCTTCGCAGGAGATTCTCACACACGGTTGCTGCACAGGAGATCGTCCCCGTGGTCACTCAACGTTCCCGCTTCCCTCTGGCCTACCGCATGCTCTTGCCCCTGGCCGCCGTGCTGTTGACCGTGCTGGTCTATCCTCTGCTCTTCTCCTTCTGGATCTCCCTGCACGACTACCAGCTCACGGCCCTCCAGGACGTGCGCTTCGTGGGGCTCCGCAACTACCTGGAGCTGCGGGGCAACGGCTCCTTCTGGAACGCCATGCGCAACACCCTGATCTTCGTCTTCGGCGCGGTGACTCTGGAGACGCTCCTGGGCTTCGGCCTGGCCCTGCTCCTGCACCGGCCCAACCGCTACCGGGACTTCTTCCGCTCCATCCTGCTCACCCCCATGTTCATCACCCCCATCGCGGTGGGGCTCATGTTCCGCTTCCTGCTCAACCAGCAGCTGGGGGTGCTGCCCTACCTTCTGGGCAAACTGGGGCTGCAGATCGACTTCTTCGGGCCGGGCCTGGCCCTCTACAGCATCATCCTCATCGACGTCTGGCAGTGGACGCCCTTCATGCTCCTGCTTCTCCTGGCCGGGCTGGAGTCCCTGCCCACCGCTCCCTTCGAGGCCGCCCGGGTGGACGGGGCCTCCGCCTGGTTCACCCTGCGCAAGGTGACCCTGCCCCTGATGAAGCCGGTGATCCTGGTGGCCCTGATCATCCGAGGGCTGGACGCCTTCAAGGTCTTCGAGTACATCTTCGCCATCACCCGGGGCGGCCCTGGCGAGAGCACCGAGTCCATCCTCTACCACATCTACAAGGTGGGCTTCCGCTTCTTCCGCCTGGGCGAGGCCGCGGCCATGGCCTATATCCTGATCCTCATCACCATGGCCCTGGTGGTGATCCTCTTCCGGGCCATGCGTTCCGCGGAGGAGCTGCCATGAACATCGGCTACCGTCTGCGCCGTCAGCTGACCGAGGGCAGCGCCCTGCTGATCCTGCTGGTGGCCCTGATCGTCGTCCTCTTCCCCTACTTCTGGATCCTGCTGGCCTCCCTCAAGCCGGTGGATCTGGTCTCCCGGCCGGATGTCTGGCTCTTCTCGCCGTCGGCCTTCAACTGGGAGGAGGTGCTCCTGCGCTCGGATGTGCCCCGCTTCATGCTCAACAGCCTGCTGGTGGGTGCGGTGACCGTGGCCGTGGCGCTGATCACCGGCGCGCCGGCCGCCTACTCCTTCTCCCGCTTCAACACCGGCGGCGGCCTGGCCCGTTTCAGCATCCTGGCCGCGGAGATGATGCCCCCGGCCGTTCTCATCGTGCCCCTCTTCCTGCTCATGTTCCGGCTGGCCTTGCTGGACACGCCGGTGGCCACCATCGCCGCCCACCTCACCTTCGTCATCCCCGTGGTCACCTGGTTCCTCATCGGCTTCTTCGACGAGGTGCCCCGGGAGTTGGAGGAGCAGGCCATGGTGGACGGCTACACCCGCTTCCAGGCCTTCTACAAGGTGGTGCTGCCCACCGTGCGCCCGGGCCTGGCCGCGGCCGGCATCTTCGGCTTCGTCCTCTCCTGGAACGACATGTTCTACGCCCTGATCCTGAGCGGCGGCCGCAACAAGACCCTGCCCGTGGCCATCGCCGGGTTCTGGACCTTCCGGGGCATCGAGATGGGCAAGATGGCCGTGGCCATCCTGGTGGCCATCGTGCCTGTGCTCCTGGCCTCCTTCTTCGTGCAGAAGTACCTGGTCAAGGGCCTGGGCG
Organism: uncultured Caldilineaceae bacterium; assembly: GCA_964416395.1. GTDB lineage: Bacteria > Chloroflexota > Anaerolineae > Caldilineales > Caldilineaceae > S144-5. The sequence goes on along the minus strand of CAYQEB010000019.1, from coordinate 2,102 downwards.
GCGGCGCGGTGAAGTTCTAAGCGGCAGAAGTCGGGAGTCGGAAGATGGGGGATGCAGTGCCCCGTCCTCGGCTTACGGGGCTGGCGGAGCTCGCCACGCCAGCGGCTAGGGGAGGGGCGCAGTCTCCACGCTCCCAATCTCTAGCGTCCTCCCCCAATCTTCGATCTTCGGTCTTCAATCTTCGGTCTCCCTCTTTCCCTGTGGAGCACTCAGTGGAGCACTCATGGCAGAGATTCGACTAGAGCACATCGTCAAGCGCTTCGGCGACGTGGAGGCCGTGAAGGACCTCTCCCTGACCATCGCGGATGGCAGTTTCACCGTGCTGGTGGGCCCGTCCGGCTGCGGCAAGACCACCACCCTGCGCCTCATCGCCGGGCTGGAGACCATCACCTCCGGCCGCATCTTCATCGGCGACCAGGACGTCACCCATCTGGAGCCTAAGGACCGCAACGTGGCCATGGTCTTCCAGAACTACGCCCTCTACCCCCACCTGACCGTCTGGGAGAACATCGCCTTTGGCCTCTTGGCCCGCAAGACGCCCAAGCCGGAGATCGAGAAACGGGTGCAGCGGGCCGCGGCCATGCTGGGCATCGAGAACCTGCTCAAGCGCAAGCCCCGCCAGCTCTCTGGCGGCCAACAGCAGCGGGTGGCCATCGGTCGGGCCATCGTGCGCAACCCCAACGTCTTCCTCTTCGACGAGCCCCTGAGCAACCTGGACGCCAAGCTGCGGGTGGAGATGCGCACGGAGCTCCTGAAACTGCACCGAGAGCTGGGCTCCACCGCGGTCTACGTCACCCACGACCAGGAGGAGGCCATGACCATGGGGGATGTGATCGTGGTCATGGAGGGTGGGGTGATCCAGCAGAAGGGAACGCCCCGGGAGATCTACTTCCACCCCCGCAACCGCTTCGTGGCCAGTTTCATCGGCAGCCCGGCCATGAACATGATCCCTGGCCGCCTGGCCCAGGGCGAGTTCGTCTCCCAGGCCCTGCGCCTGCCCCTGGCGCTGAGCGGGCCGGAGCAGGACGTCATCCTGGGGGTCCGCCCGGAGGACGTGCAGCTCCCAGGCGTGCTGCCCCCGGACCGGGAGACGCCCCCGGTGACCGCCAGGGTGGAGGTGATCGAGCTCCTGGGCTCCCGGGCCATCGTCACCCTGCTCCTGGATGGCCGGGAGATCAAGGCCATCGTCGAGGAGCGCCTCCTGGATCGGCTGCACGAGGGCGAGACGGTGCAGGTGGTCTTCGACCGGGAGCGGCTGCATCTCTTCCATGCCCAGAGCGGGGAGCGTGTGGAATGAGGGGGACCGGCGAGAAGTGGCAGGCGGAGCTGGTCTTGGCCATCCAGGCGGCTCGGGCCGCGGGCGAGCTCCTGGGGGAACAGTTCCGCAAGCCCCACCAGATCCGCTACAAGGGCGCGGCCAACCTGGTCACCGAGATGGACCAGCAGGCGGAGGAGCTCATCCGGGATCTGCTCAGCCGAGCCCGGCCGGATGTGCCCATCCTGGGCGAGGAGGGAGGCGGGGAACGGGGTGGCGACGGGCTGCGCTGGGTGGTGGATCCCCTGGACGGCACCACCAACTACGCCCACGGCTATCCCTTCTTCGCCGTCTCCATTGCCCTGGCCCAGGATACGGAGGTGGTGGTGGGCGCGGTCTACAACCCGGTGCTGGACGAGCTCTTCGCGGCTCGGCAGGGCGGGGGCGCCACCCTGAACGGCCAGCCCATCCAGGTCTCCCAGACGGAGACGCTGGAGCGCAGCCTGCTGGCCTCGGGCTTCCCCTACGACGCCTGGACCAGCCCCCGGGACAACGGGGCGGAGTGGCGCCGTTTCCTCAAGCGGGTGGTCTCCCTGCGTTCCGACGGCGCGGCCGCGCTGGACCTCTGCCACGTGGCCGCCGGACGCATCGACGGCTACTGGGAGCTGGTCCTGGAGCCCTGGGACATGGCCGCGGGCGCGCTGGTGGTGATGGAGGCCGGCGGGCAGGTCACCCAGGTGGATGGGAGCCCCTTCCGACTGGCCGGGCCCAGCGTCCTGGCCAGCAACGGACGGCTCCACCCGGCCATGGTGGCGGTGCTGTCCGGCGGCTGAGGGCCCTTGGGCGT
>CAYQEB010000018.1:36059-54800 GCA_964416395.1 uncultured Caldilineaceae bacterium | reverse complement strand
TTTGTACGCACTGAAGTGCGCACTACCAGCCTTGCGCTACCAACCTGCCTGGCCCCGAGCACCCTCGGGGAACCAGTGGTCGATGACCACCCGCTCCACTGGCCCCAAAGGGAAGCCCAGGAAACGCTGGGCCACCTCCTCGAAGGTGGCCGGCTCGTCGGTGACGAAGAAGCGAACCTGGCCACCGGGCGCCCGCCGGCCGTTCCCCTGGACCAGGGCCCTCTGCCGAGCCAGGATGGCCCGGGCCTGGGCCGCCGCGTGCTCGCCACAATCCACCAGGCGGATGCCGGGGAGAAGATCCTGGAGCAAGGGTTTGAGCAGGGGGTAGTGGGTGCAGCCTAGGACCAAGGTGTCCACCCCAGCCTCCTGGACCGGCGCCAGGTACTCCTGGGCGATGAGCCGGGTGGCCGGGTGTCCGGTCCAGCCCTCCTCCACCACGGGGACGAAGAGGGGACAGGCCTGGCTGAAGATCTGGACCGGGCTGCCCTGGCCATTCCTGCCGAGATTGGCCGGAGCCAGGGCGCGGATCTGCCGGGCGTAGGCGTCGCTGGTCACCGTGGCCCGGGTGCCGATGACGCCGATGCGGCCGTTGCGGGTGGCCTGGAGCGCGGCCTGGGCGGCTGGCTGGATCACCCCGATGACCGGAACCCGGGTCATGGCCTGCACCGTCTCCAGGGCCAGCGCGGAGGCGGTGTTGCAGGCCACCACGATGAGCTTGACCCCCTGCTCCAGCAGGAAGTGGGCGCACTGCTGGGCGAAGAGCTGCACCGTGGCCGGGGATTTGCTGCCGTAGGGCACTCGGGCCGAGTCGCCCAGGTAGACGTACTGCTCCTGGGGCAGGAGGCGCAGGAGCTGCTTCAGCACACTCAGGCCGCCCACGCCCGAGTCGAAGACGCCGATGGGGGAGGGGTGAACGCTCATGGAGCTAGGGGCGCACGTGCATGTCGCCCAGGACCACCCACTTGTAGGTGGTGAGCTCCTCCAGCCCCATGGGCCCCCGGGCGTGGAGCTTCTGGGTGCTGACGGCCACCTCCGCGCCCAGGCCAAACTGCCCGCCGTCGTTGAAACGGGTGCTGGCGTTCACGAAGACCGCGGAGGAGTTGATGGCGTCCACGAAACGGGTGGCGTTGGTCCAGTTGTTCGTGAGGATGCCGTCGGAGTGTTCGGTGCTGTGCTCCTGGATGTGCTCGATGGCCTCGTCCAGGCTGTCCACCACCTTGACCCCCAGGATCAGGGCCAGCCACTCCTGGTCGAAGTCCTCCGGGCCGGCCTCCACCACCGTGGCCCCGTGATCCCCCTGGCGCAGGATCTCCCAGGCTCGACCGGCGGCCCGCAGCTCCACCCCGCTCTGGGCCAGGCGAGCCGCCACCCGGGGCAGGAACTCCTGGGCCACGGCCTGGTTGACCAGCAGGGTGTCCAGGGCGTTGCAGACGCTGGGGCGCTGCACCTTGGCGTTCTCGATCACGTCCAGGGAGCGCTCCAGATCTGCGCTCTCGTCCACGTAGAGGTGGCAGATGCCGATGCCCCCGGTGATCACCGGGATGGTGCTCTCCTCCCGGCAGAGGCGATGGAGCCCCGCCCCGCCCCGAGGGATGATCATGTCCACGTACCGGTCCAGGCGCAGGAGCTCCCGGACCAGGGCCCGGTCTGGGTTGGCGATGTACTGGACCGCGGCCAGGGGCAGGCCTGCCTTCTCCAACCCGGCCTGGATCACCCGGACCAGGGCCAGGTTGCTGCGCAGGGTCTCCTTGCCGCCCCGGAGGATGACGGCGTTGCCTGTCTTCAGGCTGAGGGTGGCGATGTCGATGGTGACGTTGGGCCGAGCCTCGTAGATGACGCCCAGCACGCCGATGGGGATGCGGCGGCGGCTCAGGCGCATGCCGTTGGGCAACACCCGCCCCTCTATCTCCGTGCCCACCGGGTCCGGCAGGCCGGCCACCTTGCGGACGTCCGCGGCCAGGCCGGCCACGCGCTCCGGGGTGAGGAGGAGCCGATCCAGCAGGGCCTCGCTCAGGCCGTTGGCCCGCCCGTCCGCGATGTCCTGGGCGTTCTGCTCCAGGACCGTCTGGGCCTGGGCCTCCAGCTCGTCGGCGATGATGCCCAGGGCCTGGTTCTTGCGGTCGCTGGTCAGGATGGCCAGCTGGCGGCTGGCGGCTCGGGCGGCTTTGCCCATCTCGGTCAGGTTGACGGCGGAAGGCTGGTTGGGTTCGCGGGATTGGGTGGGTTTCTGCAAGACTTGGGCCATTTGGGTTCACTCCTCCAGGATGATCATATCGTTGCGATGGACGGCCACCGGGCCGTAGGTGTAGCCCAGGCGGTGCGCGATCTCTTCGGATTGGCTGCCTTTGATCTGTTCCAGCTCCTCGCTGCTGTAGCGGCTGATGCCCCGGCCCAGGATCTGGCCGGTGGCGCTCTTGATGTAGACCGTGTCCCCCCGCTGGAAGCGGCCGGTCACCTGGGTGATGCCCACGGGCAGAAGGCTGCGTCCGTTGCGGACCAGGGCCCGGGCTGCGCCTGGATCCACCAGGAGGGCGCCGGCGGGGGCGGGCCCGGCCAGGATCCAGCGCTTGCGGCTCTCCAGGGGGGTCTCCAGGGCGGGGAAGCGAGTGCCCACCGGCTCCCCGGCCACGGCCCGCTGGATCACGTTCGGGGCGCTGCCGGCGGCGATGATCACGTCTGCGCCGGCCCGGCGGGCCACGTCCGCGGCCTGGAGTTTGGTGGCCATGCCGCCGATGCCCAGGCCCGTGCGGCTGCCCCCGGCCAGGGCCTTGAGGGAGTCGTCGATGCGGCGCACCTCGGGGATGAGCCGGGCCTCCGGGTCCAGTCGAGGGTCCGCGGTGAAGAGGCCGGGCTGATCCGTGAGCAGGAGGAGCAGGTCGGCGTCGGCCAGGACCGTCACCATGGCCGAGAGGTTGTCGTTGTCCCCCACCCGGATCTCCTCGATGGCCACCGCGTCGTTCTCGTTGATGATGGGCACGATGCGGTAGGCCAGCAGGGCGGCGATGGTGTCCCGGGCGTTGAGGAAGCGTTGGCGGTTCTCCGTGTCGGCTCGGGTGAGGAGGATCTGCCCCACCTTGATGCCGTAGATGTCGAAGAACTGCTCCCACATGCCCATCAAACGACTCTGGCCGATGGCGGCCAGCATCTGTTTGCTGGAGAGAGTGGGGGGAAGGTCGGGAAAGCCCAGGCGCTCTCGGCCGATGGCCACCGCGCCGGAGGTGCAGACCAGGACGTCCTTGCCCTGGTGGTAGAGCTCCGCGCACTGGCGAACCAGCTCCACCATCTGGGGGCGATGCAGGCGCCGGGTCCCGCCAGTGAGGACGCTGGTGCCCAGTTTCACAACGATGCGCTTGTACATGAGTCCGTCGAGAGCGGTCCGTCCTGCCCTGGGGCGGGCGGTCGCGGCGTTGGCCGCCTATTCGGGGCCGGCCGGCAGGTGGTTGTGGATGTGGTGGCGGACGGCGTAGGCGGCGGCCTCGGTGCGGGAGGAAAGGTTCAGCTTGCTGAGAATGGAGCTGACATAGTTGCGCACCGTCTTCTCGCTGAGGAAGACCTCGTTGGCGATCTCGCGGTTGGTCTTGCCCTCGGCCACCCGGGCCAGGATGCGCAGCTCCTGGGGGGTGAGCTCTGCGAAGGCCTGCCCCTCCACATGGCGGGAGGCCTCCCGCACCCGCTGGAAGAGCTTCTGGGTCAGTCGGGGGTCCAGCAGAGATTCGCCGCGGCCGATGCGCTCCAGGGCCTCCACCAAGTCGTTGCTGCCGATCTGTTTGAGCACGTAGCCAGAGGCCCCCGCGTTGATGGCCTCGAAGAGCAGGTCGTCGTCCGCGTAGGAGGTGAGGATGATCACCTTGGTGTCCGGGTGCTCGGCCACGATCTCCTGGGTGGCTTCGATGCCGCTCTTCCCGGGCAGGCGGATGTCCATGACCACCACGTCCGGGCGGCATTCCCGGGTCTTTTCCAGGGCCTCCTCCCCGGTGGCGGCCTCGGCCACCACTTTGAAGTTCTCCTGTCGGGAAAGGAGGGCCTTCAAGCCCAGGCGCACCACTTCGTGATCGTCCACCAGCAGGATTCGCAACGGCATCTCAATTGACCCTCCGGGTCCAGGACTTTATAATGCCAAATAATGCCAACAGAAAAAGCCAAAAGAAGACAGAATGTCAGGAAAGACGGTCTCTGGGCAAACGTGACGCCCGAGACGACGCTTCCACTCGGGCGGCCGATAAGCCCATGGCCGCCCAGGTTGACAGGTGGAATTATAGCACATTTTGAGAGCAGGCTATGAATCGATCCCTCCAGACAGACTCGCCGCCCCCGGCTGGCGGCCATCGAAAACCGTCCCTGAACGTGCGCCGGCTCTGGACCTTGGGGCTCTCCCTGCCGGTTCTGTTCTGGGTCTTCCTGATCCTGGCCCGGCTGCTCTGGTTCCCCCAGGCCTGGGTGCCCACTCTGGATCTGCTGGAGCTGGTGGGCATCCTGGTGGGGGCCATCCTCTTCTGGGGGTGGGCCATCCGCAACCTGAGCCGGCAGCAGACGGAGCTGGACCGGCGCTCCCAGCAGCTGGAGTCCCTGCACGCCGCGGCCCTGGCTCTGACCACCGAGCTGGACCTGGGCATGGTGCTCCAGAAGGTGGTGGACCTGAGCCGGGACCTGGTCTCCGCCCGATACAGCGCCCTGGGGGTCCTGGACGAGGAAGGGCAGCACATCGTCCAGTTCTACACCGCTGGCCTGGACCCGGAGGCCCGGGCTCGCATCGGCTCCCCGCCCCAGGGGCGCGGGCTGCTGGGGGTGTTGATCCAGGAGGGACAGCCCATCCTGGTGCCGGACATCCAGGCAGACGAGCGCTCCGTGGGTTTCCCGCCCCACCACCCACCCATGCGCTCCCTCTTGGGGGTGCCCATCAAGTCCAAGGGCAAGGTGATCGGCGACCTCTACCTGACCGACAAGGTGAGCGTGGACGCGAGCGGCCAGGAGCGGCTGGTTCCCTTCACGGAACAGGACCGGGAGATCGTGGAGATGTTCGCCACCCAGGCGGCCATCGCCATCGAGAACGCACAGCTCTACCGCCAGGTGGAGCAGCTGGCCATCCTCCAGGAGCGAGAGCGCTTCGGCATGGACCTTCACGACGGCGTCATCCAGTCCATCTATGCCGTGGGGCTCATGCTGGAGGAGATCCAGCACTACGGCGCCGCGGATCCAGACCGCTGTCACCAGCAGCTGGAGCGCTCCATCGTGGCCCTGAACGACGTGATCCGGGACATCCGCAACTACATCCTGGATCTGCGACCCCAGCGTTTTCAGGGCCGGGACCTGCACCGAGGGCTGGAGGAGCTGGTCCGAGAGCTGCGGGCCCAGTCCTTCCTGGATGTGACCCTGGAGATGGACAGCGCCTCGGGCAAGCGCCTGACCCCGGAGCAGACGGTGGAGCTCCTCCACGTGGTCCAAGAGGCCCTGACCAACGTGCGCAAACATGCCCAGGCTCACCGGGTGAAGGTGCACCTCTTCACCACGGCGGATCGGCTCTTCCTGGGCATCACCGACGACGGCCGAGGCATCGATCTGGAGCAGCTGGAGAACCCCCAGGGCAACGGGATCCGCAACATGCGGGAGCGGATCAGCCGTCTGGGGGGCGCTCTGGAGATCGAGCCCGGCCCCCAGGGCGGAACCACCGTCACCCTCAGCGTTCCCCTGGGCTCGCCAGGCCAGGCCCCCCTCTCCCAGGCCGAATCGGCCGCTTTCCCCTCCTGATCCCACCCACAAGGGGATATTGTCCCGGATCTTGGGGGACATCTGTCCCTAGAGCTTACCGGCCCTCTCTGCTACATTAGCTACCATGAAGCGTATACGCGTTGTCGTGGCCGACGATCATACCCAGCTCCGATCGTTGATTCGAGCGCGTCTGGAGCGGGAGCCGGACTTCCTGGTGGTGGCGGAAGTGGCCACCGGGGAACAGCTCCTGGACGTGATCCCCCGCAGCCGGCCCGACATCCTGCTGATCGATCCGGCCCTGCAGGGCGGCGAAGGCCTGGAGGTCCTGGGTGCGATCTCCCGCTCCCATCCTCAAGTGAAGTTGGCCGTGCTCACCGCAGTGGCGGATACGGACCTGCGCATGCAGCTGGAGGCCCTGGGCGTCCACGGCATCTTCAACAAGGGGATCCAATCGGAAGAGTTGGTGAAGGCCCTGCGCCGGATAGGCGCCCACGGCGCCGCCCACTCTCAGCAGCCATCCTCCCTGAAAACCGAGGAAAATCGGCCCTGCTCCGCCTGAGGATCCGTTGCGGAACGGGAGGGTAAAAGCCGGTCAAGACGCCGGGCCACCCGGCGCCCCGGGATCTGCCTTTGCCTGGCTCCTGTTTCCACAACTTCTGTGGCCTGGGGGCTCCGATCGACATGCTCTGTGGCGTGTCAGCGGACGGGTTTTTGACGAAAAATGTAGGGGTGGTTACAATGGGCTGGAGATCCAAGCGTTCTTTTCTGGAAATCTTGGGTTGCCCTCCCCTCATCGTCTCCGTGCGCTGACGACAGCCGTACCCTTGCCGCCATAGCCTTGTCACCGAGATCTGTTCGCCGTGGCCGTGCCATTCCCCTGGCCCTGACCCGTCTTCGTCCTGTTTTTCCTGAAGCCAGGGCCCTTTTCCCGAGACCAGGAACCTTTCATGGGTGTGCAGAGCATTGCTCAACCGGAGATGAAGAAAGGGCGCCAGCCCCGAAAGATCAGCAAGGCCACGGTGTTCTATGTGTTGGCCGGGCTGCCAGTGGTGGCCATCTTGGCCTTTGCCGTCTTCCGGCCCATTCGGGTGCTTCCCCGCATCGATCTGGCCCCCAGCTACATCTTCACGGACCAGAACGGCCAGCGCTTCTCCAGCGAGGACATGCGGGCCAAGATCGTGCTCTACAACTTCGCCTACACCCACTGCGGCCCGGCCTGTGACGAGACCTTCCAGGTGATGCGAGCGGTCCAGGAGCGGCTGGGCGAGCTGGATCCGGAGAGCCCGGAGGTGCATCTGGTCACCATCTCCCTGGATCCGGAGCGGGATGGGCCGGAGCAGCTGCAGGCCTACGCCGCTCAGGTGGGGAGCGGGGACAACTGGCACTTCATCACCGGGCCGCCCCAGCCGTTGAAGAACGTGGTGGGAGGCGGCTTCGAGGTCTTCTACCAGGAGGGCGAGGATGGCTCCATCCGCTTTGAGCCCACCCTGCTCCTGGTGGACGGTTGGAACATCCTGCGGGCCGAGTACCGGGGGGATCTCCCCACCCCGGAGGAGATGTTCGCGGATGTGGATCTGTTGGCCACGGAAGCGGTGAAGAGCAAAGGGGTCAGCCGCTACGCCTACGAGGCGGCCCACCTGTTCCTCTGTTATCCGTGAGCTTTTGGAACGTCCACGGGCTGGCGGGGTGGGCTTGTTTGTGTCGAGTATCTCGAATTCTGTCTGCTTCCAGTCGATGGAGCGCGTTATCCCTGAGCCTGTAGTGACTTCATCTGTCCGTGTAGCGATTCACCAAGGCGATTCAATCATCCTCATCTTTCCAATCTGTTCTGCACAAGGAGGCTGCTATGAAAGATCCGGACACCCCAAAGGGGGCATTGGCGTTGATGTTGGTCTACGTTCTGATCATCATCGCCCTGTGGTCGAACGTCTATTTCACCGTACTGTCTAGAGGAGCGACGCAATAATGCACATAGACCGATACGAACAGATCTGGATTCGCATTTCAGTGGCTGTGCTCGTGGTTTTCATGTTGGGCATCATCGTCGCTGGCTGGTCCATGGGTATCCAGGTGCCGGGCGTCTACGGTCGGGTGGATCCCAACACGGTCACGGAGCCTGGCAGCCCTTGGGCGGAGCCTGGCGTGCGGGAGCTGGCGCCGGGCAAGTACGAAGTCTACATCCTGGCCCAGATCTGGACCTTCGCCCCCAGCGAGATCCGGGTGCCGGCCGGTTCCGAGGTGACCTTCTACGTCACCAGCAAGGACGTGCAGCACGGTTTCCGCATCCAGGACACCAACCTGTCCTTCATGGTTCTGCCCGGCCAGATCTCCAAGATGACCCACCGCTTTGAGGAGCCCGGCGAGTACGTGTTCGTCTGCCACGAGTACTGCGGCGTGGGGCATCACACCATGGCCGGCAAGCTCATCGTGGAAGAGGCTGTGGCCAGCAACCAGTAGCTTCGTTGAGATCCATTTCAGCGCCAGTTCGAGGAGAGAATATATGTCTGTACAGTCCATTCCGCAACCGGCCGCCGGCGCGGATGTGCACAGCAGCGAGGCTCGCTTCAGCCTGGAGAACAAGCTCACCGGGTGGCACATCGGCGTGGCCATGGCTGCATTGTCCATCGGCATCACCCTGGGCGTCATGCAGGGCTTCGAGCACCTGGGGATCGACCTCTACAAGTACACGGCCCCGGCTTTCAAGACCTACTATCAGGGCCTGACCATCCACGGCGTGCTCAACGCCCTGGTCTGGACCACCTTCTTCATCGTCGGATTCTTCACCACGGCCATCACCCGCAGCCTGGACCGTCCGCTCAAGTACCCCTGGATCAATGTCCTGGGTTTCGTGCTCATGTTCGTGGGTCTGCTCCTGGCCGCCTACCCCCTCCTGGCCAACCTGGCCACTGTGCTCTACACCTTCTACCCCCCCATGCAGGCCCACTGGACCTTCTACCTGGGCCTGACCTTGGTGGTGGTGGGCTCCTGGGTGGCGGGCTACGGCTTCTACTTCACCCTGCACGCCTGGCGGAAGGAGAACCCGGGTAAGCGGACCCCCTTCATCGCCCTGGCCAGCACCATCACCATGGTCATGTGGCAGATCGCCACCCTGGGCGTGGCCGCGGAGATCCTGACCATGCTCCTGCCCTGGTCCCTGGGCCTCATCGAGGGCACGGATCCCCTCCTGGCTCGGACCTACTTCTGGTACTTCGGCCATCCGCTGGTCTACTTCTGGCTGCTGCCCGCCTACGTGGCCTGGTACGGCATGGTGCCCAAGCAGGCCGGGGGCAAGATGTTCAGCGACAGCCTGGCTCGGCTGGTCTTCTGGCTCTTCCTGCTCCTCTCCACCCCTGTGGGCTTCCACCACCAGTACACGGACCCGGGCATCCCCCAGGGCTGGAAGTTCATCCACGCCATTCTCACCTACGGCGTGGCCTTCCCTAGCCTGCTGACGGCCTTCACCGTGGCCGCGTCCCTGGAGATCGGCGGCCGGGCCCGAGGAGGCAAGGGCTGGTTCGGCTGGATCCGCAAGCTGCCCTGGGACAACCCCTCCTACACGGCCCAGAACCTGGCCATGATCATCTTTGCCTTCGGCGGCATCAGCGGCATCACCAACGCCTCCTACAACGTGAACCTGGCCGTCCACAACACGGTCTGGATCCCGGGCCACTTCCATCTGACTGTGGGCTCGGCCACCACTTTGACCTTCTTCGGCATCGCCTACTGGCTGGTGCCCAAGCTCACAGGCAAGCAGCTCTACAAGCCCAAGCTGGCCCTGGCCCAGGCCTGGACCTGGTTCTTCGGCATGATCCTCTTCGGGAACGGCTTCCATCTGTTGGGCCTCCACTACGGCGTGCCTCGACGCACCATGCTGGGCGCAGCTGTCTACCGGGATCCTGCCTGGACCCCCTTCCTGCTGGAGGTCTTCGTGGGCGTCCTCTTCCTGACCGTCAGCGCCATCCTCTTCTACTGGGTGATCATCGGCACCCTCTCTCACAAGAAGCGGCTGGAGAAGCCAGTGGAGATGCCCGTGGCCGAGGCCGCGGATCCCACCCCGGTGCCGGCCTGGCTGGACACCTGGAAGCCCTGGCTCTACGGCGCCATCGCCTTGATCATCATTGCCTACGGCCCCATGCTCTACACGTTAATCTCCCAAATGCAGCTCACCTCGCCGGGCTTCCGGGTCTGGTGAGCCATGGGCACAGCGTCGTGCCCGCCATGGTCGAAAGTTGGTGAAATGGCACGGGCAGCTTTTGAAATGCCCGTGCCATTCCCTCTTTTCTGACGGTCTCCCCTGGCCGTCTTCCTAAACCCCTGTGATTCTGTGCGACTCAGAAAGGAGAGAAGGTCTATGCGTGGTAACCGAAAACTCATCCTGTTGATCTCACTGCTGCTGCTCTTCGGGTTGGTGCTCAGCGCCTGCGGTGGCGGCGAGAAGAAGGAGGAGGCCGCCCCGGCCGAAGCGCCAGCCGCCCAGGAAGAGGCGGCTTCGGCCGCGGTGGGCGATCCAGAAAAGGGCAAGGAGCTCTTCAATCAGTCCACTTTGAACGGCGCCCCCGGGTGCGTCACCTGTCACTCCCTGGACCCGGACGTCACCATTGTGGGCCCCTCCCTGGCCGGTGTGGCCACCCGGGCCGCGGAGCGAGTCCCGGGCAAGTCCGCGGAAGAGTACCTGCGAGAGTCCATCCTGGATCCCAACGCCTACGTAGTGGAGGGTTTCCCAGAGGGGGTCATGCCTCAGAACTTCGGCGACGTGCTGAGCGAGGAGGAGATCAACGACCTGGTGGCCTTCCTCTTGACACTGAAGTAGCGGATCCCAAGGGATCGCACTTCCCAGGCAAATCAGCAGGCAAAGAGAACGGGGACGCCCTTGTCAGCGCCCCCGTTCTTCTTTTCCCGGTCCATGCGGATCGCCCCTGGTCGGGTAATTTATTCCAGGAAGATCTCCACCAGTTCCCCGCCGTCCTCCACCACCTCGACGATCTTGCCCTGCTGGCCGCTGAGCAGGGCCTGGCGCAGCTCCTCCATGTTCAGCGTCGCGGCCTCGGGGACGAACCGGGCGCCCACCTTCAAGGCCAGGTTCACGAAACCGATGGGCAGGTTGATGTTCACTTTGGCCCGGCCAGTCTCCGTGTCCGTGACCCGGATGCGCATCCAGCGGGCTGGGGACCCCGGGGCGCCTGGGGCGGCCTGGCGGTTGCTTTGGCGCTCCTGCTTCCGGCTCTGCTCCAGGGCCGCCAGCAGCTTGGCCCCCTCCTCCGCGGTGATGGTCCCGGCCTCCACCATCCTCAGGATCTTCATACGCTCTTCCACGGTTGCCATCATGCCCTCCGCTCTACTCGTGCTCTTCGAAGTTTTCCAGAGCGGCCAAGAGTTGCTCCCCTTCCTCCGCGCTGATCTTGCCCTCGCTCACCATGCGTAGGATGACCATGCGCTCCTGGTCGGAAACGGGCTCATCCCCTGGGCGCTCCACGGCGTCCCCTGGATCGGCCGGGGCCTCCGCTGGTGAACTGTCCGCTGTTGAACTGTCCTCGGGAGTATCCGCCGCTGGGGCGCCCGCCGGGCCGCGGTGGAAGGAGGCGGACCATGTGCCCTTGACCCAGCGCTCCTCCTCCTCTCCCACTTCGATCTCCATCCCCTGGGCCAGGGAGCCCAGCTTGCGGGCCAGGTTCTGCCCCAGGAGGGCCCCCAGGCGAGCGCCCACGGCCCCGAGGCTCGCGCCCACCTTGCCCAGCTTTCCGCCCAGCTCGCCCAGTTCCGCCAGCCCCTCCAGGCTTTGGGAAAGGCTCTGGATCTCCAGGTCCGCCAGGGCCAATCCCCGGAGCTGCACATCCCCGCCGGCAGCGACGGCGAGGACCAGGGCCTGGGATCCGCCCTGCAGCCGATGCGCCCCCAGGCCGTGACGGGTCGTCTCGCCTTCGTTCTCCACGGTCAGCTCCCCGCCGCAGGCCACCTTGGCCTGGATCCCGGGGACGCCTTCCAGACGGCAGATCGCGTCGCCCCCGGCGTTCACCTTGGCCTGGAGCCCAGGGGTCGCCTGCAGCTCGGCCACCAGGACGTCGGCCCCGGCGTTGATGGACAGGTCTCCCGCCGCCGCCTGCACCTGGGCGTCTCCGCCCACGTTCAGGCGCACCCCCTGGGCCGCTCCGATGACCTTCGCGTCACCCCCCACATTGGCCGAGAGCCTCCCCGCCACGTCCCGGGCCACCAGGTCCCCCTGGCATTCCCGCACCGTGACCGGCCCCACCTCGGCGAGGGTCAGGTCCTCGGCCACAGACTCCACCCGGATGGGGCCGGCCACCTGGCGGATGGTGGCGTCCCCGGCCGCGCGGAGGGTCAACTGGGTCGCGGCCGGCAGCCGGATCCGACAGTCCTGGGAGCAGGTCAGGGTCGCCTTGCCGCCCTCCTGCTCCAGGGCCGGCCTGGGCCCCAGGCACTCCACCACCAGACCCGGCGCATCCTGGCCCAGGATGGTCACATCTCCTTGGGCCTGGACGGCTAGCTGGGGCGAGTCGCTTTCCAACGGGAATTCGTAGCGGTTCATGGCTTACTCCTTCGCTCCTTGCAGACGGCGCATGGCCTCTTCGTAGTCGATCTCGCCCTTCTCCAGGGCATCCAGGATGGCCCGCCGCTCCCTGGCCGAGACAGGGGGCGAGGCGCTGGCCTCCTCCCGGCCTGGCTCGTAGCCCAGGGCCCGGATGATCTCGTGCAGGCGGCTGCGGATGGTGGGGTAGGAGAGCCCCAGCTCCGCCTCCATGCGGGTGAGCTTCCCCTCGTTCTTCACGAAGAGCTCCAGGAAGTGGAGCTGCTCCGGGGAGAGCTGGGCGAAGGGGGTGCGGGCCAGGAAGCGGCCCTCCACCCGGGAGTCACAGGCCCGGCAGTGGAAGCTGGTGATGACAGGCTCGGGGGCCCCGCAGATGGGGCACTTGCTGGGAAACTGGTTCATTGGGCGTGCCTCACAGGGAAATCGATTCGATGGCGGCTGCTGCTTTCCAGGTGGCTGTAGCGCCGTTGGAGGGCCATGCCCGCGGCCACCAAGATTCGCCCCAGGCCAGCCAGCGGGTGACGCTTCGGCCGATAGCTTTGAAGCCGCGGGGCGCCGGCCATGCGGCGAGCATCCCGCCGGAGATCCTCCTGGTAGGCTTGGGCATGTTCAGCCGTGTAGAGAATTGGGTTGTGCATCGCGTCGCCTCCTGTTGGGAGAACGGTTCAGAATGGCTGCCCTGAGAAAAACAGCCTTGTTGATTCTTTTCGTTGAACACGATACATCAAAAATCAAAATTTGTCAAGGGATAACTTCATAAAAATTGATATTTTGTTTATAGAAAATGATATCTGGGGTTTGGGCGTGGTTTTCTCCGGGCCAGATCTCGGGATCTCCAAGCTGGGCGCTCAGCGCGAAAAGCCCCAGGTCGCCACACAGCGACCCGGGGCTGGGAAGGTCGAAAAAAGTGGGGTTAGCCCATGTTCCCGGACGGGGGCTGGGCGCCGTTGCCGGAGGGCGTCTCCGGTCCGCCGCTTTCCTTGAAGAGCTCCTTGATGCCACCCAGGGCTCCCAGGATGCCCGAGGCCTCGTAGGGCATGAAGACCTTGGTGGCGGTGCCGTTGGCCATCTCCTTCAGCGCGTCCAGGTACTGGATGGCGATGAGCTTGTCGTCTGGGTTGGCGTTGCGAATGGCGCTGAAGACGGTGGTGATGGCGTTGGCCTGGCCTGTGGCCTCCACCTCCAGCTTGTAGCGCTCCGCGTCCGCCACCCGGCGCACCGCCTCCGCCTCGCCCTCCGCTTTCAGGATCACGGACTGGCGCTGGCCCTCCGCCTCCAGAACGGCGGCCCGCTTCTCCCGCTCCGCCTTCATCTGCTGGTGCATGGCCTGGGTCACGTCCGCCGGCGGGTCGATGCGTTTGATCTCCACCCGCACCACCCGGACGCCCCACTTGTCCGTGGCGTCGTCCAGCACATCCCGCAGCTTGGCGTTGATCACATCCCGGGAGGTGAGGGCCTGGTCCAGCTCCATTTCGCCGATGACGTTGCGCAGGTTGGTCTGGGCCAGCTTGGTGGCCGCGGTCATGAAGTCGGCCACGTTGTAGACCAGCTTCACCGGGTCCGTGGCCTCGTAGTAGACAATGGCGTCCACCGTCACCACCACGTTGTCCTTGGTGATCACCTCCTGGGGTGGCACGTCCACCACCTGCTCCCGCATGTCCACCTTGCGCAGGGTGTCCAGGAAGGGGACGATGAGGGTCAGGCCCGGGTCCGCGATCCGCTGGAAACGCCCCAGGCGCTCCACCACGCCCTTCTGGTAGGGCGCGATGATGCGAATGCCGGTCAGGGCCAGGATGAAGAGAAAGAGCGCAATCAGAATGAGCAGAAGCACCGCTGAAATAGTTCCGACACCCATCGTGGTCTCCTTCCACTGGGCCCCTCTTCCAGATGGCTGCCGATGGGGCGTGTGCCGAGCGGGAAGAGGAGCGTTTTACCTTCCGAAATTGAAGACAAAAGAAATTGAGGACAAAGCAACGAACGCCATCAATGGCGACGCAAACGACGACGAGATCGGTAAAATCAAGGGAGCGCCCCAGTCATGGACAGCCTTCCAGGCGGGAAAGGGGAGCGGGCCCGGCCCGATCCCGGGTCAGGGCGGCGGGGCCTGGGACGTCTCGGGGGAGAGGGGGCGCACCTTCAGGCGCACGCCCTCCACGCCCAGCACCTCCACCACAGAGCCCTTGGGGATCACGGAGCCATCCGCGGACTCGGCCCGCCACTCCTCTGTCTCCACCCGCACCATGCCCGTGTTGGCGATGGGGTCGATGGTCTGCAGGACCACCGCCTGTTTGCCCAGGACTCGGTCGATGGCCACCCCTTGGGGTTCCGGCTGGGAGATGCGCTCGGCCAGGGGGCGGGTGAGGAAGAGGGCGATGGCGGATCCCACCACGAAAACCAGGAGCTGACCCACGAAGCCCACACCCAGGAAAGCGGCCAGGCTGGCCAGCAGGGCTCCCACCCCGAAGATGATGATGAAAAACCCTGTGGTGAAGATCTCCGCTATAAAGAAGAGAATCGCCAGCACCATCCAGACCCAGGCCAGCACTCGTGCATCGACCATGCCCATCCTCCTCGATTTTCTGGGTTTCCTCGGTCCTCTGCAAGGGCGAAAACTGGGATCCCGCCTTGCCCTGTCCCTCGATTTGGCGATCCCAGGAGCCCCTTGGTATCCTCATTTTCCTGAACGCCGCCACGCTAGCAATTTCTGCATCTCGGCGTAGAGCGGTCGCCCTGCTTCGAGGGTGTGTCAGCACAGGATCTTCTCGCTTTAACTATAGCGTAAGACCAGATGGGCAAGTTTGCAAGCTCCAACAACGGCGGGCAGGCAACGCCTCTCTCCGCCCCGACTTGGAACAGCCCCCTCTGGCGCTGAGGAGCGTTCATCCATGGGACCCAGTCACTCTGTTGCACCTCGTCGCACCCAAAAGCTGGCCTTGCTGGCCACGCTGCTCCTGGCTCTGGGGATCCTGGCGGCCTGCGGTGGGGCTGGCAAGGCCGTCCAGCAGGGCCGGTCCGCGCTGGAGCAGGGGGAGGCGGACAAGGCCGTGGCTCGGTTCACCCAGGCGCTGGATGGAGACCCCTCCCCGGAAGAGCAGCTCCAGGCCTTGACCGGCCGGGCCCAGGCCTTTCAGCTTCAGGGCGCCACGGACGAGGCCCTGGCCGACTACACCGCCGCCCTGACCCTCCTCCAGGGGGGCGTCCTGCCCGATGTGGACCCGGTTCCCCTCCTCCAGGCCCGAGCAGAGCTTCTGGCCAGCCTCCAGCGCTGGGACGAGGCCCTCCTTGATCTTGGCCGGATCCTGGAGCGGCAGCCGGACAACCTCCTGACATTGCTCCGACGCTCCCAGGTCTACGTGAAGATGGCCCGCTGGGAGGATGCCCTGGCGGATCTGGACCGGGTCCTCGCCCTGGAGCCAGGTCATCCCCAGGCCCTGGCCCGTCGCGGCTACGTGCACCTGCAGCTCCGCCACTTCGATCAGGCCATCCAGGACCTGAAGGCGGCCCTGCAGCAGGAGGTGGAGGCCGCCGCCACGGATCTGGACAGCCGGCGCAACCTCCTGGCTGCCTACTACCGCCTGGCCCAGGCCATGCTGAATCTGGGGGAGTACGAGCAGGCCAGCCTGAACTTTTCCCAGGCCCTGGCCCTGGCCACGGACGATCGGGAGAAGGCGGACATCCTGGCCCAGCGGGGCTACGTCCTGAGCGAGCAGGGCAACCGGGAAGCCGCTCTGGCGGACCTGGACCAGGCCATCGCCCTGGACCCGAGCCTGGCCACTGCCTACGCCTATCGCTCCTACATCTACAGCGAGCAGGGGAAATACTCGGAAGCCCTGGCGGATGCAGAGCAGGCGGTGGCCCTGAGCCAGGGGCTGAGTGACCGGGAGCAGGCGGCCATGCTCCACGCCCGGGCCCTGGCCAACCTCTACACCGGCCGCTACCAGGCGGCGGTGGATGACGCCACCCAGGCCATTCAGCTGGGCGGTGCGGAGGCGCCGGAATCCGCTCGGACCTACAACGTGCGGGGGCGAGCCTACCGGGCTCTGGGGCAACTGGACCAGGCGGTGGCCGATGCCAGCAAGGCCATCGAGCTGGGCTCCTCGGACATCACGGCGCTGGGGGATTTCTACTATCAGCGGGCCCAGGCCAGCTACCGTCAGGGCAGACTAGAGCAGGCCAAGGCGGATCTGGAGGCAGCCATCGCCCTGGGCGGGGGTACGGCCCTGCACTACGCCTTCCTGGGGGACGTGCTGGTGGAGATGGGCCAGCACACCCAGGCCATCGCCAGCTACCAGCAGGCCGTGGCCCTGGATCCAGCGGATCCCTGGCTGCACAATTCCCTGGGGGATGTCCACTACGAGATGGGGGAGTGGGGAAAGGCGGAGGAGGAGTACCGGGCGGCCCTGGCCTTGAAGGAGGATGAGCCCCTCTTCCACGAGAATCTGGGGCTGGTGCTGCGCCTCCAGGAGCGCTACTCCGAGGCTGTCGAGAGCTACGACCGGGCTCTGGCTTTGGACCCGGAGCGGCCGGCCTCCTGGCTGGGGCGGGGCATCGCCCGCTACATCCTGGGCCAGGACGAACAGGCCCGAGCCGACCTGGCCCGGGCGTTGACCTTCGATCTGCCGGCGGATGCAGCCCAGTTCGCTCGGGATCTTCTTGAGGAGCTGGGCGGTTAGCCGGGGAATTGGGCTTCCGACCTGGCTCAGACGCATTCCAGCTGGCGCATGGCCTGGTGGGTGCTCAGGAAGAAGCGCTCCTGGCCGATCTCATCCACGAAGCCGATGGCGCTCAGCCGGTCCATCACCGGCCCCTTGACCTCCGCGAAGTGGAGCGTCACCCCCGCGTCCCGAAGCTCCCGGTTCAGCTCCTCCAGGGTCTCCAGAGCGCTGGCGTCCACGAAGTTCACCGCACTGAAGATCAGCACCAGATGCCTCACCCGAGGGTTGTCCGCCACCATCTGCAGGATGGCGGTCTCCAGGTATTGGGTGTTGGCGAAGTAGAGGCTCTGGTCCACCCGAATGGCCAGGACGTGAGGGCAGGTCTGCACCTCATGGCGCAGTACGTTGCGGAAGTGCTCGCTCTCCCCCACGCGCCCCACCACTGCGATGTGGGGGCGGCTGGTCCGCCAGAGGAAGAGGAGGATGGCCGTGACCACCCCGGCCAGGATTCCCTTCTCCACACCGATGGCCAGCACGGCCACGAAGGTGACCACCAGGGAGGCGAAGTCCGCCTTGCTGTAGCGCCAGGTGTGTTTCACCGTGCGGAAATCGAAGAGATTGGCCACAGCCACCAGGATGATGGCGGCCAGCACAGCCTTGGGCAGGAAATAAAAGAGCGGGGTGAGGAAGATCACTGTCAACGCGATGAGCAGGGCGGTGATGATGGAGGCCAGCCCCGTCTGGGCCCCGGCGGCGAAGTTGACCACCGAGCGGCTGAAGCCCCCGGTCACCGGGTAGCCGCCGGTGAAGGTGGCGGCCAGGTTGGCTGCGCCCAGGGCCACCAGCTCCTGGTCCGCGTCCACCTTCTGCCGGCGCTTGCTGGCCAAGGATTTGGCCACAGAGATGCTCTCCATGAAGCCCACGAAGCTGATGGCCAGGGCCGTGGGCAGGAGGAACTGCCAGGCGCTGGGATCCAGGGTGGGCATGGTCACCGGCGGCAGGCCGGCCGGCACAGCTCCCACGATGGCCACGCCGGCCTGGTCGTGGAGTTTCAACGCCCAGACAGCCAGAGTGCTCACCAGGACCACGACCAGGGGCGCGCTCTTGGTGATGGGCATGATCAGGGCCTCCTTCAGCCCCCATCGGCCCAGGAGGGAGCCCAGGGAGTATTTGAAGTAGAGGAGGAGGGCCACGCTGCCCAGGCCGATGACCAGGGTGACCAGGTTGGTCTCGCCCAGGTGATTCAGGGTGTAGAGCACCCGCTGGTAGAAGTACTCGGTGCGGGGGACGCTGAACCCCAGGACATGCTTCACCTGGCTGAAGCCGATGACGATGGCCGCTGCGCTGGTGAAGCCCGAGAGCACCGGGTGGCTGAGAAAGTTCACCAGGAAGCCCAGGCGCACCATGCCCATGAGCAGCTGGACGATCCCCACCAGCAGGGCCAGGGTGAGGGCCAGCTGCACGTACTCCGGGCTGCCCAGTTCGGCCAGGGGAGAGATGCCGGTGGCCACTAGGAGGGAGACGATGGCCACCGGCCCCACGGCCAGGACCCGGCTGCTCCCCAGCAGGCCGTAGACGATCAAAGGGAAGATGCTGGCGTAGAGGCCCACCTGGGGTGGGAGGCCGGCCAGCAGGGCGTAGGCCATGCTCTGGGGCACCAGCATGATGGTTACGATGATCCCGGCCAACAGGTCGCCGGTCAGGTCTGCTCGCCGGTAGTGGAGCAGCCACTCCAGGAAGGGAAGGTAGCGTCGCAGGCCCGTGGCCTGGGCGTGGCGTTGATGCCCGTGGGGGGCTTGGGTCTCGGAAACGGTCATGGTGCTGTCGTCCTCTGGG
>CAYQEB010000018.1:15578-35959 GCA_964416395.1 uncultured Caldilineaceae bacterium | reverse complement strand
CGCGATCCATCAGGCCGCCGGGAATCTCCCGGCGGCCTGAGCGCGTCTGTGATGTGGTTGGTTGGCTTGGAGCCTACGCCTCCTTGAGCCAGCCCTGGTCCTTCAGGAAGGCAGTCAGGCCGGGGATGGCGAAGCGCTTGCCCTGGTAGGCCTGATAGCCGTAGTAGACCAGGGCGATGTAGGCCATGAGCACCGCGATGGGGCTCAGGCAGAGCACGGCCAGCCCCACCAGCCAGCCGATGATCGGGATCCAGGAAAGGATGAGGGTCCCTACCGACACGGCCAGGGCGAGAAGGACGAAGACCGCCATCAGGGCCAGGCTTTGGACCGCGTGGTAGCGCTGGAAGGGTCGGTTGCGGCTGCTTTCGCTGAGCAGCACCAGGATGGGCATGATGCCCGGGATGAGGATCTGGGAAGCGTAGCAGAGCATGGCGATGAGCCGGTCGTCGCTGTCCGCGTTGGGGTCCACCGCCACGTCCCGCATGAACTCGCCTCGGCGCAGGGCCTCCGCGGCGGCCTCCGCCTGCTCTCGAGCGGCGCTGGCCACCCGTTCCGCTGGCGTGGGCTCCTCGGCCATGTTCTCCACCTCCACCTGAGCCTCCGCTTCGGGCTCGGCGCCCTCTTGGGGGCGCTCCTCCGGGGTGGGGCTCTTCGGATTCTCCATCTCAGGCTGGTTGGTCTCTTCTGGCATGGTCTGTTCCTCACTGATTGCTGATTGCCGTGAACGCTGGGCTGTGCGGCGGGGTTTGGCATCCCCCAGGTAGTCGATGGGCCCGGCTGGTCTGGCGCCAGGGCGTTCAGTCTTCGGGGGAAGGGTCTGAACTCTCTGGCACAAGGCAATACGTCCGTGGCGGGAAAAAGTTTCCGGATGGAGCTCCTCCGGGCGCGAAACAGCGCCCCCACGCTGGGAGGGCGCCGCTGGATCCGGGATGGGCTGTGGCCGGGCAATTCCCTGGGCTAATCCGCGAGGTCGATCATTTTGATCCCGATGGTGGACGTAGGGTCGACTTCGCTCCCCGCTCCCACGTACTCCACAAAGTAGCCGTAGATCTTGCTGTTGGCCCCCTGGGAAACGGTGCTGGTGATGACGAAGCGGGCAAATCCTCGAGCTACGTATTTCAGGTTCGCCCCTGCACCGGTGACCTCCGCGGGGTCGTAGAGGATGACGGTGACCGGGCTTCCGATCCAGGCGTTCAGGTTGTTGCGCACCGCGTTGAAGGAGACTCCCGGGTGGCCGCTGACCTGATCCCCGATGTGGACGGTGTCGCTGCGGGATGGATCGTCGATGTTGGCCTGCAGGGTGGGGGTGGAAGGCACTTGCCCGCTCCAATGTACCCAGCCGAAGTTGCCAGCCCCGGAAGAGTTTCCCCACAACTCCACGGTCTCCCCGAGGACCCATGTGTCTTTCTCGACCACGAAGGGCATCAGGTTGTCCGCTTCCGCCGCCGCGCCGTAGAGCGCCTTCGCCTCTGCACTCACAGAGATGCTGTCCAGCCCCAATATTTTGGCGAAGACCGTCTCCACCTCGGCCTTGGCCTCCACCGTCACCTGGCTGCCGTCGGTCACGGTGACGATGGAGAGGTCCGTGTCCGCTCCGTTGGCGGCGAGGAGCTCCTGGGCCCGGGTGGTGACGAAGGATTCGCCGAAGCCGTCGGCCAGGGCCCGGGCGCCAGCGATGGCTGCGGCGTCCGCGGCCACCTGCATCTCCCGGTAGCTGATGTAGCCCCGACCCAGGTCAAGGACGATCCCCAGCATGCCGATGAAGACGGTCATGAACAGGGACATGATGACCAGGGACTGGCCGTGCTCTTCGGTCAGCAGGCTGCCAACGGAGCGCCTTGTCCGTCCTGGATCGAGGGTGTGCATGCGGGTCATCGGACTTTCTCTCCCTTCCGGGGGCTGCAACGAGCCTGATCCCTACTCGTCTTCCTGTGCGGGGGCTGCTTGTGGTCTCACTTCCTGGCCCCTTTGCTTTCCCAGTATAGCGATTGTCCGGCCTCGCGCCAGACGCTCGTGGTACCAGCCAATGTTCCTAGGTACCATTGCGCAGATTCCCCGCCAGGAGTACTTTGGATCCGGCTATCTCGCTTACGAAATCTTGGGCTGGAGCCCGGTCCAGCCCGATTGGTCTGCTGGCGCCACCCTGCCTTGTCACCCTATCTCTTGACACACTGTCCCTTGGAGCACGGGGATGTCCACCAGCCTTTCCGAAAGGAGCAGGCTCGTTGCGGTCTCCATCCCCAGGCAGGAGAGCTGGCAGGATAGGAGAACAGGCATGTCCGTCAAGCTGTTTCGCATCGGCGTCAACATGCTCGCCATCGCGCTCTTCGTGTTCCTGGTCTTGACCAGCTCCAGCGCCGCCTTCTCCGCGCCAGGAGCGGCCCCCAGTGGGCCTGTCATTGGCCAGGCTTGGGCGGCGTAGGACGAGGGCTTGACCCCGGGCGGGAACCGACCCCGGATCCAGGCGGAAGGCGGCCAGGGGACGGAGATCCGCCTGGATCCGGACCATGCTGGAAGCGATCCCCTCGTACACATCCTGAGCCGGGGCTGATTGGCGTCCCCCAGCCAATCAGCCCCTCTTTTTTGGGATGTTTCTAGGTTGCGACCAGGCCTGCTGGGCTGTCGTCGGGTTGCGGATCGCCCTGGCTCCTGTGCTACAATGCAGCCATGAGTGAGTCAACGAACCGCGCTGCCCAGCCCAGGAAACCCACCGTCCGCATCGTCTTCATGGGGACGCCCGACTTCGCGGTGCCCAGCCTGCGAGCCCTTCACCAGCAGGGGCCGGCCCATGGCTGGCAGGTGGTGGCGGTGGTCACCCAGCCGGACCGGCCCAAGGGCCGAGGGCGGAAAGTGCTCCAGAGCCCGGTGAAGGAGTACGCCCTGAGCCAGGGGCTGCCGGTGCTCCAGCCCGGGCGTCTGCGCCGGGAGCCGGAATCCATCGCCGCGCTGGAAGCCCTGGCTCCGGATCTGGTGGTGGTGGCCGCCTACGGCCAGATCTTGCCCCCCTCCGTGTTGACCATCCCGGAGTTCGGCTGCATCAACGTGCACGCCAGCCTGCTTCCCGCCTACCGGGGCGCCTCTCCCATCACCGCGGCCATCCTGGACGGCCTGGAAGAGACGGGCGTCACCATCATGCTCATGGACGAAGGCATGGACACCGGCCCGGTCCTGGCCCAGGCCCGGCAGCCCATCCTGCCCAAAGAGACCGCGGCCAGCCTGGGGGATCGCCTGGCCCAGCAAGGCGCGGAGCTGCTGGTGCGCACCCTGCCCCACTGGCTGGCCGGGACCATCCCACCGACACCCCAGGAGGAGCTGCCCGGGGAGCCGAGCGTCTGCTCCCTGGTCAAGAAGGCGCATGGACGCATCGATTGGCGGCAGCCCGCCGTGCTCATCGAACGCATGACCCGAGCCTACACGCCCTGGCCCAGCGCCTTCACCACGTGGAAGGGCCAGCCGTTCAAGATCTGGGAAGCGGAAGTGCGGCCGGGCCAGGCCGAGCCGGGAGAGGTGGTGGAGACGCCCGAAGGGCCGGCCGTGGGCACAGGTCAGGGGCTTCTGCTCCTGAAGCGGGTGCAACCGGCCGGCAAGCGGGCCCTGTCCGCAGAGGAGTTCCTGCGGGGGGCTCGGGGCTTCCTGGGCAGTCGGCTGGGGGAGCCGTGAGCCCGTCACTGGGGACAGAAATTTGATCCAGACCCCGGACCCGTGCTATACTGATCTCCAATGTCGGGGCGTAGCGCAGCTCGGTAGCGCGCTTCAATGGGGTTGAAGAGGTCGGAGGTTCAAATCCTCTCGCCCCGACCTTGCAGACAGAACCGAGAGCTCTGACAAAAAGACCGGAACGACAGTGGCAAGTTCGCTCCGGTCTTTTTGTATCTTGTGGGCTTTGCATCTTGTGAGCTGCATCTTGTTGAGGTGCACCCTTGCTGGCCGCCTTCTGCACTTTGTTTGACAAAGCGGGTGTCACCAAGTATGATGGGCGCCAGGTGGTTTTTCTAAATTTGTTGATAAAATTCTGGCCGACAAGCGCCTTGCCAGATACCGTGCTGGAACAGATACCGTGCTGGAATCCAGGTTGAGCAGGATTAGCTGATAGGGGGGCGAAGCCATGCGCGTACTTTTCGTGGAAAAACAGGTGGACTACGAGCCGCAGGGCATCATGCACCTGTCATCGGTGTTGCGGGAGGCTGGGCACGATGTGGCCCTGGCCATCGCGGCCCAGGAGGATCCGGTGCAGTTTGCCTACGACTACGAGCCGGATGTGGTGGCCTACAGCGTCATGACCGGCTCCCACACCTACTACTTCGACCTGAACCGCCGCATTCGAGAACGGCTCAACGGGAAGAAGGTCTACTCCATCTTCGGCGGTCCCCACCCCACCTTCTTCCCGGAGATGATCGAGGAGCCTGGCGTGGATGCCCTCTGCGTGGGCGAGGGGGAAGGCCCCATCGCCGACCTGATGGACTCCCTGGAGAACGGCGGCGTCAAACCGGACATCCCCAACTGGTGGTTCAAGATCGACGGCGAGATCGTCAAGAACCCAGTGCGGCCCTTGATCCGGGATCTGGGCGCGCTGCCCCTGCCGGACCGCCATCTCATCTACGACAAGCATGCCTATCTCCGGGACGCGCCGGTGAAGCACTTCCTGGCGTCTCGAGGCTGCCCTTACCAGTGCACCTACTGCTTCAACCACGCCTACTACCAGATCTACAAGGGCGAAAAGCGGGGCTCCCAGCGGCCGGTGGACAGCATCATCGAAGAGGTGAACTGGGTTCGCTCCCAGTGGCCCCTGGAGCACGTGGTCTTCATCGACGACCTCTTCGTCATCTTCGACGACTGGCTGGAAGAGTTCGCCGAGAAGTGGCCCAAGGAAGTGGGCCTGCCTTTCTTCGCCAACGTGAAGGCGGACCTGATCGTGCGGGGGCCCCACAAGGTGGATCTGCTGAAGAAAGCGGGCTGCAGCACGGTCAGCATGGGGATCGAGGCAGCCAACGACCGCATCCGCACCAAGCTGCTCAAGCGGCGCATGACCCGGGAGCAGATGATCCAGGCCGGCAACCTCTGCCGGGACGCGGGCATCCACATCACCTCCACCAACATCCTGGGGTTGCCCACCTCCACCGTGGAGGACGACCTGGACACCATGCGCCTGAACGCCCAGGCCCGCATCTCCTACGCCCACGCCTTCATCTTCCAGCCCTATCCTGGAACGGAGCTGGGCCAGTTCACCCAGGAGAACGGCTTCATGGTGGGCACCTTCGACGACATCCCCACCATCGCCTGGGATCGCTCCATCCTGGTGCGGGAGAACGAGGCGGAGGCTCGGCAGGTGGAGCATCTGCAGCGTTGGTTCGCCATCGGGGTGGAGTTCCCCTGGATGGAGCCGCTGATCCGGTTGCTGATCCGAGCGCCCCACAACCCGGTCATCGATGGCATTTACTGGTTCATCCACAAGGCCTGGAAGGGGTACGCCATCAGCCGCCGGGTGCATCCCACCAAGTTCAGCCTTCGCAATCTATGGAACGCCGCCAGCCACTTCTTCCGGATGGACGCCTAGCAGACGGTGCGACGGACAGCCGGGCGGGACGACAAAAAGGCGCTGGGGAATCGATTCCCCAGCGCCTTTTTTGCATGGGTCTTGGGTGGGCGCCCCGGCTCAGCTATTCTCAGATCAAGGTCCGCATGCGCACCAGGCGATCCCCCAGGCGCTGCAGGGCCTCGGCGATCTGGGGCTTCCCTTCCCGGCGCAGCTGCTCCACGGACTGGTTGAGCACGCCGAAGAAGGTTCCGTCCAGGCGCGACAAGTTCAACGAGACGATCTGTTCCAGCTCTTCCTCGCTGGCAGCTTTCAGCATCTGGCGTACAAGTTGCAGGGCCTCTTGACCGGTCATGGCAGCACCTCTCCTGTTTTGATTCGCACCGAACGGCTGTTGCTTCGGTGTGGTTGACGCCTCAATTGGCTGGTGCTCCATTGTAGTTGAAATTCCCTGGGGGGCCAAATCGCTTTCAAGGCCCCTTCCCAGCCTGTGGGCTCTCCCCGCGTTCCTCACTCCCCTTTCTTCCCCGCTCCACGGATCCGCCGTTTGAGGCGATTGCCTTCCAGAAGTCTCCCTGCTCGCGTAAGGCCACTTAACAGATCGCCGCTCCGCCATTGGATGTGCGGCCCAGGGGGCCTCTGTCTCTCCGTAAAAGCAAGTATGCCAGTACGGTTTACCCAGAGAGGAACGGGCCAAAGTACTATATTTTCTGGCAGGCCCCACTGGTACACTGAGTCCAGAAATCGGCACTATCTTGTCGAGACAAGGGCGGATCCCGTCTGTCGGTTTTGCTCCCGGGAGCGAACTCCCGGAGCCGTGAGATCTGTTTGAGCTTACAGGCTACCGCCGCTCCCAGCGCTTGAGAGGCTGTAAGGTGAGCGACGTAGAAATCCCAATCCAGTGGCATCGCCGTAGCACATCGAAGAACACCCTGGAGAATTCACATGGCCCTATATGTTCGTGATTTGACAGAAGAGGAGTGGGTTCAGATCGAACAGATGATTCAACACCCAGAGGGGGATCTGCCCGTCCAGCGGTTGCTCATTATCCTGCTCTCCGCCCAGGGGCACCGGGTGCAGGAGATCAGTCGAGAGGTGGGCTTGCATCCCATCAACATCCGCAAATGGATCCATCGCTTCAACGCGGAGGGCATTGAGGGCCTGCGCAGCGGGAAATCTCCAGGGCGGCCCCCGGTTTTCAGCGAGGCCCAGCGGGCCAAGATCGTCCAGGCGGCCAAGACCGATCCTCGAGAGCTGGGGCTGCCTTTTTCCCAGTGGTCCCTGCAGCGGCTCCGCAAGTACCTGATCCGAGAGGGGATCGTGGAACGGATCAGCGTGGAGACCATCCGCCAGGTTCTGCGCACTCATGGGGTCAAGCACAAGGTGAACCAGAACTGGCGGTCCGCCAGTCCCGGCCGCCGCCTGCGCCGTTCGTCCGGTCAGCCTGATTCCTCTTTCTCCAACTCCCTCTCCAGCTATTTTTCGTCGACCAGCTGAGACCCGGCAGGCCGTCCCTGTACAGGCCACCGATTCACTCTACTCCTCCACAGACACCGGCGCTTGCGTCGGTGTCGTTCTTTTTTCAAGAGAGGCCCTAGGATCTCAGGCCCAGCTCTTTCAGCCCGGCCCTCTGGAAGAAACGGCGGTAGGCCCGGACCTCCCCTAGCAGCTCGTCCAACTCCGCCTGGAGGAGCCTGCGGCTTCGGGTTGCGTCCGCGCCCAGGCCCATGGCGATGCGGACCCTGTCCGATTCCTCCCACTCCACTAGGCGGATGAGCCCCTTGGCCTCCAGCCAGAGCAGCCCGTGGCGGATCACCGCCTCGGTGGTGCCCAGGCGAGCGGCCAGCCGGTCCATGGGCAGCCGCTGGTCCCGTTTCAGCGCGTACTTGGCCATCCCCGCGATGCCTTTCAGGACGCCCTCCAGAGAATCGTCGCTGGTGAGCTGGCCGCACAGGTAGACCACATCCGGCCGGGCCGTCTCCAGCAGCCAGGCCAGCAGCTCTCCGGAGGGGGGCACGCTCCAGAGCACCAGGGAGCCACCCCGTCCCCCCTCGGCGGCCAGCTCCAGGCGCGGATGGTAGGCCACCTCTCCCAGCTTCGTCCCCTCCGCGTACCAGGCAGCCTGCTCGGGCCCGGGCAGGTCGGCTCGGCGGATGGCCGCCTGGCGCAGGTCGTGGACCTGCACGGCCCGGCCCGGCCCGGGGACGGCGATGGCCTGCTCCTGCTGCGCCGGACGACTGGCCACGTACCCCAGCTGCAGGGAACGCTCCCCCCGGTATTCGTTGATGCCCAGGGTGTAGACGAAATCAATGGGCCCCGAGGGCAGCTCCACGTCCGCCCCCCGGAACCAGATGACCGGCTGTTTGCTGCCGTCCGGGCTCTGGAGCAGCAGGCGGCGATGGCTGCCATCCTTGCCCACCCGGCGGTCCTCGGCCACGATCAGCCCTCGGCTCAGGAAGCGGGGGCGGGGATTGCCGTTCCCGAAGGGGGCCAGGCGCTCCACCTGCTCGGCCACGGACATGCTCAGCTCCTGGAAGGGCAGCTCCGCGTCGATGAACAGACCTGGCGGCCCTTCCGCCGTGCGGTGCTTCTCGATCTGGCGGTGCAGCTCCCGTCGGAAGGCGTCGATCTTCTCCGCCTCCAGGGTGACGCCTGCCGCGCCCGGGTGGCCGCCGTGGCCCAGGAGCAGGTGGCTGCAGGCGGCGATGGCCCCGCCGATGTCCACGCCCGGCACGCTGCGGGCGCTGCCCCGGGCTGGCTCCCCAGGCGGGTTCAAGAGGAGCACCGCCGGCTTTCCGTACTCCTCCACCAGGCGAGAGGCCACGATGCCCACGATGCCTGCGTGCCAGTTGGGATGGGCCAGGACGATGGCGTTGAAGTCCAGCAGCTTGGGGTTGCGCTCCAGCATCTCGAAGGCCATGGCCGTGATCTGGCTGGTGAGGAGTCGTCGCTGTTGGTTCAACCGCTCCATCTTGGCCGCCAGCTGACCGGCTCGGATGGCGTCCCGGGTGGTGAGCAGCTCCACGGCCACGGTGGCGTCCTCCAGTCGCCCCAGGGCGTTCATCCGGGGCCCCAGCTGAAAGCCGATGGACTCCGCGTCCACCCGTTCCGGATGGATGCGGGCCACGTCCATCAGCGCCTTGAGCCCGATGCGCTGGGTGCGACGCAGGCGTTCCAGCCCGCGCTGGAGCAGGTAGCGGGTGTCGTGGACCTGTTCGGCCACGTCCGCCACGATGCCCAGGGCCACCAGATCCAGGAACTGGTCCGCCTCGCCAGGACGCCCGGCCAGCTGGTAGAGGCGCTGGACCAGCTTGTAGACCACCCCCACGCCCGGCAGGGTGCGCAGGGGATCCCCTTCCGGCAGGAACTTGGGGTTGACGATGGCGTCGGCCCGGCGCACGCTTTCCCGCCCGGCCTGCTCCGGGGACTCGCCCACCGGCGGCTCCTGCCCCAGGGGATGGCCCGCGAACTCCTCGCCCAGGTCGTGGTGATCCGTGACCACCACGGTCAGGCCCCGCTCCTTGGCCAGGCCCACCCCCGCCCGATCCGTGATGCCTGTGTCGCAGGTCAGGAGCACGTCCGGCAGGAAGTCCGGGTCGTTCAGGTAGCGTTCCAGGCTCTCCACCCGGATGCCGTGCCCCTCGCTGAAGCGGTTGGGCACGTGGAAGCGCACCCGCTCCACGCCGGTCAGCTGCTGGAGGGCCGCCACCAGGAGGGATGTGCTGGTCTGGCCGTCCACATCGAAATCCCCCCAGACCAGGATGTTCTCCCCATCCCGGATGGCCTGGTGCAGGATGTGGGCGGCCCGATCCAGCCCCACCAGGGCGGTGGGGGACGCAGGGGTGTAGGCCTCGGGATCCAGGAAGGCCCGGGCTCGCGCCGGGTCGGTGAGGCCGCGCTGGGCCAGGAGCTGGGCCACCAGGGGATGGCCGCCCACGGCAGCGCGCAGCTCTGGGGGTGGTTGAACAGGCGGGAGGAGGTTCCAGGGTTTGGTCATGGTCGCAGGGGCTCAGAAGGCCAGCTCTTCCACATCGTCCAGGGTGAACTCCAGGGCCGTGGCCAGGTCCACCGCGAAGAACTCCGGGGCGCCGGCCTCCAGCTCCGCCAGGCTGCCCGGGAGGACACCCCGGTCACAGCGGCTGCGGTAGACGCAGAAATTGCACAGGCGGCGTCGGTTGGCCTCCGTGTCCGGCGTCTTGGGGAAGTCCGCCTCCTCCTCGCCCTCCAGGATCTCCGTGAACAGGGCCTGGAGCTGGTTGCGAGCCGCCGCGTGGCGCTCCGCGCTGTAGGAGAAGACCACCGGGGCCTCCGGCGCGGCGGTGAACCAGTAGCGCATCTCCACCTGCTCCGGCTCCACCGGGCCCCAGGGCAGGGCGGCGCTGGCCTCCACCAGGACGAAGGGGTAGACGACGGTCTGCAGGCGCTGCTCCAGGATCTGCCTGGGTGTGGGGCGGGCCGTGGTTTTCCAGTCCACGATGACCACCCGGCCGGGCCTCCCGGCCGCCCCCTGCTCCACCGCGATGAGGTCGTACTTGGCGGCCAGGCGATAGCGCCCCAGGGGATTGCCGAAAGGGATGCTCAGCACCCGCTCCACCTCGGTGAAATCGGTGGGCAGGTCCAGGGGGCGGTGCTGGAGATAGGCCTGGAACCAGCCATCCAGAGGGGGCTCCAGGGCCTGGGCCAGGAGATCCGCATCCATGCCGTGCTCCCGGCGTTGGACCAACTGGTGGAAGCGCTCGCCCAGGCGCATGCGTTGCTCGAAGTCCTGGACCGGCGCCGCCTCCACCGCCGGCCAGGGCAGCTGCTGCACGAAGGTCAGCCAGAAACGCCGGGGGCAGTCCTGGTAGGCCTGGAGGCTGGATTGGCTGAAGGCGAAGGTTTCGGGCAGTTGCAGGGGCACAGAGGCACTCTCCGTCGATCTTGTTGGGCTTTCCGGCGGCCCCCAGGAGGCGCTCCAGGAGAGGATTGCTCCTCCGCCTGGGCGGCCGGCGGGGCGGACAAGCGGAAGCCCGGTCATTTTAGCACGAAAGTTCGGGCCCTTCAACGAAAGCCGGGCGTTGCCACAGGGGTGGAACGCTCCCCCGTCCACGCTTGCGCGGACCCGAGAGCGCTGGGTACAATGGAGCCACCCCGTCGCCCCCGACGGCCCGGCCTATCCACTGCCCATACTACGAGGCGACCATGACCGACTCCCCTGAATCCACCCCGCTCCTGGAGCTGACCCTGACCGGCATGGCCGCCAGCGGCGAGGCCATCGGCCGCCACCCGGAAACGGGAAAGCTTGTCTTCGTGCCCGACGGCCTCCCCGGCGAGCGGGTGCGGGTCCGCATCACCCAGGAACAGAAACGCTGGGCTCGGGGCCAGCTGGCGGCAGTGCTCACGGCCAGCCCCCACCGGGTGACACCCCCTTGCCCCTATTTCGGCCCGCCCCGCCCCGTCACCCTGCCCGACGGCACGCTTCTGAACCCCCAGGGCGAACCCCGCTGCGCTGGCTGCCAGTGGCAGCACCTGGACTATCCCCAGCAGTTGGAGTGGAAGCGGCGCCTCGTGGTGGACCAGCTGGTGCGCCTGGGCGGTCTTCGGCCGGACGCCCAGGGGGAGCTGCCTCTGGTGGAGGAGGTCATCGCCCTGGGTGACCCGGACAGCCCCGAGGAAGGGGCCGTCCTGACCTACGGCTACCGGACCCAGATGCGCTTCCAGCTGGACCGCCAGGGGCGTCTCTGCCTGCCCGCTCGCCCGGATGGGGCCCTCCCGGTGGACGCCTGCCTGCTCATGAGCCCCGCCCTGGACGACCTCTTCCAGGCCCTCTCCCTGGACCCGGAGACCGGTGCTCAGCTGGCTCGGGAGCTGACCAGGGTGGAGCTGGCCGTGGGGACCGCTCCCGAGGCGGAGGAGGGCTTCCAGGGCCTGATCCTCCTGGAAGGCCGGGGGGAGGCCGGGCCGGAGCTGGAGCTGGAATGGCCGGTCAGCGTGTTGCTGCGCACGCCCGGCGGGCTGGAGGCCCTGGTGGGTGACTGGGGCTACCGCACCGATGTGGGCGGGTGCACCCTGCTGGTCTACCCGCCCCAGGACGCCTCTCGTCGCCTCCTCTGGCCCCACCTGGTGGGCAACGAGGCCCTGGCCTTCATCGCCGGGGATCTCCTGGCCGTCCAGCCCTACGACGAGCTGTTGGATCTCTGGGCCGGGGTGGGGCTCTTCTCCCTGCTCCTGGGGCCGGAGGTGGGCCTGGTCCTGGCGGTGGAGGAGGACGATCTGGCCTTTGCCGCCCTGGAGCAGAACCTGGCCGAGCTGGAGAACGCCAGCGCCTTCCGCTGGCCGCCGGAGAAAGCCCTGCCCCATCTGGCCCAGGAAGGCTACCGGGCTACAGTCGCCATCTTGACGCCGCCGAAGGGCCGGCTGGATCCGGGGCTCTTCCCGGCCATGGCCCGGATGGGGGTGCGTCGGGCGGCGGTGGTGACTGACGACCTGGCTGGCCTCGCTCGAGGGCTGGCCGGGGTCCAGGAGCAGGGTTTCCATCTGACCAAGCTCCAGCCTGTGGATCTCTACCCCCAGACCAGCCGCGTGACGGCCATCGCCCTTTTCCAGCGGCGGTGACCGCGTGGTCGGCCCCTGGGCTGAGTTTTCACAGCCGGAAGCTCTTCAACCTGGCATCCCCCGGCCTTGATCATCGGGATATTTTGACCGCCGGATCACCTGGATCGCCGGCGCGGAAGAGAGGACGGGTCAGCGATGAGCGATGGAATTGAAATTCGCCCCTTGAGGAACCTGGAGGAGTGCCAGCATTTCCAGGAGGTGCAGCGCCGAGTCTGGAACAGCGACGACCTGGACGTGGTGCCCACCCACGTGCTCATCACCCAGATGAAGAACGGGGGGCTGCTTCTGGGGGCCTTCGCGCCGGAAGGGCCGCCAGAGCTGGACGGCATGGTGGGCATCCTGCTGGGGTGGCCCGGCCTGGTCCAGGACCGGGAGGGGCGGTGGCTGCCCAAACACTGCAGCCACATGGTGGGCATCCTGCCGGAGTGGCAGGGCCACGGGCTGGGCCTGCGCCTGAAGCTGGCCCAGCGCCGGGCCCTCTTGGAGCAGGGGGTGGCCACCTGGGTGACCTGGACCTACGATCCCCTGCAGCGGGTCAACGGGGCATTGAACATCCACCGGCTGGGCGCCACCTGCCAGACCTACCTGCGCAACGTCTACGGGGTGATGACCGACGCCCTGAACGCGGGCATGCCCAGCGACCGCTGCCAGGTGGACTGGCGCATCGATAGCCGTCGGGTGCGCCACGCCCTGGCCCGGCCCCGCCAGGACCCGGACTGGACGACCATCCCACTGCAGATCCTCCCCACCGCTCCCGCGGAGGTGGACGCGAAAGAGGGCGACGCGAACCTGCGCCGCCCCCCGGAGCCGCTCCCCGCACTGGACGGACGTCCCTTGGCCGTGCCTCTGCCCGAGAGCGTCTCGGCCATCCGCGCAACCAGCCTGGAGCTGCTCCTGGCCTGGCGTTTCTTCATGCGACAGGCCCTGGAGACGAGCTTCCAGGCTGGCTATCGGCTGGTGGACTGTGTGCCCCTGGCCGACCAGGGCTGGCACTACATCCTCGTCCCGGACGGGAGCGCCCCCTTCGGGGATGCGGACTGGCCCTAGGGCGGACGCTCTCTCACTCGTAGCTGACGTCTGTGATCTCCTGGACCACCTGCACCCAGGTCTGGCCGGGCTTCAGGGAGATGATCTGCTCCCCAGGGCCCAGCCAGCGGGGCAGGCTCTGGTCGTTGGCCCGCCAGGTCCCTTCGTAGACCAGGCCGTCCCGGAATACCCGCAGATCCCCGAAGCCGTAGAGGTCGATGTCCACGCTCTTGGTGCCCAGGCTGTCCTCCACGATGTCGGTCAGCGTGTGTTTGGCGGCCATCACCACCACGTTTTTGGCCAGGATGGGCTGGTCCGTCAGGGGATCGAACTGCTGCACGCCCCCCTGCCAGCGCAGGTAGCCTCCCTGGCCAGGGTCGTAGCGCCACTCCACGCTGTTGCCCCCGGGATAGGCGATGCGGATCACCGTGGCCTGGCCTGCAGGATCCGCGGGCGGCTCCTGGCTGAAGGAGAACCCATCCCGGCGCCATTCCTTCTCCTGCCCGGTGTCCCGCAGCCAGGCCCGGACTCCTTCCGTGCTGGCCTGGAGCCGGGTGCGGTAGTCCGTGCCCAGGTTGTCGAAGTAGCGGGTGTTGCTGGGGTCGTCGATGTCCGCGTCCAGGTAGGGGAAGCCCACCTCGTTCTTCAACAGGTAGCGGATCTCGTCGCTGCCCCCGGAGCAGGCCAGCACCCCATCGTACATGTAGGTCATCCAGATGTTGGGCTTGCGGGCGCTGCGCACCGGGCCGATGCGCTCCGCCTCCTGGCTCTGGTAGATGGCGGAGAGGCGGGTCACCGTGTAGCCGTCCACGATGTACTCGTAGACGATATCCGCTTTGCTCAGGCCGTAGTGGGCGGAGCGCCCCACCGCGTCGTTGTTGACGCAGACGATGATGGGGCGACGCTTCAGCCGGGCTGGATCCGCTACGGGCAGGCCGGTCAAGGGCGAGATGTTGTCCGGGAGGGGAGTGGGAGTGGGCTGGGCCGGGGGCGGGGTGTCCGTGGGGGGCGGTGGCGGCGTGGGGGTCTCTGTGGGCGGGGCTGGGGTCGCCTGGGCCACGGGGACGGGCGTCTTGGTGGGCGTGGGCGTGGGCTTCGGCTTGGCCGGTCCACAGCCGGCCAGGAGCCCCAGGACCAGGAGAAGCAGCAGGGCCGTCCCAAGGCGGCGCCAAGCCCTGGCAGGGCCTGGGCAAACGTGGGCAGTCGACGGGTGAATGTCCATGGCGTCCATGTGCGTTTGGCGTTGATTCCGATGGAAGGTGGCGGTGGCTGAGGAGCTCGGGTGAGCCGGTGAAATCGGGGGTAAGTATACCATAGTCCTGGAAAATCCCCATTCCAGATCCGGCACTGGGCGCACTTTCCGGCCTTCTCCCTCCGGGGCGCCGGGGGCCTCCAGGGGGCTCTGGCCCGCCCAGGAGCCCGCTCCGCCACACTGACGTTTGCCCCACTTTATGGTAGAATGCCAGCCATGTCACAGGAGATCGACCGCACCGCCACCCTCTGGACACCCGCCCTGGAAGCGAGCCTGGCCGCCCTGGCCCAGCGCCAGCAGCTGTTGCCCGCGCTCCTCCTGCTCAGCGGACATCGGCCCCTGGCCTTTCTGGCAGGGCAGCTCATGCTCCTGCTCCAACCCCTGGCCGCGGACCTGGCGCCAGAGGCCTGGCCAGCCTGGGCCCGGCTGCTCAGCCACCCGGACGGCCCCGCCGCTCTGGAGGCGCGGCTGGCCGAGCTCTTGGCTCGAGGGGCTTCGGCCGCCTCACCAGGGGAGCCCGCACCGCCCACCCGTTTCGGTTCACAGCTATGACCGCCAGCCCCACCACCAGCCAGCTCATCGCCCTGTGGGAGCAGACCCTGGAGCGGCATCTGGAGGCCGGGCGGCCAGCGGCGCTGGCCCTGGGTTTGACCGAGCTGCGCCCGGACGAGCTGGCCAGCCTCCAGGCGTTGAACCGGCTGAGCCGTTACCCCCTGGGGGTGGCCCAGCCGCGCATCGTGGTGGGCGGGGAAGGCTCTCGCTGGCTCCTGGCCCTGCTCCAGTGGCAGCCCACCCAGGGACTTCCCCCGGGGCTGTCCGTCTGGTACGGGGGCAACGACCTGGCCACCTACGCCGCCAGCCTCAACCTGGCCGAGGCGCCAGCCAGGCCGGCGACTCTCCTGGGGAGGCAGCTCACACCGGGCATGGCCTGGATGCTCACCCCCCTGGCCGCCCCGGGCAGCGAGGAGGAGGCCCTGGAGCAGCTCCCCTTCGCCCTGGCCGAGCCCCTCTTCCGCCCGGAGCCGCAGAGGGAGCCCAGGCCGCCTGCAGAGGCGGACTGGTCGGCCCAGCTGGAGGCGGGGTTGGCCGTGCTCCTGGCCCTGGCGCTGCTCCTGGCCGCCTTGCTCTGAGGCCGAATCGGCCCTCCGGTGTCCCGAACCCTGCACCCTGTCATCTCGGCCCAAATGTTCAGCCCGAACGCCACCTGGACCAACCGAATCGGCCTGCTGATCGCCACCGGCGCCGCCCTGTTGGTGCTGGTGGATCGGGCCAATCTCTGGCCCGGCACCCGCCCCTACGCCACCCTCCTCTACAGCTGGGTGCTGCTCCTGAGCGGTTTCGCCCTGCTCCTGGGCCTGGCCAACGTGCTCTTGGTGCACCTGTGGAAGGTGGCCAAGGGGCAGGAGGAGTGGGTCCTGAGCCTGTTCCTCATCGGGGTGATGCTGGTGGTGCTGGTCATGGGCCTCCTGGCCCCGTCCGGGACCACCAGCCCGGTCATGGAGTGGATCTTCGACAGCATCATCGCCCCCAGCCAGGCGGCTCTCTTCGCCCTCACTGCCTTCTTTCTCATGGCCGCCGCCTATCGGTTTCTACGCCTGAGCCATCCTGGAGGCGTCTGGATCCTCCTGGGCGTCTTCCTGACCCTCCTGGTGCAGACCCCGTTCACCCAGGCCAACCTGCCCGGGATCTTCGTCGACTTCGTGGACTGGCTGCTGATCTGGCCGGTCATGGCGGCCCTGCGGGGCGCTCTCCTGGGCGTGGGGCTGGCCGCGGTGCTCACCGGATTCACCCTCTACCTGCGCAACCGCTGATGCGAACGCCCTCATGAGCCAGCCACTCTGCCCTCACTGCGGACAGCCCAATCCAGCCGACGCGGCATACTGCGCCCACTGCGGCACCCTCCTTCACCTGCCGCCCGAACCGGAGGACGCCGAGCCAGCGACCCCACCCCAGGGCCCAGAGGATCACTCCCCCGAGGAGGATCTCCTGGCCCAGCAGCCCTGGCTTCGGCCCCAGGAGCCCTCCGCCCAGGAAGGCCCAGAGCTGCCTCCGGACCAGCCCTGGCTCCGTCCCGAGCAGGAGGAGGCCGACGCGGTGCGCCCGCCCCGACAGACACCCCAGCGGCGGCTGGCCGGGCTCCAGGGCCTGCTGGAGCCGGATGACCTGGCCTGGGCCGGCCTGGAGAC
Source organism: uncultured Caldilineaceae bacterium (assembly GCA_964416395.1). Lineage (GTDB taxonomy): Bacteria > Chloroflexota > Anaerolineae > Caldilineales > Caldilineaceae > S144-5. The sequence goes on along the minus strand of CAYQEB010000018.1, from coordinate 19,368 downwards.
CACCGTCGCACCCCCTCAGGAGCCGGATCTCCCCGATGCCCAGTTGCGGGAGCTGCGGGGGGCCTTCCGGGAGGATGTGCAGCTGGCCGATCCCCCGGCCCAGGCCCAAAACGGGGGCGAGGCCCTGGTTCGCCGCCCCTGGATCGCCTGGCTGCTCCTGTTTGCCGTGGGGGGCGGCCTCTTCCTGGGCTTCCCCTCCTCCCAGGGGGAGCCCCACGCGTGGCCTGGCCTGCTGGAGGCCCACGCCACCATCGAGGCGCTGCCCGAGGAGTCCCTGGTGCTGGTGGATTGGAGCTACGATCCGGCCACCGCGGGGGAGATGGACCTGGTGGCCCTGGGCGTCTTCGAACACCTGGTGGAACGGCGAGCCCGCTTCCTGGTCGTCAGCCAGCTCCCTGGCGGGCCGGCCAGCGCCCGCCGGCTCATCCAACGGGCCGCGACCCGGCTGCGGGGTGCGGGCGTCCGGGAGGCTGTGCCCCTGATGAGCGAGGCGGGCTACCTGCCCGGCGGCCCGGCCACCCTGCCTCTCCTGGGCCAAGCGCCAGGAACCGGCCTTCCGGTGAACATCCAGGGCCAGCCCGCCCAGTCGGATCCCATCCTCCGGGCCTTGCAGGTGGAGCGCCCGGCCCTGGTCCTGGTGGTGGCGGCCCAGTCCGAGGACGTGCGCCGCTGGCTGGAGCAGGTGCAGCCCCTGAACCAAGCGCCGGTCATCGCCGTGACCAGCGCCGCCGCGGATCCGCCCCTGCGCCCCTACTGGGACAGCGGCCAGCTCCGGGGCCTGGTCAGCGGCTTCGATGGGGGCATCCGCTACCGGCAGCTCCTGAACCGCCCCCTCCTGCCCCAGGAGGAGCGACTGCTGAAGTGGCAGCTCACCGGCCAGGGGATGGGCTTCATCGTCCTGGTCATCGTTGTGGTCCTGGGGAACCTGGCAGGGCTCCTGAGCGGGGAGGAGGAGCAGCCATGACCCCCTTCACCGTGGGCCTTTCGCCCCTCTGGAACGACCTGGGGGTTGTGCTGGGCTTTGCCCTCTCCCTCTTCCTCTTCAGCTACCTGGTGAAGGAGAACCTGCTGGCTCGACTGGCCCAGTACGTCCTGGTGGGGGCCAGCCTGGGCTACGCGGGGGTGCTGATCGTCAAGAACGTGCTGGCGCCCCGGCTCCTGGCTCCCCTCTTCGCCCCTCCGCTGGCCCTGCAACTGCAGGAGACCCTGGCCACGCCGCCCCTGCTCACCTGGTGGATCCCCCTGGGCCTGGGTCTGCTCCTCTGGCTGGGCGGGATCGAGGCCATGCGCCGCCCTCCTGGGCCCCAGGGCTCCACAGGGCGGAAGATCCTGCGCCTGGCGGGGGTCCTGCCCGTGGCTCTCCTCCTGGGAACGGGCCTGGGCGTGGGCATCGCGGGGGCCATCCAGGGGACCCTGGCGCCCCAGTTCCTGCGGGCTGCGGCCCTGGGTCTGCCTGGGGAAGAGGTGGCCGGGCCTCTCCTCACCGGCCTGCTGACCCTGGTGGTCACCGGGGGCGCCCTGCTTCACCTGCGGGCCGGGGGAAGCCGGCTCCTCCAGCGGGGGCCGGGGAGGCTCCTGGCGGGGTGGGCCTGGATCGGTCAGCGGGCCCTCTGGCTGGCTGCGGGGCTCGTCTTTGCCCGGCTGCTGGCGGCTCGCCTCAGCCTGCTCGTTGCCCAACTGAACTATTTCGCCACCCAACTCCAGGAGACGGGGCTCTGGCAGTGGCTCATGGCCCAGCTCCGGTGAAGCGACCCATGCCCTTGAACCCATCCGCCAACCCGGCTGCCAACCCGTCCAGCGATCCGCAGGCCGCCCAAACCGGCGTCCGAACGCCGGGCCTGCCCCAGCCCCACTCCCTCCTGCTCCTGAGCGGGGAGCCTCAACGGGCCTGCGTGGCCCTGGTGGAGCCGGTGGCCGGGCGCCATCGGCTGGTGGGCTGGGCCGAGACGCCCCTGGCGGCTCCTGGAGCGGGACGCGGCAGCGGCCTGGAGCAGCTGAGCCAGGAGTTGGGCCGGCTCTGCCAGGAGCTGGGCGCGGAGCTGGGCCGGCCTCTGTGGGACGAGTCCCGGGGCGCGCCCTGGCGGCCTGCAGGGGCCCGTTCCCTGGAGCTGGACCTGGATCTGGACTACGTGCTGGCCCTGATCACCCCGCTGCCCCCACTGCGGGTCTGGCTGGCCGGGCTGAGCCGAGGGGAGAGCCTGGCTGCGGGCCAGGAGGCCCTGGGCGGCGCTATGGCCCGGGTGGTGGCCCAGCATCGACTGGGCCACGGAACCACACCCCAGGAGCTGGCTCAGGAGCTGGTCCGCCATCAGCCGGACGCGGCGGTGGTCCTGGGCGGCTACGACCTTCCAGCCGGGGACGAAGCGCCGGTCCTGGCCCTGAGCCATCTCGTGGGTCAGGCCATGGGGCTGCTGCCTGCCAGCCAGCGGCCCACCCTCTTCTACGCGGGGAACCACTTCCTGGCGGAGAAAGCGCTGGCTCGCCTGGTCCAGGCCGGGAACGTGGCGGCCCTGGCCACGGACAACGTGGCGCCAGGGCCGGGCCGGTTCCAGGGATCCGCCCTGGCCGCGGCCCTGGGACAGCTCTACTGGGAGCGGGCCCAGCACCTGCCCTGGACCCAGGCCCTGGCCCGGTGGGTGACGTCCCCGGCGCGCCTGCGCACGGTGGCCTGGGCCTTTTCCCGGGCAGTGCAGGGCTGGCTGGCGGCCCAGGATCTGTCGGAGCTGCACGGGGCCTACACCCTGGGATCCCGGCGACTCCACGTCTGGGCCCGGCAGGGGGAGCCGGGGGTGCGTCTGCGCTTCGTAGAGGCCACCGACCCGCCCCAGGTCCTGGAAGGGTGGCCGCCCCTGGGCCTGGTGAGCGGCCCCTGGCCGGAGGAGGTTCCATCGTCCTCGGGAGCCCGTTGGTGGGATCCCCTGGGGCTGACGCCTCTGGTGGCGGCTGCGGGCCAGGTGGATCCCCGCATCGCCCTGGAGGTGATGGCGGCGGATCTGTTCTGAGAGGGCGACGGGCCGTCGAGGAAAGGGGGAGAGGCGGCCCGAGGGGCGCCACGTCTTGGTGGGGCCTCCGGCTTCGGTTCCCCCTGTCTTGGGCCCTTTTGTTCGATCCGGTGCACTTGTTCGCGCCAAAGCACTTGTTCAAGCCGATGCAGTTCAAGCTGACGCAGTTCAAGCTGATGCAAACGAAATGCAAGCGGAATAGGGAGTGAATCCATGGCCTCTGCACTGCGGCTGCCTGACGGCGGCTACATGCGCCACACCGATGTCCAACGCATCCTGGCGCTGGTGAACGAGATGAAGTGCGTGGAGATCGTGGGCTTCAGCAACCTGGGCAAGTCCGCCCTCCTGCGCCTTCTGGCCCAGCCGGACGTCTGGCTGCGGGAGCTGGGCCAGGCGGGCAGCGAGTTCCTGCCCATCTACGTGGACTGTAACCGCATGCTGGAGCTCACGGACCACGGCTTCTACGAGCTGGTCCTGCGCTGCCTGCGGGAAAGCAGCCCTGCGTTGGAGGACGTGCCCTCCTTGACCCGGGCCTACGAGCAGCTGGTGACCCCGGTCAGCGAGTTCCAGGTGCCCCTCAGTTTCGACCAGGGGCTGGACGCGGCCCTGGAGGCCACGGACAAACGGCTGGTCTTCCTTTTCGACGAGTTCGACGAGCCCATGGCGGCCATCGACTCCCGGGTCTTCCTCAATCTGCGGGCCAAGAAGGATCGCCACGACACCCGCCTGGTCTACGTGACGGCCACCAGCCGTCCCCTGGCGGAGCTGCGAACGGGCAACCACACAGG
>CAYQEB010000018.1:14171-15478 GCA_964416395.1 uncultured Caldilineaceae bacterium | reverse complement strand
GAGGACGCGCCGGAGCCCTGGCCCATCCACAGGGAGGCAGTCCAGGCCTTCCAGGAGAGCCAGCATCTGGCCAACGAGTGCGAGAAGATCTGGCAGGGCTGCACCCAGGCGGAGCAGATGACCCTGCACCTCCTGGGCCTGGGGCGGGCCACGGACGAGAAGATCCTGGCCCGGCTGCGGGAGCGTCACCTGGTGCTGGAGATCGACGGAGAGCCTCGGGCCTTCTGCCGCCTCTTCCAGGAGTTTATCCGGGCCCGGCCTGGGCCCATGCCGTCCTCCAGCCAGCGCCTGGTCCTGGACGCGGACAGCGGCGCGGTCCTGGTGGACGGTCAGCCGGTGGAGACCCTGACCCGGCTGGAGTACCGGCTCATGCAGCTCCTCTACAACAACCGGGGCAAGATCGTGGACAAGTACCAGATCGTGACCGGCGTCTGGGGCGACGAGTACATCGACAGCGTGGACGACGCCCGGATCGAGAAGCTGGTCAGCCGCCTGCGCCAGAAGATCGAACCGAACTCCAGCCATCCCCAGTTCCTGGTCACGGTGCGGGGCCGGGGCTACCGGCTGCTGGTGGGATGAGGCCACAAAATTTGTCGTGTCACCCGAATGCCGCTATACTATCGGATGACGCGCCGGCCAGCCCGGGGGAACCAGGGCGACCAGGCTGCGTCCCTTCATCTGCCCGATCATCCACCGTCCAGCCACGTTCTGCACAAGGGGGAAGTGATGGCCCAGACAGCCCAAGCGGCCGCCCAGACATCCACCGCCCAGACATCTACAACAGAGCCTCTGGAGTTCAAGGGGCCACAACGCTCCATCACCGGCAGCATGGCTCTGCTCATCGCCGGGCTGTCGGCCTTCTTCATGGGCTTCACGGACGTCTTCTTCGTGGAGGCCATGGCCTGGATCTTCACCATCTGGGGCGTCCTCATGCTCTACGCCAACATGCTGGACATCGCCATGCGCTACCAGATCACCGACGAGGCCCTGATCCTCTACAATCCCCTGCGCTTCTGGGGGATGCGTCGAGTCTGGGACTGGGCGCACATCCGTCGGTTGGAGGTGGAGGTGAAGCAGAACGACGCCTCCTTGAAGGACGATGTGATCGTGCACGTCTACTACACGCCTGAGGGCGGCACGGTGATCGAGCGGGAGGACATGCCCTATCACGGCCAGCTGGTTCGCATCATCGTGGAGCGGGCCGGGCTGAAGCCGGCGCCCAAGCAGAAGATGACCGATTTCGACCAGCCGCCCCTGGACGAGGCGGGGGTCTACACCTGGAAGAAATAAGCCTGGAAGAAATAAGC
>CAYQEB010000018.1:0-14071 GCA_964416395.1 uncultured Caldilineaceae bacterium | reverse complement strand
GGAAGAAATAAGCTCGGAAGAAATAGTCCGGGACAGGGCCTGCCCCTACCGATGCAAAAAGCCACTCCTCTGCCGGAGTGGCTTTTCTTTTTGCCAGGAGAGATGGGGTTGCTGGGAAGCAGCCCGGGCAGAGGCCGCTCCGGGGCGTTCGGGCCTCAGTCGCTGCCTTCCTTCTCCTTGGCGGGGCTGGCCTCGGGCCATTCGTCCTGGTCCGGTGTGGGGAGGACCTGGCTGTAGACCCGGCGCAGGGCCCGTTTCCACATGCTCCGGGCTGCGGCGGCCTGGTAGGTGGCTCGGCGCTGGTAGCTGCGCCACCAACCGTACTCCCGCTTCTCCACCGGCACGCTCCACTGGATGGCCGCAGCCGCCCAGCTCAGCCCCGCACCGAAGCCCACGAAGACGATGTTCTGCCCCGGCTTCACCTTGCCCGCCTCGATGGCCTCGCACAGAGCCAGAGGGATGCTGGCCGTGCTGGTGTTGCCGTACTTCTGCAGGTTGATGAAGACCTTCTCCTCGGGGATCTTCAGCTGACGCAGGATGCTGTTCTGGATGATCCGCTTGTTGGCCTGGTGGGGGATGACCAGGTCCACGTCGGCCACGGTCAGGCCGGCCTTCTCCAGGACCTGGCGGGTGGCGTCGGCCATGACCCGCACCGCGAAGCGGAAGACGGCCTTGCCGTCCATCTTGATGTAGTGGCTGCCGTTGCTCACCGTCTCCAGGCTGGCGGGCATGGCGCTGCCCCCTGCAGGAAGGGTCAACGCGTCCGCTCCGGAGCCGTCGCTGCCCAGGACAGTGGCCTGGATGCCCCCGGGCACGTTGCTGGCCGCCACCAGCAGGGCCCCGGCCCCATCCCCGAAGAGGATGCAGGTGTTGCGGTCCGTCCAGTCCACAATGCGGCTGAGCGTCTCGGAGCCGATGACCAGGACGTACTCCGCGTCCCCGGCCAGGATGAGCCCCCGGGCCAGGGCCAGGCCGTAGACGAAGCCGGAGCAGGCTGCGCTCAGGTCGAAGGCCCCGGCGTTCACCGCGCCCAGCGCGTCCTGGACGATGCTGGCCGTGGATGGGAAGGTGTGCTCCGGCGAGCTGGTGGCGCAGATGATCAGGTCCACGTGCCGGGGGTAGACGTCCGCAGTTTCCAGGGCCTTGCGGGCCGCCTTGATGGCCAGACTGGCGGTGGTCTCCTTGGGGTCCGCGGCCACGTGGCGCTGCTCGATGCCGGTCCGGGAGCGGATCCACTCGTCGTTGGTGTCCACGATCTGCTCCAGGTCCTTGTTGGTGATCACCTTCTCTGGAACGTGGCACCCCCAACCCACGATCTGCGCGTAGCGGCGTTCCGGCTGGCCGGCAACGCCGTTGGGGCTCACCATCTGGTCCCCGTTCTTCCCTTGATCAGTGCTCATGGTGGTTCTCCTGGTGGTTCTCCTCGTAGCGGCGCAGCATCAGGCAAGAGTTGTGCCCGCCAAATCCGAAGCTGTTGCTCAGGGTGACCCGCACATCGGCCTTCTGGGCCACCAGCGGGGTGTAGTTCAGGTCGCAGGCTGGGTCGGGGTTGTGCAGGTTGATGGTGGGGGGGATGATCCCTTCCTGGATCACCTTGGCGCAGATGATGGCCTCGATGGCGCCCGCGGCCCCCAGCAGATGGCCCAACATGCTCTTGGTGCTGCTGATATGGACGTTGTAGGCGTGCTCCCCCAGGACCCGCTTGATGGCCAGGGTCTCCCCCGGGTCGTTGAGCTGGGTGGCCGTGCCGTGGGCGTTGATGTAGTCGATGTCCGTGGGCTGGACGCCGTACTCTGCGGCCTTGCGCAGAGCCGTCTCCATAGCGTCAGAGGCGCCCACGCCCTCCTTGTGGGGAGCGGCCATGTGGTAGGCGTCCGCGCTGTTGCCGTAGCCGATGACCTCCGCGTAGATGTGCGCGCCCCGGGCCTGGGCGTGCTCCAGGGTCTCCATGACCATGATGGCGCTGCCCTCGCTCATGACGAAACCGTCCCGGTCCGCGTCGAAGGGGCGGCAGGCGCCAGCCGGGTCGTCGTTGCGCTGGCTCAGGGCGCCCATGACGTCGAAGCCGGCCATGGTGATGGGGGCCAGGCCCGCCTCCGCGCCCCCCACCAGCATCACATCCGCATCGCCCCGGCGTATCAATTCAAACGCTTCGCCCGAGGCCGCAGTTCCGCTGGCGCAGGCGTTGACCACCGAGAAGTTGGGGCCCCGCAGACCGTAGACGATGGCCAGCTTGCCCGCGGCGCTGTCCACCAGCATGTTGGGGATGAGGAAGGGGCTGATGCGGCGCAGCCCCTTGGTGCGCACCACGTCCGCACCCTCCAGCAGGGATTGGATGCCGCCGATGCCGCTGGCGATGATGACGCCGATGCGCCGGGGATCCTCGTCCTCCACGTTCAGGCCGGAATCCTCCACGGCCTGTTTGGCTGCGGCCAGGGCGAACTGGATGTAAGGGTCCAGGCGGCGAGCCTCTCGCCTGTCCATGTAGTTCTTGGGATCGAAGCCCTTCACCTCCCCGGCGAAGGTGGTGCGCAGCTCGCTGGTGTCGAACTTGGTCACATGGTCGATGCCGGAGCGGCCAGCCAGCAGGTTGGCCCAGGTCTCGTCCACGCTGAGGCCCAGGGGGGTGATGGCGCCAACGCCGGTGATCACCACGCGGGTGGGGGCGCCGTTGGCGCCGTTGGAAGGGATGGAATCGGCCATAGATCGTTGTCCTTCGGGTGGGTCTTTCGAGTGAAATCGCCTTCGAGCGGAAGGGCGGTTGGTTTGGCTGCCAGCGAGGGTCCTGCCAGCACAGCCAAAAAGCCATGCAGGGCCACGCGCCGTGGCCACCGGCATGACTTCGTTGTCGAGAAGGTGGATATCAAAAGGTGGATATCGCAGTAGATATCGTAAAGATAGATGTCGGAAGAATGGATCTTCCTTCGACTCTGCAGATCAGAACACCGTAGCCGGTCAATAGTCGCGCCATTTCGCCGACTTTGGGCCGGAAGAGCTGACGAAAAGAGCAGCTTTTTCCCGGGCGTCCAACAGGTGTGATATGCTATCAGATGAGGTGTGGGTGTGTAAAGATCCAGGCGTGTGGAGTATACGAAGAGCCCTGGACGGGACAGATTGGATTGGGGCAAAGCGGGACAAAGAAAGTGGGACAAAGGAGGTGTCCAAATGCCTGTGCGGAAGATCTTCGGCATCTTGGAGAGTCCGGACGTGCTGCTGGAGCCGGTTTCGGAGGTCCACTACCGCCTGGAGGGGCCGGTGGACCCAGGCTTGGTGGGTTCCTGGATGACGGTCCAGGGTGAGGTGGTGGGGGAAACCATCGCCCAGCCCCAGGTGGTGCGGGTGGAGAAGAACCAGGGCAAGGTGACCCGCAGCGGCGTGGTGGTGGCGGACGCTCCCAACCCACCCCCGGAGGCCCCGGAGGGCGGCGTCTTCCTCTACCAGGTGGCCAAAGGGCGCTACTACCTGTTGAGCGCAGGCCCGCCAGGGGAGCCGGTGCAGGGTGATTTCAGCGCCTATGTGGGCCAGCCTGTCCAGGTGACGGGGCTGCTGGGCAGCGTGCCCTACATCCTGTACAACGCCCGAGTTCGGGTCAAATCCTAGCCGCCGGAAGAGGAGACCTGGCAGGTTCCTGGAAATCTGCCAGGTCTTTTCGTCCCCCTGTTGTTTCCCTCTCAGCAACCTTCCTGGGCTCCGTTCTTTCCCCCTGAAAGTGCTATAATTGGAGAAGGATCCCTGGGCCGGGTCTGCCAGGTTTGAGAAGTCCAGCAGGCCCCTTGTCAGCCTGGTCTCCCCGTCCTTTTCCATATGGTGAACCTGGCAGGATCGTGAACCTGGCCGGGAGCATCACCGCACACAGAAGATGACCGGACATACGGGGGAAAGAGAATGAACATCGGTTTTGTCTCCATGCGCCTGGCCGGCACCGACGGCGTCTCCCTGGAGAGCCGCAAGTGGGCTTACATCTTCCATCAGCTGGGCCACGAGGTCTACTGCGCGGCCGGCCAGCTGGACCGGGACCTGCGGGGCATGCTGATCCCGGAGATGCACTTCGACCATCCCGAAGTGCAGAGCATCCACGACCAGGCCTTCGGCAACGCCGCGGAGCCGCCGGATCTGCGGGAACGCATCGAGAAGCTGGCGGACGACCTCTTCGACACCCTGGAGCGTTTCGTCCAGGCCTTCGACATCGACCTGCTCATCGCAGAGAACATCATCACCATCCCCATGAACATCCCCCTGGGGGTGGCCTTCACCCGTTTCGTGGAGCAGCGCCGTTTCCCCTGCGTGGCCCACCACCACGATTTCTACTGGGAGCGAGAGCGCTTCCTCACCAACTGCATCCCGGACATCCTGGAGCGCTACTTCCCGCCGGATCTGCCCACCATCCGCCACGTGGTCATCAACTCCCTGGCCCAGGCGAGCCTGCGGGAGCATCGGGGGCTGGAGAGCGTGGTGGTGCCCAACATCTTCGACTTCAGCCGGGCCGCTCCGGGGATCAACGCCTTCAACCGGGACCTGCGGAATCAGCTCAATCTGACCATGGATCACCTCTTCGTGCTGCAGCCCACCCGGGTGATCCGACGCAAGGGCATCGAGATCTCCATCGAGCTGGTGCGCCGCCTGCGAGAGCCGAAGTACGCCTCCCGGCTCATGGACAAGGAGCCGGTGCTGGTCATCACCCATCACGCAGGGGACGAGGGGCTGGACTACCTGACCGAGTTGAACCGCAAGGCCAAGGAGGTGCAGGTGCCCCTGATCTTCGCGGCCACCCGTTTCGGCACCCGGCCCGGCTACAACGGCCTGCAGAAGATCTACTCCCTCTGGGATGCCTACGTCCACGCGGACTTCGTCACCTACCCCAGCCGCTACGAGGGCTTCGGCAACGCCCTGCTGGAGGCCCTCTACTTCCGCCTGCCCACCCTGGTCAACCGCTACAGCGTCTACGTCACGGACATCGCGCCCCTGGGCTTCGAGCTGGTGGAGATCGACGGTGTGGTCACGGACGAGACCATCGAGCAGGTGATCCAGGTCATGATGGACCCGGTGCAGCGCCGCCGCACGGTCCAGTTCAACTACGAGCTGGCCAAGTATCACTTCTCCTACGAGGCGGTGACGCCCAAGCTCATGGATCTGCTGAACCTGCCGGCCTTGAACCAGCCCACCGCCCAGCTGCCGGCCCAGCCGGTCCGCCCAGAATCCACCCCAACCACCCGCCAGGAGCAGTCCCCATGACCCCGGACAAAGGCCGCATCGGCATCGTCTCCACCCGTTTGGCCGGCACCGACGGCGTCTCCCTGGAGACCCGCAAGTGGGTGCACACCCTGGGCAAGTTCGGCCACGAGTGCTTCTTCTTTGCCGGGGCCTCGGAGTGGCCCCCGGAGCGCAGCTACGTGGTGCCCGAAGCCCATTTCTACCACCCGGCCATCCTCTCCCTCAACGCGGACCTCTTCGACGACTACCGGCGCACGCCTGGCACATCCCAGACGGTGGCCCAGTTCAAGGATTTCCTGAAGGAGAAGCTCTACGACTTCGTGAAGCATTTCCAGATCAACCTGCTCATCACCGAGAACGCCCTCTCCCTGCCCATGAACGTGCCCCTGGGCCTGGCCTTGACCGAGTTCATTGCCGAGACCAACATCGCCACCATCGGCCACCACCACGACTTCTACTGGGAGCGAAGCCGGTACAGCGTCTCCTCCGCGGACGATTACCTGCGGGCGGCCTTCCCCCCCACCCTCCGCCCTCTGCGCCACGTGGTGATCAACTCCTTCGCCGCCCGCCAGCTGGCCCTCCGAGGCGGGGTGGGCTCCACCCTCATCCCCAACGTCATGGACTTCGACACGCCCCCGCCTCCGTTGGACGACTACGCCCTGCAGCTGCGGGAGGAGCTGGGCATCGAGCCGGGCGCCTACTTCCTGCTTCAGCCCACCCGCATCGTGCCCCGCAAGCGCATCGAACGGGCCATCGAGCTGGCCCGGCGCCTGGAACTGCCCTGCGCCCTGGTGGTCTCCCACTCCGCAGGGGACGAGGGGATGGCCTACAAGGAGTACCTGGAGGAGTACGCGACCCTCATGGGCGTGCGCTTGATCCTGGCTGCGGACCGGATCAGCTACGAGCGGGGCCGCACCCCGGACGGCAAACCCATCTTCTCCCTGGCCGACGTCTACCAGCAGGCGGATCTGGTCACCTATCCCTCCCTCATCGAGGGCTTCGGCAACGCCTTCCTGGAGGCCATCTACTACCGGCGGCCCATCCTCATGAGCGCCTACGAGATCTTCAAGACGGACATCCAGCCCAAGGGCTTCCAGGTCATCAGCTTCGATCAGGTCCTCTCCGACGAGACGGTGGAGCAGGCCCGGCAGGTGCTCCTGAACCCGGAGACAGCCCAGGAGATGGTGGAGCACAACTACGAGCTGGCCCGCCGCTACTTCTCCTACCGGGTGCTGGAGCGCCGCCTGGCCGCCCTGCTGGACGAGTGCCTGGGGCTCTACTGATGGGAGGATCGACCATGGACCGGGCTGCCTGGCGCATCGGCATCCTCCACTACTCCGGGCCGCCGGTGGTGGGCGGCGTGGAGATCACCATGGACCACCATGCCCGGGAGCTGACCCGCCTGGGCCGCCAGGTCCACATCATCGCTGGGCGGGGGGAGCCCTTCCACCCCCAGGTCCGCTTCCACCTCATCCCCCGGATGGACTCCCGTCACCCGGAGGTGCTGGCGGTGAACCGGGAGCTGGCCCAAGGCCAGGTGACCCAGGCCTACCATCGCCTGGAGGAGGCCCTGGTCCAGGAGCTGAGCCCCCTCCTGGCCTCCCTGGACGTCTGCATCGTCCACAACGCCATGACCCTGCACAAGAACCTGGCCCTGACCGGCGCCCTCCACCGGCTGAACCAGGCCGGCCGCGCCCGCTTCATCGCCTGGGCCCACGACTTCGCCTGGCTGGACCAGCTCTACATCCCCGAACTGCACCCAGGCTATCCCTGGGAGCTCCTGCGCACGCCCTGGCCCGGCGTGGCCTACGTGGTGGTCTCGGAGCATCGCCGGGAGATGCTGGCCCAGCTCCTGCAGCTGCCCCAGGAGGCCATCCGGGTGATCACCCCTGGCGTGGACGTGTTCGGCTTCCTGAAGCTGGAGCCCCTGACCCGGCGTCTGGTGGAAGGGCTGGACCTGCTGAAGGCCGAACCCCTGATGTTGCTCCCCGCCCGGGTGACCCGGCGCAAGAACATCCAGCTGGCCATCCGCATCACCGCGGCCCTGCGGGTGCATCTTCCCCGGGCCACCCTGGTGGTCACCGGCCCGCCCGGCCCCCACAACCCCACCAACCTGGCCTACCTGGACTCCCTGCGCCGTCTGCGCCAGGAGCTGGGCGTGGAGGAGCGCGTCCACTTCCTCTACGAGCAGGGCCGCCTCTGGGGTGATGGGGAAAGCGGCGATGGGGGAAACAGCGGGGAAGACCCGGCCACGCCCCTGCTCCTGCCGGACCCGGTGGTGGCGGACTTCTACCGCCTGGCGGATCTCCTGCTCTTCCCCAGCCAGCGGGAGGGCTTCGGCATGCCCATCCTGGAGGCGGGGCTGGTGCGCCTGCCCATCTTCGCCAGCCGCATCCCCCCCTTCCAGGAGAGCGCGGGGGAGCTGGCTCACCTCTTCGATCTGGCGGATCCCCCGGCCCGCATCGCCCAGGAGATGGCCGACTTCCTGGCCCAGGATCCCGCCTACCGGCTGCGGCGGCGGGTTTTGCGCCGCTTCACCTGGCGTGGTATCGTAGAAACCCAGATCCTGCCCTTGATCCAGGAGGTGATCGCGCATGAAGCCTAGGACCTTCCGGGTGTTTGTCCCAAACCAGGAGCTCGCCCCGGAGGAGGCGCGGCTGCAGGCCCTTTCCCGGGCCCTCCCGGAGCCCCTGGAAACCCCGGAACGCCCCTACCGGGTGCTGCTGCCCGTCATCAGCCGACAGGAGGCGGCCGCGCTGCTGCCCCTGGCCTGGGCCTTGACCGAGGCCCACAGCGGCGAGCTCTTCGTGCTCCAGGGGGAGCTGATCCCCCGGGAGGGCCCGGCGCAGACTGAGGAGGAGGGCGGCGGGGGCGAGGCGGAGAGCCTGGAGGAGCTGTTGGCCGGGCAGGCCGACCGGTTCGTCTGGATCCGGGAGGAGGCCGGCTCCTCCGCCGAGTTCTGGAACCAGGTCTGGCGGCTGGTGGACGAGGAGGAGATCGACCTGCTGGTGGTGGGCTGGAGCAGCGCCGCGCTGCCGGAGACGGCCCTGGGGGACCTGGAGCATCCCTGGTTGGCCTCCCCGCCCTGCGATCTGGTCATCGTCCGCCCGGGATCGGACCTGGTCCAACGGGGCTGGGAGGCGGTGGAGCGCATCCTGGTGCCCGTGCGGGACAGCCCCCACGCCATGCTGGCCATCCGGGTGGCCGACGCCCTGGCCGAGATGGTGGGCGCTTCCCTCACCTTCCTCCACGTCATCGAGCCCGCCCCGGTGGAGAGCCCTCGGGACGGCGACCTCCTGGCCGGGTTCGCCACCCTGGTCCGCAACCTGACCCGGCTGAACCGCTCCATCACCACCGTGGGCGACGTGACCCAGACCATCCTGGAGGAGGGGCAGGAGCACCAGGCCCTGATCCTGGGGGCGCCCACCAGCCAGGAGGAGGCCATCACCAGCCCCCTGCTCCAGGCCATCGCCCAGCAGTTCCCTGGCACCGTCATCGTGGTGAAGCGGCAGCGCCGGCGTCGGGCCCGGGACGGTCACACCGCCTTGCCCATCCAGCACGAGCGGCCTGCGGTCCTGGTGGTGAACAAGTGGTTCACGGAGAACACCTTCCACAGCCGGGACTTCGAGGACCTGGAGGAGCTGGTGCGGCTCAAGGAGGAGCAGGGCCTGACCATCAGCCTGGGGCTGCCGGCCCTGAACGAGGAAGAGACGGTGGGCCACGTGATCCGCACGGTGAAGACGGCCCTCATGGAGCAGTTTCCCCTGCTGGACGAGATGGTGCTCATCGACTCCGGCTCGGTGGACTACACCCGGGAGATCGCCGCGGACCTGGGCATCCCGGTCTACATCCACCAGGAGATCTTGCCCCAGTACGGGGCCTATCGGGGCAAGGGAGAGGCCCTCTGGAAGAGCCTCTACGTGCTGAAGGGGGATCTGGTGGCCTGGATCGACACGGACATCGTGAACATCCACCCCCGCTTCGTCTACGGCGTGCTGGGGCCCCTGCTGCGGGAGCCCCGGCTCCAGTACGTGAAGGGCTTCTACCGCCGCCCTCTGCGCAGCAACGGCAAGCTGGTGGCCGGAGGCGGCGGCCGGGTCACCGAGCTGACGGCCCGCCCCCTGCTCAACCTCTTCTTCCCGGAGCTCTCCGGCCTGGTCCAGCCCCTCTCCGGGGAGTACGCGGGCCGGCGCAGCGCCCTGGAGCAGCTGCCCTTCTTCACCGGCTACGGGGTGGAGACCGGGCTGCTCATCGACTTCCTGGAGAAGTTCGGCCTCCAGGCCATCGCCCAGGTGGATCTGAAGGAGCGCGTGCACCACAACCAATCCCTGCGGGCCCTCTCCCAGATGTCCTTCGCCATCATCCAGGTGGTGATCGCCCGGCTGGAGGAGCGCTTCAACGTCCAGCTTCTGGAGGAGGTGAACAAGACCATGAACCTGATCCGCTACCGCCCGGACCGCTTCTACCTGGAGCCGGTGGAGATCCGGGAGCGGGAACGTCCACCCATGATCAGCCTGCCCGAGTACCAGGCTCGCCGCCAGGAAGTGGCCAGCTCCCGGGAGGCCCCCTCCTCGGAAGGGACGGAGCCCGCGTGAGCGCATCCCAGGACCGCCGCCCCACTCGCCTGGTCCTCATCCGCCACGGAGAGACGGACTGGAACGTGGAGGGCCGTTACCAGGGCCAGGCAGATCCGCCCCTGAACGCCCGGGGCGTGGCCCAGGCCCAGGAGCTGGCCCGCCGTCTGCAGGGCGTGGGCCTGGATCTCCTCTACAGCAGCCCCCTGCGTCGGGCCCGGCAGACCGCGGAGATCATCGCCCAGGCCCTGGGCATTCCCCTCTACCTGGAGCCCCGGCTCAAGGAGATCGCCCAGGGGGAGTGGGAGACCCTGCTGGTGACGGAGATCCAGGAGCGCTACCCGGAGCTCTTCCAGCGCTGGGAGACGGAGCCCTGGAGCGTGCAGATCCCCGGGGGCGAGACCCTGGCCCAAGTCCAGGAGCGGGTCTACCAGGCAGTGGACGAGATCCTGGCCCGGCACCCGGGCAAGACCATCGGCCTGGTGGCCCATCGCCTGCCCATCGCCCTGCTCAAGGTCCGCTATCAAGGGCTGGACCCGGCCCAGGTGCGGAACCTGGCCCTGCCCAACACCTACTGGGAGGTGATCCAGGTGGAGAGTCCGCCCCCATCTTCGGATGCAGGCGCCCCGCCGCCTGATCAGGAACAGTCCGCCAAGCCATCCAGTGAAGGAGGGAGCCATGGCTGACCCTCGGGAACGCATCATGGACCATCTCGCCTTCGTCTACGGCCCGGAGACGGCCCAGCAGGTGGGCCCTCAGCTCATGGCCCAGCTGGATCGCTTTCGGGAGCGGAACCCCCACCTGCGGGAGAAAGTGCTGCCCCCGGAGGAGCGGCTCACGGAACGGGACGCCATCCTCATCACCTACGGCGATCAGTTCCAGGAGCCGGGGAAGCCGCCCCTGCAGAGCCTGGAGGAGGTGCTGCAGGAGCGGGCCCGGGACTTCCTGAGCGGGGTGCACATCCTGCCCTTCTTCCCCTACTCCTCGGACGATGGCTTCTCGGTCATCGACTACAAGCAGGTGAACCCGGCCCTGGGCTCCTGGGAGGACATCCACCGCATCGGCCGCCATTTCCGCCTCATGTTCGACGCGGTGATCAACCACATCTCCCGGGAGAGCGCCTGGTTCCAGGCCTTCCTGCGGGGGGAGGAGCCCTACAGGGACTTCTTCATCGTGGTGGATCCAGACACGGATCTCTCCTCGGTGGTGCGGCCCCGGACCACGCCCCTGCTCACTCCGGTGGAGACGGTGGAGGGGATCAAGTACGTCTGGACCACCTTCAGCGCGGACCAGATCGACCTGAACTACGCCAATCCCCAGGTGCTCCTGGCCATCATCGACGTGCTCCTCTTCTACGTGGAGCAGGGCGCGGAGCTGATCCGCCTGGATGCGGTGGCCTTCCTCTGGAAGGAGATCGGCACCTCCTGCATCCACCTGCCCCAGACCCACCGCATCATCCAGCTCTTCCGGGCCGTGCTGGACGACGTGGCCCCCGGGGTGCTGCTCATCACCGAGACCAACGTGCCCCACCGGGAGAACGTCAGCTACTTCGGGGATGGGACCAACGAGGCCCAGATGGTCTACAACTTCGCCTTGCCTCCCTTGACCCTGCACACCTTCCGCACTGGGGACGCCAGCACCCTCTCGGCCTGGGCCGCCACCCTGCACACCCCCTCCAACCAGACCACTTTCTTCAATTTCATGGCCTCCCACGATGGCATCGGCCTGCGTCCGGTGGAGGGGATCCTGGCGCCGGAGGAGATCCAGGCCCTGGTGGAGTTGGCCCTGGCCCATGGGGGCTTCGTCTCCTACCGGGCCAACCCGGACGGGAGCAAGAGCCCCTACGAGCTGAACATCGTCTACTTCGACGCCATCAACGACCCCCACGCGGACGAGCCTCAGTCCGTGCAGGTGGACCGTTTCCTGGCCAGCCAGGCCATCCTGGTGGGGCTCATGGGCGTGCCCGGGATCTACGTCCACAGCCTCTTCGGCAGCCGCAACTGGCGGGAGGGGGTGGAGCTCACCGGCCACTACCGCACCATCAACCGGCAGAAGTTCCAGCGTCGGGCCCTGGAGGCGGAACTGAACGATCCCGACAGCCTGCGCCACCAGGTCTTCACCCGCTACCGACGGCTGCTCCAGGCCCGGCGGGGGGAGCCGGCCTTCCACCCCAACGGGGACCAGCACGTGCTCCAGGGCCAGCCCGCTTTCTTCGCCTTCGTGCGGGTGGCTCCGGACGGGGGCAGCCGAGTGCTCTGCATCCAGAACGTCACCGGGGCGGAGCAGCCTTTCCGGGCGGGCCTGGGGGAGTTTGGTTTCCGGCCTGGCGCGGTGGTGGATCTGCTCACCGGCGCCAGGTGGGAGCTGACGGCCCAGGGCGAGCTGGCCCTGACCGTCCCGGCCTACGGGGTGCTCTGGCTGCGTCAGGGGTGAAGGAGCCGCTGGCTTCGCCCCCGATCTTCCATTCAGCAACAAAAAAGCCTCCCCGGTTCCTGTGATAGGCCGGGGAGGCTTTTTTGTTTCCGAGTGGAGGAGGGCGGTGACCGGCCCGGCCGAGGGGGTTAGCCCTTCACGCCGCCGGCCGTCAGCCCGCCGGTGATGAAACGCTCGAAGAAGGTGAAGAGCACGATCACCGGGATGGTGATGATCACGCTGCCGGCCATGAGCATGGTCTTGGGCACCTCCTGGGTGTCCAGCTGCTTCACCCCCAGGGGCAGCGTCCAGGCGTTGCGCTCCTCCAGCAGGAAGAGCAGGGCGTAGAGGAATTCGTTCCAGGCGATCATGAAGACGTAGAGGCCGGTGGAGGCGATGGCCGGCAGGGAGAGGGGGATGACGATCTTGCGCAGGGCCTCCAGTCGAGTGCAGCCGTCGATGAGCGCGGCCTCCTCCAGCTCCACGGGGATGGTCTGGAAGTAGGAGCGGAGCATGTAGAGGGCCACAGGCAGAGTGGAGGAGAGGTAGACCACGATCAGGCCGAAGAGCCGCCGGGGCACGTCCGAGCGCAGCCCCAGCTTGCTGTAGAGGACGAAGAGGGGGATGGCCAGGACGATGGCCGGGATCATGTAGACCAGGAGCAGGCCCCAGTTGACCAGGTTCTTGCCCCGGAACTCCAGGCGGGTGGCCGCGTAGGCCGCAGAGATGGAGACCCAGAGGGTGATGGCCGTGGTCACCAGGGAGACGCCCAGGCTGTTGCGGATGAAGACGACGAAGCCCTGGCCCCCCTGCTCCACCGGCTTGAGCACATCCTTGTAGGTCTGCAGGGTGCGCACCAGCTCCCAGTCCGGGATCAGGTTGGCCGGCTCCACCAGCACGCTCTGGATGGAGCGGAAGGAGAGCAGGAGCATGTAGTAGAAGGGGAAGGCGCAGGCCAGGAAGAAGAGGACGATGCCGATCCAGCGCAGCACGCCGCCGATCCAGAATTGCTCGATGTTCTCTCGGGACATGGTCTACACCTCCTCTTCCGTGAAGAGATAGCGGAAGTAGATGAACAGCAGGACGGCCAGGATGATGGCCAGCACGATGGAGAGGGCCGCGGCCGCGCCCACATCGGCTCGGCCGAAGAGCCAGTCGTAGATCTTCACGGTGATCACCTCCGTGCCCGCCGCGCCCCCGGTGAGCAGGAAGACATCGTCGAACTTGTTGAAGGTCCAGATGAAGCGCAGGAGCACCAGGGTGGCCGTCACCACCCGCAGCTGGGGCAGGGTGATGTACCAGAAGCGCTGGGTGAGGGTGGCCCCGTCCACCTTGGCCGCCTCGTAGAGGTCCTCGGGCAGGGCCTGGAGCCGGGCCAGGTAGAAGAGGAAGGAGAAGGGGAAGTAGCGCCACCCGGAGAAGATGATCACCATGCTCAAGGCCAGGGGCCACTTCATCTCCAGGCCGAAGAGGTTGAGGTCCACGTAGCGCTGGCTGAAGTAGGAGAGGCGTGGATACCCCAGCATGGAGGCCCACTCGTTGACGATGCCGAACTGGGCGTTGAACATCATGCGCCAGACGAAGACCGTGGCCACGATGGGGGCGATGTAGGGGAAGAGGAGGATGCTGCGGAAGACGCCCCGGCCCGGGAAGGCGTCCCGGGCCAGCACCGCCGCGGTCAGGCCCAGGAGCAGGGGCAGGATGGTGCCGAAGAGGGAGTAGATCAGGGTGGTGCGCAGCAGCGTGACAAAGCCCCGGGCCCCCACCACTTTCTGGTAGTTGCGGGTGGTGAACTCCGCGGTCCACAGGCTCAGCTTCTGCAGCTCGATGAGGCGCAGCTCCTGGAAGCTGAGGAAGATGTTCCAGAGCAGGGG
>CAYQEB010000017.1:52953-55444 GCA_964416395.1 uncultured Caldilineaceae bacterium | reverse complement strand
GGGCCGCCCCGATCTCCTTCCCAAGTTGGGGGTGAAAGAGATGCACCTGGTGCCCTGCCCGGGCCAGCTGACGGGCCAGGCTCCAGGTGTAGATCTCCGTTCCTCCCAGGCTCTCGGGCGGCAGTTTGTGGACGGCCAAGGCAATGCGCATAGGTTCACTCGATCCGCAGGACGATCAGCTGACCTTACCTTCGAGAAATAGCGAGGAGAGGTTCGTAGATGGCCTGCAGCCGGGCGTAGGTCCTGTCCCAGGTGAAGCGGGCCAGCACCTGCTGCCGCCCGGCCGCGCCTAGGCGCTGAGCCTGCTCTTGGTCGCGGAGCAGAGTGCTCAGCGCAGCAGCCAGGGCTTCCTCGTGACCGAAAGGCACGAGCAGCCCGGTTTCGCCTGGCTGCACCAACTCCGGAAGGCCACCGGCCGCCGCGGCCACCACCGGCTTGCCATGCAGCCAAGCCTCCAGCAGGACGATGCCGAAGGTGTCCACCTGGCTGGGTAGAGCGAAGACCTGGCAGCTGGCCAGGAGAAGCTGTTTCGTCCGTTCGTCCACCGGGCCCAGGATGTGCAGCCTGTCCGCGAGCACAGCTTGACTTTCGGCCGGCAGGCCCGCTACGAAGCGCCTCAGGCCGTCCGCCTGGGGGCCGGCCATCACCAGGTGCACATTTTCCCCACCGATGTTGAGGCGAGCCACTGCCTGGACCAAGGTGAAAGCGCCTTTATCGTACGTGTTCGCGCCCAGAAACGCAACAACTGGCCCGGTCAAGCCGTGCTCACGGCGAAAGCTCGCCACGTCCTGGGGGCGAGGCTGAAAGGCAGGCCGAGGCTCCACGCCCATGGCCAGCACGTGGATGCGCCCCTGCTCGGCTCCCAGTTGGATAAAAGCCCGGGCCTCCTGCCGGGAGAGGGCCACCAGGGCCTGAGCCTGCCAGTACGCCTGGCGCTGATGGGGCATGGTGAAATGGGCGGTCACGGCCGGGTCGCCCAGGTGCATGAGAGGGACGGCCACCACCGGTTTGCCTCGATCACGGGCCATCCCCGCAGTGACGGTGAAGAGCCCATCCCAGCTGGCGTCGGTGATCTGCACCAGATCCACCTGGGGCAGGAGGGCGTCCAGAGCCTGTTTCAGCCCAGGCAGGGGAGGCATGAGACGAGCCAGGCCCGTCAGCAGAGGAAGTTGGATGGCTGCCGGCAGGGGCAGGCCAGCCAGGCGATGGCTCACACGCCGGGCCAGGCCAAAGAGGAGGGGCGCCGGCCGGGGATAGGCGATGGCCAGGCGCTGGATCTGGACACCCTGGCGCGTCTCTCGGAGGGGCGGGGGAGGGCTGTCAGCAGGTGGAGGCTGCCAGAAATCCGGGGCGGAGCGGGCGGTGCTGGTCAACACGGTGACCTGGTGGCCGTCCGCCAGGAGGCGTTGGGCCATGGCCAACTGAAAGGCCTGGGCCCCGCCGATGAAGGGGGCGAAGGAAGGGGTGACGAAGAGGACGTGCAAGCTATCCGGCCGGGTCATCGGACGAGGCGCCTTCCGCTTTGCTGCCGGACTCCAGGGCATCCAGGCGGGCCCGCAACCTGGCCACTTCCTCCTGCAGCGCGGCCATCTCCTCCGCCACGCTGCGGTTGTACATGACCTGGCGCTCCACGATGCGATCCAGGTAGGCCTCCTTGACGTGGGTGGTCAGGTTGTAGCGCACCCATTCAATCAGGGGGCCGAACAGTGGCACGCGAGAGCGGATCCGGTAGCCACGCAGGGCTGTGTCCGCCTTGGCCAGCAGCGGGGCGCCCCCCTCTTGGCTCAGGAGCGCCTGCTGGCTTGCCTGGAGCAGGGCCTGCCAGCCTTGCTCCAGGACCCGCGCCCGCTGAAAGTTGCGGACCCGGTCTCGCCCTCGGGCGATCAGCTCGCGCCGGAGGGCCGGGTCCTCCAGGATCCGCAGCACCTGGGTGGCCAGGGCCTCCGTGTCCCCCGGTGGAAAGGTGAGCCCGGCCGGCCGGCCGTCTCCTGCGCCTTCCCCCAGCACCCAGGGCATGGCGCCGCTGGCCGAGGCCACCACAGGCAAGGCCGCGGCCATGGCCTCGATCAGGGGGACCCCGAACCCTTCGTGCTGACTGGCGGTGACGAACACCTGGGCCAGGTGGAAGTAGGGGACGATGGAGGGCGCCCGGCCAGTGAAGGTCACCCTCTCGGCCAGGCCCAGACGCCGGGCCAGGGCCTGGAGCTTGGCCGTCTCCTCCCGGTAGGGCTCGATGCTGTCCGTGTCCCCCACCACCAGCAGGTGCAGGGCGGGCCGCCGCTCCTTGAGGCGGGCCAGGGCCTGGAGCAGCAGGTCGATCCGCTTGTTGCCGGCCACCCGCCCCACGTAGAGCAGGAGCTCCTTGCCATCCAACTTCCACCGTCGTCGCAGCCGGGACAGCTCCTTCTCCGGTGGTCGCTGGGTGAACTTTTGGGCGTCCACGCTCATGGGCACCACCTGGATCCGCTCCAGGGGATAGCGGCTGTGCCGG
>CAYQEB010000017.1:50413-52853 GCA_964416395.1 uncultured Caldilineaceae bacterium | reverse complement strand
GTCCACGCTCATGGGCACCACCTGGATCCGCTCCAGGGGATAGCGGCTGTGCCGGTGCAGCTCCTGGGCGATGAAGGGGCTGATGGCGATGACCTGGTGGGCGGACCAGGCCAGCTCCGTGCCCAGCTGGGAGCGTTCCAGGAAGTCCCGGTGCGCATCCGTCCCCCAGAGCTCCGGCGGCGTGACGCCGTAGTACCAGAAGACCCGCCTCCCCGAGGCTGTGCGGATGGCCTCGGCCAGGGGAAACCAGATGGGGTAGAACAGAATGGTCAGATCGCCCTGGAGAGCGAATTCCCCCACAGCGCTGTGCCGAGCGACCCGGCGGATGTCCTGGGGAAGACCGCGAACAGGCGCTTGGCTGTGCACCTGGACCTGGATCTCCTTCCCGCGCAGGAACCGGACCAGTTCGAAGATGTGTTCGCTGGCCGCGTCCCCTGGCCGAAGGGTGGAGACCAGCAGGTCGACGCTACGGAAAGGCGGTTCGTTCATGACGGCAACCGGCTAGGGGCCACGTCAGCTCGACGGCCCGTCATGGGGGACGGATCCGGACTGGCTAGAGGGGAAAGCCTCCAGCTCGGCAGCCCCTTCCGGCCGGGCTAGACGGGCCAGCTGGGCCTCCAGGGCCTCCTGTCGCTCGGCCAGGCGCTGCAACGAGTGGACCAGCTCCTGGTTGAAGGCCACCTGGCGTTCGAAGGTGGGATCCACGTAGGGCTCCCGGAGATGAGAGGTCAGATTGCGACGGATCCAGGCGATCAAGGGCCCCAGGAGAGGCAGCTTCGAGCGCACGGTGTAGCCCCGCAACATCACGTCCGCTTTCTGGAGCAGATCCGCCATGTCCGCCGAAAGAGCCGCCGGCGGTCTGGAGCGCTTGGGCCGAAGATCCTGAGGCTCCTCGTCCTCGGCAGGCGTCTCCTGAGCCAGCGGAGGCCCCTCCACCGGCACGGGATAGGGGTTGTTGGGCAGCCAGGCCGTGACCTCCGCGACGATCCGGAACCAGTTGCGTTGGTAGGCCTCGACGGAGAACTCCTGGGCCCGAGCCAGCCCGCGACGGATGAGCTCACCGGCCCGGCCCTCGTCGGACAGCACCTCCAGGATGCCTGCGGCCAGGGCCGACGCGTCCCCGGGCTCGACCAGCAGGCCCGCCTCTCCCAGCACCCAGGGATGGGCCGTGGCTCGACTGGCCACCACCGGCACGCCCGAGGCCATGGCCTCCAGCAGGGGAACGCCGAAGCCTTCGTGGAGGCTGGCCGTGGCGTAGACGTCTGCCAGGCGGTAGTGCTCGGCCAGGTCGTCCACCACGCCGGTGAAGATGACGGCCTCCGCTACGTTCAGAGCCTGCGCCCTGGCCCGGATCCGCTGCACGTTCTCCTGGATAGCCGGGTTGCTCCGGTCATCCCCCACCAGGAGGAGCACTGCGCCGGGGTGCTTCTCCCTGATCTGGGCCAGGGCCTCCACCAGCAGATCCACCCGTTTGTTGCTGGCCATGCGCCCCACGAAGAGGATGACCCGTTTGCCGTGGAGATGGTAACGATTCAGCAGGTGTGGATCCTTGGGGCCGGGGTGGAACTGCTCCAGAGGGACGGCCAGGGGGATCACCCGGACGCGGGTGGGATCGACCCCGTACTGCTCCACCAGCTGCTGGGCGTTGAACTGGCTGTCCGCCACCAGCAGATCGGCGTAGGGCGTGAAACGACCGACGCTCTCCACGCTCTCCTGGAGCCACTCCTGGCCGAAGTCGCTCTCCCACAGGGCTGGCGGGGTGACGTTGTGGTAGTAGAAGAGCACTGCGCCCCGTTCCAGGGAGCGGATGCTCTCCAGGAGATCGTAGCGGCAGGGGTAATGGTAGACGTAGAGATCCGACGCCATGAAGTGGGAGGTCCGCTCGGCCAGGAGCTCCGCCGTCGTGGCCACCTGCACCAGAGGACGGATGGCTTCTGGCACGTTCTCTGGCGGATGGTGGGTGTAGATGCGCACCTCATCCCCCCGGCGCAGGAAGAAACGCGCCTGGTGGAGAATGGACTGCCCGGTGGCATCGTGGCCCAGCAAGTTGAGATTGACGATGCTAACCCGCATGGAAAAGCTCCTGTGGCTTGGTCTGTGTCCGCTTGCGGCGCAACACCCGAGCGTAGACGCCTTCGACCACGTCCGCGATCCGCTCCACGGTGTAGCGACGCTCCAGTTTCTCCCGTCCTCTTGCCCCCATCTGGGAGGCCTGCTCCGGATGGCTCAGCAGAAAGGCAAGCGCTTGGGCCAGCTCACCGGCATCGCTGGGGTCCACCAGCAGACCGTCCTGGCCGTGATGGACCAGGGCAGAGACCGCCGCGATGCGGGCGCCGACCACCGGCTTGCGGTAGGCCCAGGCCTCCAGGTAGACGATGCCGAACGATTCACCAGCGGAGGGCAGGGCCAAGACGTCACAGGCGGCCAACGCGGCCAGGCG
>CAYQEB010000017.1:47099-50313 GCA_964416395.1 uncultured Caldilineaceae bacterium | reverse complement strand
CGGGGATCCAGGGCTGGGAAGTCGCCCAGATCGAGCCCGACGCCCCCCACGGTCACCTCTCGATTCCACCCCTGTTCGCGGATGAAACGCTGCTCTGAGGCCGTCACCGCCAGGATGGCCTGGCTTTCCCGCAACATCCGGTGCAGATAGCCCACGTCGTAGGTGGCCCGCTGCTCCACGTGGAGCAGGGGCGAAAGGACCACGGGTAGGTTGTGCCACCGGGCAGCCAGGGAGCCCAGGTACGCGTGAGCGTAGTGCAGGTTGCCGATGTGCACCAGATCGTACTCTCCCCCATGCCGCAGAAGAGCCCAGAAGAGTGTGGGCGAAACCGGTCCGTTGCCCCAGAAGATGAAGGGCTCCCACAGCCGGGAGCCGGTGGCCCAGTGGCCCCGCAGGCCCCGATCCAACGCCCGCCAGGCCAGCCAGGTGCGGGGCAGGCTGTCGAAGCGACGGACGGACACCCCGTTGCGACGTTCAAAGCGGGGCAGGGTGTTGTCCCAGCGGCTGGAATCGGTGGAGCGGCTGGTGAAGACCTCCACCCGGTGGCCCCGGCGGGCCAGCTCCTGGGAGAGCTGGGTCATGTAGCGCTCGGTTCCCCCCACCACCGGCGCGTACTGATGGACCAGGTGCAGGACGCGCATCAGCTCAGCATCTCCTGGTAGAGGGCTTCGATGGCGTCCAGGTGGGTCTCCAGATCCAGGGCGGTGCGCACATGCTGGACGCAGGCCTGTCGCATGCGCCGTCGCTCCAGGGGCGTCCGCTGGAAGTGGGAGACGATGGCCTGGGCCAGGGCCTGGGCATCGCCGGTGGGGATCAGATACCCCGTCCCACCGTGGCGGATCAGCTCTGGGATGCCGCCGAAGTTGGAGCCGATGACCGGCGTGCCGGCCTGGAAACTCTCGTAGATGACCACCGGAGAGTTCTCGTGCCAGACCGAGGGCGCCAGGGTCACGTCCGCGGCGGCGAAGAGATGCCGCATGTCCGTCGGCGGGATCCGCCCCAGCAGCTCCACGCCTGGGGCCAACCGGCGGAAGCCCTGGAGAAAGCGCTCCTCCCCGCCCCCCGTGATCACAAAGCGGACTTCCGGCATCTGTTCCAGGACCTGGGGGATGGCGTCCAGGACCACCTGGGCCCCTTTGATCTCGATGCCCCCGCCGCCGAAGAAGACGGTGGGATGGCCAGCCACCGCTCGGATGGCCCGGCGCAGCTCAGGGCTGGCCGGTGCGGCAGTCGGGGACGGCTCGGCCACGCCGTAGGGGATCATGCGGAAACGCTCCGGCGCATACCCGGCTTCCACGTGCCGGTCCAGCAGGGCCTGACTGGGAGAGACCAGGAAGCGCACGTTTTCTGTCAGCCTGGCGATGATGGCCCGCCGTTTGGGCACCGCGCCCCAGTAGTCGTAGCGGCGAAAGCAGTTCCGGCAGCCTTGGGGGGCCGTGCGCGGGTCACAGAAGCTGCCGTCCTGGCGATAGAGCATGTTGTTGGGGCAGAGCCGCCACAGGTCGTGCAGGGTGTTGAGCATGGGGATCCCCTCCGCCTGGCCCGCGGTGAAGGGCGCCAGTGTAGCCGCCGACACGTTGTGGACGTGCAGGATGTCCGGCTTCAAGCGGCGGAGCTCCCGGCGAACGGCCCTGTGGATTCGAGCATCCCAGAGGTCCGAGACAGGATTGCGGTAGGTGGCGAAGAAGAGCCGGTGGATGGGGATGCCGTCGTACTCGTACCAATCGTCAGTGGCTGCCGGCGCCCGGTTCGTGAGGATCAGGATGGAACAGTCGTGGCCTCTCCTCAGGAGCCCCTGGCAGGTGTGGTACATGGACACTTCGGCGCCGCCGGTGTAGCCGGGCGGGAATGTGTTCCCCACAAAGAGGATGCGCATGGATCAGTCGCTCCGTTTCTGGTCAGCCACCATGGACCGGAGCTCCTGGACCGCTTGGGCCAGCTCGGCCAGTTCTCGGCCACTCTCTTGGCTCCCCTCGACGGAATGGTGGACGAGCCGCTGGAGCTGGGCGTGGTCCTGGCCAGCCACTTGCTCCCGCTCACTGATGCGAACCAACTGCTGGGCGATCTGTTCCAGCAGCTCGACAACCCGGGCGTTGAATGCATTCTGTTGCTCCACCAGGGGCAGCACGTACGCGGCGGTGACCAGGCGGCTCCACAGACGGCGGAAGGCCAGGAGCAACGGACCGGCCAGGGGAGTCTGCGGGGGGATCCAACGCTCCTGGACTACCTGCCTCTCCCGCAGAGCATCCACCATGTCCAACAGCGGCGGGGATGAGACCGAGGGCAGGACGGTCGTCTCGTGCTCGGTCAGGACGGGGGCGGTGGCGCGCAGGCTCACCAGCACCTGGGCCAGGACGTCCGCCTGGGTCGTCCACTGTTCGGCATGCTCCTCTCGCTGGGCCAGGATCCCCTCCAGGTGAAGCAAGTGGTGGAGGTAGCTGTGGTGGAGGGCTGCCACCAGGGCCGGTTCCGCCGTGGCCGCCCGCAACCAGGCCTGCTCCGCCGGGAGGAACTCGTCCCGGAGCTTCTCCAACGGCCACTGCTTCAGGACGAACCGCAGGCGATTGCGCTGCACCTGGAAGAGCCCAGGATGATCCGACGTGGCTGTGACGCTGGACTCCTTGTGGACCATCACGGCCCGGGGCGTGTAGACCACCCGGTAGCCGGCCCGCCGCACCCGGAAACACCAGTCCACGTCCTCGTAGTAACCGGGCCAGAAGCCTTCGTCCAGGAACCCCGCCGCATCCAGGGCCCGGCGGGTGATGGCCAGACCAGCCCCGGTCACGTAGGCCACATCCCGGCACTCGTCGAACTGGCCCGTGTCTGCCTGGCCGTGGCCGTAATGGATGGCCTCGCCCCGCGCGTTCACGTAGCCGCCCGCGTGCTGAAGACGACCATCCGGGTAAAGGGCCTTGCCCCCGGCCACGCCGATGTCCGGCTCCATCTCCAGGAGCCGCAGCAGCTCTCCCAGCCAGCCTGGATCGACCACGGTGTCCTGGTTCAACAGGATCAACACGTCGCCCTGGGCGGCCCGCAGCCCCACGTTGCACCCGCCGGAGAAACCCAGGTTGCGGGGGTTGCGGATCAGCCGCACCTGGGGGTAGCGCTCCTGGATGAGCTGGGCCGAGCCATCCTGGGAGGCGTTGTCCACCGCGATGATCTCCAGGGGCGGGCGCTCCTGGGCCAGCAGGGCGTCCAGGCAGTCGGGCAGATC
>CAYQEB010000017.1:38958-46999 GCA_964416395.1 uncultured Caldilineaceae bacterium | reverse complement strand
CCAGGTCAACGCCTGGCGGGCTTCCTCGAAGGCCGGCTCCAGCCGGGATCGAGGCGTCTCCAGCAGACGGAGGATGGCCTGGGCCACCCCCGCCGCGTCCTGGTAGTCGGTCACGATCCCCAGCCCATAGCGCTCGATGAGCTCGCTGGTGGCATCCCCCCGGGTGGTCACCAGCGGCAGCCCGGCCCAGATGGTGTCCAGCACCCGGCTGCGGAAGGCCAGGCGGGTTTCCAGGCTATCCTGGTGAAGGCTCAGAGCCACGTCGCTCTCCAGGAGCACGCTGGGCCACTCCTGGAAGGGGATCCAGTCGCCGAAGAAGACGGCTCTGTCCAGCAGCCCTAGCTCCTGGGCCAGGGAGCGGGCGGCCTCCACATGGCTGGGCGCCTGGGACATCGCCGGGTTGGGATGGCGGGTGCCCGGGAAGATCAGGCGCACGTCCTGGCGGGTCTGCCAGATCTGGGCCATGGCCCGCACCGCGGTGAGGGGATCGAGCCAGGGCCAGAGGCCGCCTCCCCACAGGATGACCCGGTCCTGGGGGCCGATGCCCGGCCACACCCCTTTCACCCCAGGGCCTGTCCTGACGGGGGGTGTATCGGGCAGCCCGTAGGGGACCACGTCCACCAGGCGGCGCAGGGAGGGATCGTCCTGGAAGACGGCCCGGTTGACCCGGCCGCTGGCCTCCAGGAGGCCCAGCCACCAGTCCCGCTGGCGCTCGCTGGCGCAGATGAAGAAATCACCCCGGGCGTAGGCCACGGCCAGGGCCTGCTGGATGGGCGCTTCATCTCCGCCCAGGGCCAGGGTCTCCGCCACGAAAGGGTCGTAGCCGTCGACGATCAACGGGATGTCGCTCTCCTGGAGAAAGGGAAACCGGGCCAGCCAGAGGGCCGGGATGAGCACCGCCCGGGCTCTCTGCGCTTCCTGGCGGAGGGCCTGGCCGTCGGGGAAGGAGTAGCTCACAAAGCGGAACGGGGCCTGACCATCCCAGGAGGACCCCTCCGGCGCGGCCAGGACCACGGGGAACTCCCGGCTCAGCTCCTGGGCCAGGGCGGTGTAGCGGATCCCGGGGCCGGCCATGCGGGGCCCCACCACGTCGTGACAGACGATCAGGACGTGCCCGTGCCGTTCCAAGACCACTCTCCTTGCAGGGTCATGAGGCCGTAGCGCTCCCCTTCCACCGGCGCCAGCACCCGCAACAGGTAGAGCCGGTCGTGGTAGTCGAACATCTCCGTGTCCTCCTGGTTGTGGGCGGCCAGGGAGATGTGGTAGCTGCCCTCCAGCAGGGGCAGGGAGGGGATCCGGTAGCGGACCACGCCGGGCCCTTCCACCCAGGGGATCCGACAGCCGGCAAAGGCGGTGTTGGGGCCGGTCACATGGACGCCGTCGCTGCGGTGGATGGCCAGGCCGAAGACCGGCTCTGGGATGCGGTTCTTGGCGCAGTAGTGGATCTCGATGGTGAGGGGCTCGCCCGGGTGGAAGTGCCTGCGCTCCTGGCCCTGGCTGTCCAGCAGGCGCACCTCTTCGATGAGCAGCTTGCCTGTGCCCCAGCGCCGGGGCTCCTCTTCTTTCTCCTCCGCCGGCGCCTGCTTGGTGGACTCCTCCTCGCTGGCCCAGGTCTCGGCCAGGTAGCGGGCCACCACCACCTCTGCAGGGCCATCCGCCCAGATGGTCCCATCCTCCAACCAGAGGGCCCGGGTGCTCAGGGAACGGACCATCTCCGGGCTGTGGGAGACGAAGATGACCGTCACACCCTGGCGTCGGAGCTCGTCCAGCCGCTCCAGGGATTTGCGCTGGAAGGCGGCGTCCCCCACGGCCAGCACCTCGTCCACCAGCAGGAGATCCGGCTCGGTGTGGACGGCGATGGCGAAGCCCAGGCGCACGTACATGCCCGAGGAGTAGTGCTTGACCGGGGTGTCGATGAACTCGCCCAGGTCGGCGAAGTCGATGATATCGGGCATGCGCTCCTGGATCGTGCGGCGGGAGAGGCCGTAGATGGAGCCGTTCAGAAAAATGTTCTCCCGGCCGGTCAGGTCCGGGTGGAAGCCTGCGCCCAGCTCCAGCAAGGAGGCCACCCGGCCGTTGACCCGGATCTCCCCTTCCGTGGGCTCCAGGATGCCGGTGACGAGCTTCAGGAGGGTGCTCTTGCCGGCCCCGTTGGGCCCCACGATGCCCAGGGTCTCCCCCCGTTGCACCGTGAAGGAGACCTGGCGCAGGGGCCAGAAAAGCCGCTGCTGGGAGGGATCCGGGCGCAGGCCGGGCACGAAGCGGCGCAGCAGGGAGGGCAGCGTGCGCCGTTCCGCCCGGTGCAGGGGGAAACACTTGGAGACGTTGCGGAACTCCAGCAAGGGCTCCTGAGCCGGCGCGTCTGACTCCATGCTCACACTTCCTCCCCGAAGCGGCTGCTGTAGCGCACGAAGAACCAGTAGCCGAAAACCAGGATCACCAGGGCGGTCAGAGCGGTGCGCAGGAAGAAGTCCAGGTCCGTGCGGTAGCCCCAGTAGAGCAGGTCCCGGTAGGCGCTGATCAGAGATGCCATGGGATTCAGGATGTACATGAGCCGGTGCACGTTCAGGGTGAATCCTAGCACTTCCTGGCTTTGGGGCAAAATGTCGATGGGATAGAAGACGGGGGTCAGGAAGAACCAGGCCAGGATCACCACGTCCATGACCATCAGCGTGTCCCGGTAGAAGACGTTCAGGGTGCTCAGGATGAAGGCCAGCCCCAGGATGAAGCAGGTCTGGATGAGGATCACCAGGGGCAGCATCCAGATCCAGGGGCTCAGGGGCACCTGGTAGAGGAAGGCCGCGGCGAAGAGGAGCACCAGGGCCAGGAGAAAGTGGACCAGGTTGGCCAGCACTGTGGCCAGGGGCAACGCCTCCCGGGGGAAGTAGACCTTCTTCACCAGGTTGGCGTTACCCGTCACCGCGTTGATGCTGCTCATGACCCCCGCGGTGAAGTACTGCCAGGGCAGCAGCCCGCACAGGATGAAGAGCGGGAACTTGTCGATGCTGTTGTTGGGCATGAAGACGGTGAAGACCACCGTGAAGACCAGCATCATGGCCAGGGGGTTGAGCAGGCTCCAGAAGAAGCCCAGCAGGCTGTTCTTGTACCGGGCCTTCAGCTCCCGCAGGACCAGGTTATAGACCAGATCCCGGAAGCGGAAGAGCTCCAGGAGATGGGCCCAGAGCCCCCGCTTCCGGGACGATGTGTAGCCTCTGGCGTTCACCGCGTTGACCATGTCTGCACCCTGGGGCCGAGCCCCTTCATCGAATCCTCTGACCGGCATCCTGAATGCCCTGTTCCGTCCCTAAGTTGTATCACGGGCCAGGGGTAAAATCCAACATTTGCCCCGCCTGGTCGAACCAGCCGCAGGGGCAGCCTGTGGGGTCCTCCGGCGGGGTGGACGGGGTTCCCGGCCCGTTCATCACCAGGGGCAGGAAGAGGCTGGGCGGGATGGTCTCCTGAAGCGGGCTCCGGGGGCCGGCCTCCGGACGGGGCTCCTGCGCCGATCCAACCATCCGAGCCGCACCGGGGCTCCAGGAGGGCCCCACCTGCTTCAAGGGGATCCGATCCAGGCCTGGGTCCGTCCGCCGCACCGAGAGGTAGAGAACGGTCATGGTCATGGGCGTGTTGTAGATCTGCTGGAGCAGACCGTCGGAGCAGCCGCCCCCGGTCATGCAGGGATCGTAGGGGACGCCAGCGGGCAGGAAGTACTCCGGCGCGGCCAGGATGGGGTTCTCCCGCAGGTAGGGCAGGTAGACGCTCCCCCCGGCCTGGTCCGCGTCCCGCCACTGACCCTGGAGGGGCATGGCGTAGGCCCCAGTGTGGTCGCTGGAGAGGGTGTTGACATTGGTCGCCAGCCGGTAGGTGCCGCTGGATGGCTGGGCCACGTTGGCCGGCACGTTGAACCAGGCCGGCGTGTAGGCATCCGCGGGGGTGGGCGGGTAGTTGACGAAGATGAACTCGCTGCCGGTGGGCGGGCTCAGGGTGAACTTCTCGTGACGGGCGCCGAAGCGCTCCATCTGGCTGCGCAGGGACTCCAGCTCCCCCGCGTAGCCGCCGCCGATGTAGGAGTGGAAGGTGAAGCTCTCCTCGCCCAGGAGCGTCACGTCGATGGCCTGGGGAGCGTCCACCACGAAGGTGGCGGTCAGGTTGTCGTGGATGCCGGTGAGGGTCATCTGGCAGCCCTGGTTGGCGGGGACGATCACCGCGCCGCTGCTGTCCCGCTGGGGTGGGGAGACCACGATCTCCGGGTAGCGGCTGTCGCTGGTGTCGCTGGCGGACTTGATGGGCTGGATCTGGCCGGCGGCGAAATACTCGAAGTAGGTGAGCTGATCCGTGATCTCCTGGCCGTTCTCGAAGAGGCGCAGGGTGGATTGGGGCACGGTCACGCCCCAGTGGTCGATGCGGCCGGGCTGGCCCAGGCAGCCGAAGAGGGTGCCCGTCCAGCCGCCGCTCATCCAGCGGGGATGGATGGAGACGTTGACCGTCACCTTGTCCCCCTGGCGGCTGCCCGAGAGGTAGCGCAGAATGCCGAAAGCCCCGTTGTAGGAGAGGATGGCCCCCTGCAATTTGGTTTCCGGCACCTGGCCCACCAGCTCCACGATGCTCAGCCCTCGGGGCTCCAGCCAGGCCACTTGCCCGGCCACTTGCCCGGCTATCGGAGCCCCGCTCCCGTTCGGGATCTCCGCGGCAGTCACGCCTGTAGCGCTGATCAGCATCACGGTCAGCAGGGTCCACAGGATCTTCAAGCTCGTCGGGAACATCGATTTCATGGATGAACTCCTAGCGATTCACGAACAGACAGCTCATAGACACGTACGCCTCAAAAACACGGCCCACAGACACAGATCCCGTCCACACCCGGAGCTTGAGCGGGCCACACTCCGCCCCTCCCATCGTCAAACCACAAAATCCAATCCAAAAAAGGGAAACGGAGGCAACGCGAGCGCGCCCCCGTTCTGTGCACCTCTCTCTTCGCCCCTGGACGGGGCCTTTGCCTGGCGTTACTGGCTCAACGCGTCCAGATTGGCCAGGGAGTAGTCCCGGAACTTCGTCCCCGTGTCGGTGATGGCCTTGGTGGTGGGGTCGAAGAGCCCCGCGTAGCGGTTGAAGCCCCCGGACTGGCCCACGTCGTCCAGGGCGTACCAGGCCCAGCTCTGGACCAGGCGGCACTCGTCATCCGGATAGCCCAGGACGCAGTTGCCCTGGCCGTCCAACCCCTTGGTGTTCAGGAAGTAGTCGAAGGTCCAGAGCATGAAGTCCTGCACCACCTGAGGATCCTCGAAGTTCTTCCAGGAAAGGCATTGGCTCCCGCTGCCCCACACTTCACAGGCCCAGTGCCGGTAGAGGACGCCGTACTCGGAGACGACCAGGGGCTTGTCCTGCTGCCCTTTGTCCTTCATCCACTGGCGGAAGGCCCGGATCTGCTGGTCGAAGAGGTTCTGGTCCACGTGGCTCCAGTCCGTGGCGTAGATCATCCCCTGGGTCTGGCTCAGCCCCGGCGGGATGCTGGCCCCGTAGTCGTAGAGATCCTCCTTCAGGATGAAATTGTGCACGTTCCAGACGTCCACCGGCATGGTCTCACCGTACTGGTCCTGGTAGCTCTGCCAGATCAGGTCCAGGTACTGGAGGCGCAGAGGCGTGGCCTGGATCACCCCGCCGATGGCCACCCGGGCTGTGGGGTCCGCGCCCTTGATCAAGGCATAGAGATCGTGGTAGGCGGTGGCGTAGACCTCCGGGAGCATCTCGTCCTGGCCGCCCCCGGGCCAGTCCCGGCGATCCATCTCGTTGCCGATGAGCCAGAGGGAGCCGGGGTTGGCCTGGACCGCAGCCAGGATGCTGTTGGTGTCCGGGTAGACGTTGTAGTCGTAGGGGGTTGCGTAGGGGCAGGCGGCCCGGTCGTGGTTGAAGCGCTCTCCGCAGCTCAGCTTCTGGTGCAGGCGCACCACCTGGACGTACTCCATGTCCAGGGGGCGGCTGGGATTCTGGGTCACTCGCCAGTCCAGGTACCAGCCGCTGCGCAGGGACTCGATCTCCGGGTACTGGGAGATGGGGCTCAGGATGGCGCCGAAGCCCAGCCGGGTGCTGAGCCGGGGCCCCTGCGCGGTCACCACCGGCAGAAAGAGGCTGTACGGGACCGTTGTCTCTCCGGGCGTCTCCGGATCCGGCAGCTCCAGGGCGAAGCTCCGGGGCGTCACCGGCAGGAAGAGGGCCAGGATCCCGGCCAAGAGCAGGAAACGACGGAGTCGGGGAAATGGGCGGGGCGAACGGTCCATGGATGGCATCTCCTTCACTCTCGGCCCGGTCACGGACGCGGCTGGGACCGGGGCGTCAACACGTAGACGGGCGGGCGAGGCTGGATCTGGTAGCGTTCCTCCAACAGGGCCACCGGGTAGACGCCCTCAGCCAGATCGGCCACCACCAGGGGCCGATCCCCCACCTCCGCCAGGGCTGTCTCCACATCCCAGCAGCAGAAGCGCACCGTCACGTCCGGGCGCAGGCCCTCCACCACCTGGAGGTAGCGGACCGGCGTGGCCAACACGGGCTCCGCCAGGAAGACCGCATCCGGGGGCAGGACGGCCAGGGTCGATTCCGCGTACTCACGGGCATCGTAGTAGTTGGCTCGACTGGGCCACAAGAGGAAATAATGGCTGTTCGGGCCGGGCACCCGGCGCACCTGCCGGAACTGAGGGCTGTAGCGGTAGAGGAGCTCCGGCGTCAGGCGGTAGGTGAGCACCGGGAGCAACACGATCAGGGCCAGGCCGGCGTAGAGGGCTCCCTTGGGGGAGATCCAGGCCGGCGGCCGTTCCTGGAGCCGCTGCCACATCCACTGGAAGCCCAGGCCTATCCAGAGGGCGAAGGCCAGGTAGCTGGGCAGGTAGAAGACGTACCGATCCCCCACGTCGTAGGCGAAGGCAAAGGCCCCAGGCGCCAGGTAGAGCAGCCCCAGGAAGAGGGCCTGGCTCCGCCCCATCCGCCTCCAGGAGGTCACTGCCCCCAGGATCCCCGCAGCCAGGGCCGGGCCCAGAAACTGGAGGACCAGGTAGATCAGCCACTGGGAAAAGTCCCGAGGAAGGGTGGCCCAGGCAAAGCGGAAGAAACGCCCCCGGAAGTTGAAGCCGTCGAACTCGAAGAGGGCCCAGTGCAGGCTCTGGAGAAAGTCCATGCCCAGGCGTTGACTGTCCTGCCAGAGGAGATAGGCCAGGGGCAGCACGGTGATCAGGCCGGCCCCCAGGGCCCAGGCCACGGACCGCCAGCTCAGGGCTCGCCGCCGGACCACCAGGAGCCAGAGCAGGGCCGGTCCCAGGAGCAGAACCATGACGTGGGTGCTCAGGGCCAGGCCCAGGGCGACGCCCAGGAGGACCAGCTCCCGGGGGCGGCCGCTCCGCTGCCAGCGCAGGGCGAAGAGGATGACCAGGGCCAGGGTGGCCAGGGTCATGGTGTAGACCTCTGCTCGCACCGCGTGGGCCCAGAAGGTGTGGGAGACGGCGAAGGCGGTGGCTGTGGCCACCCGGGCCGGACGCGACACCTTCAGCTCCCGCAGGCAGAGGTCCAGGAGCCCTACGGTCACCCCGGCGAAGAGGGCCGAGACCAGGTTGACCCGATAGGCTACATCGCCCACGGGCAGCTTGGTGAAGAGGTGAGCCACCAACACCCAGAGGGGATGGCTGCCCGCGCTGGCCCGGAGCTGCCCCTGGAAGGCCTCCACCTGGAGGAGGGCGTCGTCCCCCCAGAGGACCGTGGGCGCCAGGGTGAACCAGTAGAGGAGAAAGCTGCCCAGGGCCAGGAAGCCGGCCTCTGTCAGGGCCGTGGACCGGGCGCGCGCCCTGGTCGCTGGCCAGTCTGCCGGGGCGCTCCCCAGGATGGCCGCGTCCAAGATCCAGATGGAGCGCCGGGCTCGTCTGGAAACTCGCTGCAGTGCTGACAAGATCGCTCCGCCTTTGTGCGTGGAGTGCGGGGGAGCTCGCGCTCCGAACCGTCTGAGGCCAGAAAATTTGCCCGGTCTATTGTAACCCACAACAAAAGGTCCACCAAAAACCGG
>CAYQEB010000017.1:35057-38858 GCA_964416395.1 uncultured Caldilineaceae bacterium | reverse complement strand
CACGATCCTACAGTGGGTGGACCGCCCCCTGCGCACCCCCGCCGCGCCCAACGGCATCGTCTCCTTCGAGCTGGCCCGGGATCCCGAACGCGCCCAGGCAGTCCTGGCTTCCTGGGATCCATCTGCCCGGGTGTGGGCTGGCTTCGGCCTGGGCATCGACTATCTCTACATGCTGCTCTACGCCAACGCCCT
The DNA here is from genome assembly GCA_964416395.1 of uncultured Caldilineaceae bacterium. Classification (GTDB taxonomy): domain Bacteria; phylum Chloroflexota; class Anaerolineae; order Caldilineales; family Caldilineaceae; genus S144-5. Next base: position 38,666 of record CAYQEB010000017.1, on the reverse strand, counting down.
GGCCCACCTCCTGCTCTGGACCGGGCGCCGCTTAAGCCCTGCCCAGGCAGGCATCCCTCGCTGGAGCCTCCTTTTGGCCTGGGGCATGTGGCTGGCCGCCCTCTTCGACGCCACGGAGAATCTGGCCCTCCTGGCCCAGCTCCTGGGAAGAAGCGCGGCTTTTCTGCCGCTCCTGGCCTGGAGCTGCGCGGTGATCAAGTTCGGGCTGCTGGGGCTCGGGGGCGCGGCCATTCTGGCGGGGCTGGCGGGCCGACTGCTCCGCCGGCTGTGACCGGGGACAGGCGGGCCCTGGGCGGCCTCAGGAGGTGAGGAACTTCCAGGACGACTCCGCGGCGCCGCCCCCGTAGCGCTGGTCCAACTCCAGCATCAGGGGCACCATGGCGTCCAGGACCCGAGCGTTGCGCAGAGGGCCGCAGTCCACAGGCCGAAAGCCCAGGTCCTCCACCAGGCGGGTGACCACCGCCTTGCCCTCCTCGTCGTCCCCCGCGAAGTGGACGTCCCGGATGAGGCCGGTGGACGAGACCGGGCTGTCCAGGGTCCTCCAGAAGTTGTCCTTGAAGGCGGCGATGACCCGGGCCCCGTCTCCGATGGCCGTGGCGGTGATCTCCGCGCCGGCGATGCGGTTGTCCGGGAGCAGGTCGAAGGGGTTGGTGATGTCGATGACCAGCCGTTCCCGGAGCAGATCCGCGTGGCGCAGGACGAAATCCTTCACCGCGCCGAAGGGGAGGGCCAGCACCACGATCTCCGCCCGCTCCATGGCCGAGACCGCGTCCGTGATCGTCGCGCCGGGGAGCTCGGTCAGCAGATCCCTGCGCTGCTCCGGGGCCCGGGAGCCGAAGGTGACTGTGTGGCCGGCATGGAGCCATCCGCGAGCCAGGCCTTTCGCCATGCGACCGGTTCCAATGATGGCGATGTGCATGTAGAACCTCCTGGGTGAATTGCTGAGGGGTGAACGGGTGAGTCTGCCAGAGAGCCGGGCCTCTCCTGGAGCCCGGGCTGAATCCGATGGGCGCACTGGCAAGGGGAGAGAGCGTCACATGTTTCTTTCGCGCCCTACTGCTCCTTGCGCGAAATGAACGACAGCGGCTCCATGGGGGGACAGGGGAGGGGAGAAGTGGTGGCAACCTGGGAGCGAACGTAAAAAAGCGACTACACCTTACAGTATAAGCATTTCTCCGGCTTTGGCAAGAGGGGACGGAGATCTTCGAGGTGGGGGCGCAAGGCCCGGGCCATGGCCCCCTCTTTGACCCCAGCCGAGAACAGCCTCCGGTCTCCCCGATCCAACCGCCTGGCTGCCCAACCCGCCCAGCTCGCCAGAAGGCATCGTTGCTCCGGATTTCATCCGATCTCATCCGGTTCTCCAGAGCCCATCCAGTTCCTCAAAACCCATCCACGAGGTGCGCACCATGAAACTCGCCCAGATCGACACGCCAGCCCTCCTCATCGACCTGGACATCCTAGAGGCCAACATCCAGCGCCTCCAGGAGTTCCTGGACCGGCACGGCATCGGCAACCGCCCCCACATCAAAACCCACAAGATCCCGGCCATCGCCCACAAGCAGCTGGCCGCGGGCGCCGTGGGCATCACCTGCCAGAAGCTGGGGGAGGTGGAGGTGATGGCCGATGCCGGCATCCAGGACATCCTCCTCACCTACAACATCCTGGGGCCGGCCAAGCTGGATCGGCTGCTGCGGCTGAACCGACGCATCCGCCTGCTGGTGACGGTGGACAGCCTGCCCGTGGCCCAGGGCATCGCGGAAGCGGCCCAGGCGGATGGCCAACAGGTGGACGTGTTGGTGGAGCTGGGCAGCCACCTGGAGCGGACCGGCGTCCCCACGGTGGCGGGGCTGGTGACCCTGGCCCAGGAGGTGGACCGGCTGCCCGGCCTGCGCCTGCGCGGGCTCATGACCTACCCCAGCTCCCTGGAGATGGCCCCCAAGATCCAGGAGGCGCTCCAGGCCATGCAGGCCGCCGGCCTCTCCACCGAGATCGTCAGCGGAGGCGGCACCCCGGTGTTCCGCCATGCCCCCCAGATCCCCGGGATCACCGAACATCGGGCCGGCACCTACGTCTACAACGACCGCATGATGGTGGAGGCCGGCGCCGCCAGCTGGGACGACTGCGCCCTCACGGTGCTGACCACGGTGGTCAGCCGCCCCACCCAGGAGCGGGCCATCCTGGACGGGGGCAGCAAGACCTTCTCCAGCGACAACGGCCTGCCCATGGGCCGCATCCTGGAGTACCCGGAGGCGGTCATCTACAAGATGAACGAGGAGCACGCCTACGTGGACGTGAGCCGCTGCCAGCCCGGCCCAGCCATCGGCGAGCGGGTGCGGGTGATCCCCAACCACGCCTGCGGGACCACCAACATGCACGATCAGGCCTACGCCCTGCGGGGCGAGCAGGTGGAGGCCATCTGGGCGATCCAGGCCCGGGGCAAGCTGCGCTGACCCGGGTTGAGCCACGGTCAGCAGGCCTGCCCCAGACGAGCGAAAACGCCGGGCGGCTACAAAGCGCCCGGCGTTCCGTTCCACCTGGTCGTTCTTGCCCCGTCGTCTCCGCCAGCCCTGCTCAATCCCCGGGCGTCAGGTCCGCCAGGATGGCCGAGACGATCTCGTCCACGTGCTCATCGTCCTTGAAGTAGCGGCGCAGGGCCTCCTCCACCTCGTGGAGGGGGATCACCGGCTCGACCATGTCCTCCCCTTCCACCACGCCCAGATGGCCCATGGAAGAACGGAACTCCTTGGCCTGGCCTGGGGTCTGGGTCTCTTCGGGCTGACTTCCAGTGGGTTTGGTTTCGCTCATGGCTTTCTCGACCTCCTGGTGTGAAAGATCTGGCGTGAAAGATGAGTTTCACCGTCCAAAAGTGAGGGAAGCTGCGTCCACGGAATGGGGGTCGGTTGAAAAAATGGGGCCCGGACCAGCTTGCCCGGGCCCCCAGAGAGCCAGGCTCACTTGGTTCGCACCTTGACCTTGCCCTCTTTCTCCTTCTTGCCGAGCTTGGGCAGAGAGAGTTTGGGCAGCTTCACCTTGACTCGGCTGGTCAGCTTCTTGCTCGCGGCGACCTTGGGCAGGGTGACGGTCAGGACGCCGTCCTTGTACTCGGCCTTGGCCTTCTCGCTCCTGACCTCCGCCGGCAGGCGCAGGCTGCGCTGCCAGACGCCCATGCGCCGCTCTCGGACGCGCCAGCCGGCCTGGCCCCACTCCTTCTCCTCCTGGCTCTTGGCCCGGATGGTCAGGATGCCGTTCTGCTCCTCCACCTGGATGCTGTCGGGGTCCACGCCAGGCAAGGAGGCCTTCACGATCAGCGCGTCATCCGTCTCCACCAGGTCCACGGCCAAATTGTCCCCCGGGAAGCGGGTGACGCCCAGTTCCGGCCAGCCGAGCCAGGAAGTCAGGGCCGGTTCCGGCCAGGTGGGCCAGAGCATCTCGCCGAACCAGCGGTCCATGGCCCGCTCCATCTCTGCCAGCTCCTGCACCGGATCGTAGCGCACCAGATCCGCCATGGTTCCACCTCCTTCGCTCACCGATCCGCCGACCGATCCCGGCTGTCCGGTTTCATTTGGCCGATCTCGTTTGGCCGGTCCCGCTCGGCGGATTTCGCCTCGA
>CAYQEB010000017.1:33545-34957 GCA_964416395.1 uncultured Caldilineaceae bacterium | reverse complement strand
GGTTTCATTTGGCCGATCTCGTTTGGCCGGTCCCGCTCGGCGGATTTCGCCTCGAACACAGACCGCTCGAACACAAACCGCTCAATCACAGACCGGGTGTCGGGGGAAACGGACCAGGCCGTTTCCAGGGATGGCCTGGCCCGCCCACTCTCTGCCCCCATCCTACACCGCCAATGTTACCGCCACGTTAGCGCCATGTTTGTCGTGTGTTAGCGCCTGGCGCCACCGCCGCCGGCTCCTCAGCGCAGGAGTCGGGCCAGCAGGTTCAGCAGGATGGTCAGGAGCAGGCTGACCAGGATCATGGTGGCCAGGGGCATGTAGAAGGTGAAGTTGTCCCGCTGGATCAGGATGTCCCCGGGCAGGCGACCCAGCCCCGGCAGCTTGCCCAGGAGCACGATGAGCAGCCCGATCACGAAGAGGACGCCCCCCAGGAGCATCAGCATGCGGCCCACATCGTCCAGCATGGCGCTCCTCCTAGGAGAGATGTTGCATCAGCCGCTGGCGCAGCACGCCCAGGGGCTGCACCCCCACCAGCTGATCCACCACCCGGCCATCCCGGAAGATGAGCACCGTGGGGATGCTCATGACCTGGAACTGCTGGGCCGTCATGGGGTTCTCGTCCACGTTCAGCTTGCCGATGATGGCCCGGCCCTGGAACTCCTTGGCCAGCTGCTCGATGCTGGGGGCGATCATGTGGCAGGGGCCGCACCAGGGCGCCCAGAAGTCCACCATCACCGGCTTCCCCTGCATGAGGATCTCCTGGAAGTTGGCGTCCGTCAGGGTGATGGGCTTGGTGGATGGCGGCTCGGCCTGGCCCTTGCGTCCTGGACGGGTCCACCCAGGCTGGGGACGGGTCCGGGGGCTGCCGTTGGGCTGAGCCGGTCCGGTGCGGTGGACGTGCAAGGGCACGCTGGGTCCCTTGGGCAGGGGCGGTCGGCTGCCCCCGTCCAGCAGATAGCGGAACCAGCGGTCCAGATCCTGCTCCGAGACCGCGCCCACGATGGTGGCCTTGGGCTGCCTGTCCTTCACGAAGACCAGGGTGGGGATCTGCTCCACCCGGTAGCGTTGAACCAGGGCCTTCTCCTCGTCCGCGTTCACCTTGGCGATGAGGGCCCGGCCAGCGTAGCGGGCCGCCAGCCGCTCCAGGGCTGGATCCAGCTCCCGCACGGGCTGGGCTCCGTCCTTCCAGAAGACCAGCAGCACAGGCACTCCGGCCCCGAGCACCCGGTCGATACTCTGTTCGTTGGTGTGGATCACCGTGTTGATTGCCATGGGCTCCTCCTTGTCTCACCCCTGTTCTTGTCTCACCCCTTGCTTGATCGGGCGCGCCCTGTTGATCGATTGGGACTGATTGGGACGCGCCTCTCCGTTCCCTCCCAGTATAGCCGAGAAATATCAGAGTTGCATCAGAA
>CAYQEB010000017.1:29462-33445 GCA_964416395.1 uncultured Caldilineaceae bacterium | reverse complement strand
CGCGCCTCTCCGTTCCCTCCCAGTATAGCCGAGAAATATCAGAGTTGCATCAGAACAACGTTAGTGGACTGTTTGACCCCTCTGCTCCCCCTCCTCGCCAGGGAGGCTGATCCAGGGGAAGCAAAAGGGCGAGCGCGATGGCCTCGCGCTCGCCCTGGTGTGACCATGGTTGCCGGTTCCGCTGAGGGAAGCGGCTGGCGGCCCAGCTTGGGGGCTAGACCTGGCGGTACTCGCCTTCCACCACGTCCTCGTCGCCGCCTTCGCCGGCTTCACCCGCCGCGCCGCCCGGAGCGGCCTCACCGGTCTCCGCCTGCTGCTGGTACATCTGCTGGGTCAAGGCGTGGCTGGCCTGCTGCAGCTGTTCGGTCAGCTCCTTGATCCGGTTGAGATCGTCCGTCTCCTTGGCCTCCTTCAGCTGCTGGAGGATCTGCTCGATCTGCTCCCGGTCCGCGGCCGGCACCTTGTCGCCCAGCTCCTTCAAGGACTTCTCGGTGGCGTAGATCAGGGTGTCTGCGGTGTTCCGGGCCTCCACCAGCTCCCGCAGGCGTCGATCCTCGGCCTCGTGCTGCTTGGCCTCCTGGACCAGCCGCTCCACCTCTTCCGGCGAGAGGTTGGTGGTGGCCGTCACCTTGATGCTCTGCTCCTTGCCTGTGGCCTTGTCCTTGGCCGTCACGTGCAGGATGCCGTTGGCGTCGATGTCGAAGCAGACCTCGATCTGAGGCACGCCCCGAGGCGCCGGCGGGATGCCCTCCAGGCGGAACTTGCCCAGGGTCTTGTTGTCCTTGGCCAGGGGCCGCTCGCCCTGGAGAATGTGGATGTCCACCGCGGTCTGGTTGTCCTCCGCCGTGCTGAAGATCTCGCACTTGCGGGTGGGGATGGTGGTGTTGCGCGGGATCAGGACCGTCATCACGCCACCCAGGGTCTCCAGACCCAGGCTCAGGGGCGTCACGTCCAGGAGCAGCAGATCCTGGACCTCGCCGGCCAGCACGCCAGCCTGCAGGGCCGCGCCCACAGCCACCACCTCGTCCGGGTTCACGCCCTTGTGAGGCTCCTTGCCCGTCAGCTCCCGCACCAGGTCCTGGATCATGGGCATGCGGGTGGAGCCACCCACCAGCACCACCTCGTCCAGGTCCTTGGTGTCCAGCCCGGCGTCCTTCAGGGCCTCCTTGAAGGGGCCCTTGCAGCGATCCACCAGGTCCGCGGTCAGCTGCTCGAACTTGCTCCGGGTCAGGGTCATCTGCAGGTGCTTGGGCCCGGTGCTGTCCGCGGTGATGAAGGGCAGGTTGATCTCCGTCTGCATGGTGGTGGAGAGCTCGATCTTGGCCTTCTCCGCGGCCTCCCGCAGCCGCTGCAGGGCCTGGCGGTCCTGGCTCAGGTCGATGCCCTGCTCCTTCTTGAACTCCTCGATGATCCACTGGACGATGCGCTCGTCCCAGTCGTCACCGCCCAGGTGGGTGTCGCCGTGGGTGGACTTCACCTCGATGACGCCTTCGCCCACCTCCAGCACCGAGACGTCGAAGGTGCCGCCACCCAGGTCGAAGACCAGGATGGTCTCGTCCTCCTTCTTGTCCAGGCCGTAGGCGATGGCCGCGGCTGTGGGCTCGTTGATGATACGCAGCACCTCCAGCCCTGCGATCTGCCCCGCGTCCTTGGTGGCCTGGCGCTGGCTGTCGTTGAAGTAGGCCGGCACGGTGATGACCGCCTGCTTCACCTCCTCGCCCAGGTAGGCCTCCGCATCTCGCTTCAGCTTGCCCAGGATCATTGCGCTGATCTCCTGGGGCGTGTAGACTTTATCCTTGACCGGGACATAGATCCGGGCGTCGCCGTTGGGGCCTTCCACGATCTTGTAAGGAACCATCTTCATGGTCCGCTGCGTTTCCGGATCGTCGAAGCGGCGCCCCATCAGGCGCTTCACCGAGTAGATGGTGTTCTCCGGGTTCACCACCGCCTGGCGCTTGGCCGTGATCCCCACCAGGCGCTCCCCCGACTTGGTGAAGGCCACCACGGACGGCGTGGTCCGGCTGCCCTCCGCGTTAGGGATCACCGTGGGGTTGCCGCCCTCCATCACAGCCATGACGCTGTTGGTGGTGCCCAGGTCGATACCGAGAATCTTTGCCATTTTTCAATACCCTCCTCGAACGATGATGTGATTGATTGCTCCGATTGGCACGAATAAGTCCTGCTGGCGGCGGAAAGCCCCTCCACTCAGCACACATCAGGACCCGATGCACCCTTCCCTGAAAGCAATCGTTGAGCCATGTGATGTCTGTCCGTTCTGCCCACAAATGAACGGTTCATGCTATCATATCCCTTGTTATCATACTGCGAGAGTATTTACGCTGCATAAGGCGAACATTAGCGAAACGTTTGAATTTGCCGGATCTGAGCTCGTTTGAACTTTCTGAGCTCGTTTGAACTTCTCGTTCGAACTTGATGTAACCTTGATCGGACGGATCTTCCATCACCCAGGCAGGGAGCCACAACCCGGGCCCGGGGAGTCCAGTCCCGCATCCGAACCGCTGTCTGTAACGTAGACCCCGTCCCGGATGTTCCTCCCCTCGCCCGCCTCCAACCATGCCCGGACCATGAACCAGACACCCGCGGATGCCAATGTGACCACCCAAACACCCCGCCAGACCCCCAGTGACACCCAGCTGGTCCAAGGCTGTCTGCAAGGCGATTTCCAGGCCTGGCAACAGCTGGTGGATCGCTACGCCCGGCTGGTGCGCACAGTCCCTGTCCGCCTGGGCCTGAGCGCCATGGAGGTGGACGACGTGGCCCAGGAGGTCTTCCTGGCCCTGGCCCAGGGCATCCATCGCCTGGAGGATCCGGAACGGCTCCCCGCCTGGCTGGTGACCACCGCCCGCCGCCTGAGCTGGCGAGCCCTGCAGAAACGTCAGCGGGAGCAGCCCTCGGACCACAGCGAGCTGGCCCGCCTGGAGATGTCCAGCCGAAGCAGCGGCGATCCCAGCCCGGACTGGGGGCTGAACGCACTGCTGGACGGCTGGGACCGTCAGGCCCGGCTCCAGCAGGCCATGGATCGCCTGGATCCCCGCTGCCGAGAGCTGCTCCATCTCCTCTTCCTGGATCCAGAGGAGCCCGACTACGCGGCCATCAGCCAACGCATCTCCATGCCCCTGGGCAGCATTGGCCCCACCCGGGGGCGATGCCTGGCCAAGCTGCGGGCCATCCTGGAGGAAATGGGCTATTCAGAAGAGTGAGACGAAGGTGTGAGATCAGAGTGTAAGAGCGGCCCCCACGCCAATCCCACGTCCAGCATACGATTCATGTATCATTCCCCGATGTTGGGCGCACTATAGGAGTGAAGGGCCCACCGGCATGGGATAGTCGGAATGGGGTGGTCGGCATGGGATAGTTGAATGCCCCATCCGAAACAGGGCCCGGGAATGGGATAGAGAGTGCGAACACGCACAAGCATCCGCTAGGATATCAGCTAGGACGGGATCCATGGCACACTTGACAGAAAACCAGCTCCAAGCCCATCTTCTGGACGGCGAGCCCCTGGAGGCCCAGGCCGCCGAGCACCTGGCCCACTGCCCCCAGTGTCAACAGGAGCAACAGCGGCTAGCCGCCCTCCTCCAGGAGCTGCGCATCGCCCAGGCCAGCCAGCCCAGCCCAGAGAAGCTGGCCAGCTACTACCGCCTCTTCGAAGAGGTGCAGCAGCAGAAGCAACCCGGCTGGCTCGACCGGGTGGCCCAGGCGATCCGCCTGGCCCTGCAGTGGGACAGCCGGGAAGAGGCCCTGGCCCTGGGCCTGCGCCAGGCCAGTCCGGTGAACTACCGCATGCTCTTCAGCGCCGACCAGGCCGACGTGGAGCTCCTGGTGGAATCCCTAGGCCGCACCCGCCGCCTGGAAGGAGACGTGTTGCCCCTGGATCCTGAGGGCGTGCCCGGGCCCATCCTGGTGGAGCTCTGGCCCCGGCCCGAAGCCGCCCACAAAGATCGACAAGCCCCCATCCGGGA
>CAYQEB010000017.1:11223-29362 GCA_964416395.1 uncultured Caldilineaceae bacterium | reverse complement strand
GTGGCGCTGGAACAGGCCGAGGCGGATCCCCGGGCCGCGGAAAACTGGCTGGCCGTGGCCGCGGCCATCAACCAGGCCACCGGCGAGGACCAGAGCCTCCAGGCCCGGATCCGCTACGTCCAGGCCCGGCTGGCCCTGCGCCAAGGAGACGCAGCCGGCGCGGAAGCCTTCATCCGGGAGGCCCAGGAGCTCTGGCGGGTCCTGGGCGCCCAGGAAGATCTGGCCCGCAGCTACCTGGGATTGACCCAGGTGCTGACCATGCAGGGCCGCTACGACGAGGCCGAGGAGGCCATCCTGGAGGCGGTGAACGGCCTGCCCCCGGACTCCATCCTCCAGGCCCAGGCCCTGCTCAACCTGGCCAACCTGCTCCGCCGCCAGGAACGCCACCAGGAGGCCCTGCCCCACTATGCCCAGGCCCGGGCCATCCTGGAGCAGCAGCTGGACAGGGCGGATCCGGACCAACGGCCGGAGCTCCTGCGCAAGCTGGCCCGGCTGGCCGCCAACCAGGCCAACGCCCTCATGTTCCTGGACCGGCCCAACCAGGCCGAGGAGGCCCTGCACCAGGCTCTGGCCCGCTTCGACCAGGCCGGGGACTGGCTGAACCGGGGGCGCACCCGCACCAACCTGGGCACCCTCTACCTGCGCACCGGCCGCTACGCCGCCGCCCTGGAGGCCCTGAACCAGGCCAGCCAGGATCTCCTGGGCGGGCTGGACGGCTGCTCCGAGGACGAGCTGCGCCTGCGCCAGGCGGACATCCTGCTCCTGGAGCAGGCCAATGCCTACCTGGCCCTGAACCTGATCCCCGAGGCGATCAACGAGCTGGAGAAGGCGGTGGATCTCTTCCGCTCCGCCCAACAGCCCTACGAGCTGGGCCAGGGCCTCTACACCCTGGGCATGGTCCACCTGCGCAACGGCGACCTGGACCTGGCCCAGACAACCCTGGAGGAGGCCTGGCGACTCTTCACCCAGCTGGGCAACGACTACTGGCGCAACCGCATCTGCGTGGCCCTGGCCACCCTGGCTCACCGGCGCAAAGGCTGGCCCGAGGCCGCAGCCCGCCTGGACCAATGCCTGGCCGGGCTCCTGTCCGGCCCGGACGGGCAAGTGGACATCCACAGCCCAACGGGATCCAACGGCCAGGTCACCGCCTGGGACATCGACCTGCTCAGCCAGGCCAAGATCCTGCGCCTGCACCTGCACCTGGAGGCCGGGGAGCTTCCCCAGGCCCGGAAGCAGGCTCAGGAGGTGGCCCAGCTCCTGGGCCTGGACCCGACGGAGCCCGCGGCGGAGCAGGCGGCCCACCTGCCTCATCTGCGCCTGCGCCTGGAGCATGCCCTGGGCAGCATCGCCTTGGCGGCCCAGCGCCCGCAGGAGGCGGCGGAACACTTCCGCCGAGCCATCCAGCTCCTGGATCGCCAGCGCGTCAGCCTGCCCCTGGAGGAGATCAAGACCGCCTACCTGGACGACAAGGCCAACATCTACGACGACCTGATCCTCAGCCTGCTCAGCGACCAGGAGCAACGCCGCCCGGACGGCCAGCCCAGCCCGGAACAGATGGACCGGGTCTTTACCGCCATGGAGCAGGCCCGCTCCCGAGCCTTGCTGGAACGGCTCATGGCCACCGAGGACCCGCAGGGGCGGGCCTCGGACCAGGAGGAGGCGGAACAGCGGGCCATGCGTCGAGAGCTGCACTGGCTCTACAGCCAGCTGCGGGCCGCCAAGAACTCGACAGAGCTGGCCCAGCGCCAGCAGCAGCTCCAGGCCCAGGAGAGCGCCCTGCGGCGTCTGGAGTGGCGCTCCTCCCCGCTGGAGAGTCAGGCCCAGCCCGTGGATCTGGCCACGTTCCAGCGCACCCTGGCGCCCGACCAACAGGCCCTCGTCTACTACCTGGCCCGGCCCAGCCAGGCCGGCGACCAGGGCGAAGTGATGGCCTTTCTGGTGCGCCGCCACAGTGTGGAGCTCTTCCGGAACCTGGGCGCCGTCCAGGAGCTGGAACAACTGGCCAACGAGCTGCGTTTTCAACTGGGCCGGGTGGAGCTGGGAACGGCCTACCTCATGCGCCACCGGGCCCGGCTGGAGTCCGCGCTGAAGCGGGCCGCCGCACAGCTCTACCGGGTGCTCATCCACCCCCTGCGCGGCCACCTGACCGGCTCCCGGCTGCTCTTCGTCCCCCATGGGCTGCTCCATCAGCTGCCCCTGCACATCCTCTGGGACGGCAAGCACTACCTGCTGGAGCAGTTCGAGTGCAGCTACGCTCCCAGCGCCAGCCTGGCCGTCCACACCGGGGAAGCCGGGGCCGAGGAGGGAAGCGCCGACTACAGCTCCCTGGCCGCCCTGGCCCTGACCGACCCGAACATCCCTTTCGCCTGTTCGGAGGCCATGCAGGCGGCCGGGCGCTTCGCCCAGAGCTGGGTCTACCTGGACCAGGAGGCCAACCGAGAGGGGCTGAGCAGGGCGGCCCGTCAGGCGGACGTGCTGCACCTGGCCACCCACGGCCTCTTCCGGCCGGACAACCCCTTCTTCTCGGCCCTGAAGCTGGCCGACGGATGGATCGACGTGCGGGAGATCTATCAACTGCCCTTGCGGGCGCGCCTGGTGGTGCTCAGCGCCTGCGAGAGCGGGGCCGGTCGAGTCCGGGGCGGGGACGAGGTCATCGGCCTGGCCCGGGGTTTCCTGGGCGCGGGGGCCCGCTCCATGGTGGTCAGCCTGTGGAACGTCCACGACGCCTCCGCCGCGACCCTGCTGGACGTCTTCTACCAGCGGCTGCAGCAGAACCAGCGCCCGGCGGCAGCCCTGCGGTGCGCCCAGCTGGAGGCGATTCGTCAGGGGCAGCACCCCTATTTCTGGGCCCCCTTCCTGGTCATCGGATGAAAGGGGCTGAACCAGGCTGGACACGGCGAGGCCAGAACGTCCGGTCTATCTGGGCCGGTCTGTCTTGATAGGAGAAGTGACTATGGAACCCTTCCGAGCAACGAGACAGGATGCAGCCTCCCTGGAGATTCCCCCTGTCCGGGCTCCTGGCGCGCCTGGGGCCGAAGGAAGCGGGCGTCGGTTCTGCATTGGCGCCCTTCGACTCCTGGCCGTCTTCCTGGTGCTCCTGGGTGGGCTGCTGGCCGGCATGGAGCGGCTCCAGGCCAGCTCTGGGGGCGACGAGGTGGAGCTGCGCGGGGTGGTGGTGAGCCGCCCTGCCGGCGCGGACGGCATCGGTGACTGGATCATCCGGGGCAAACTGGCCGAGGACCAGGCCGAGCAGGAGTACACCGTCACTGCGGACCAGGCCACCGAGTTCAAGGATGGGGCGCCCCAGGTGGACGACAAAGTCAAGGTGAAGGGGATCTCCCAGAGCGATGGCAGCATCCTGGCGGAAAAGATGGAGCTGCTCCACGACAGCGGGGACGGGAACGAGATCAAGGGGGTGGTGGAGAGCCGTCCCCCCGGCGCGGACGGCATCGGCGAGTGGGTCATCCGCGTCCAGGCGAACCTGACCCGCACCGTCATCGCGGACAGCCAGACCCAGTTCCGGGAGAAGGACGGCGCGCCCCAGATCCCCGAAGTGGGGGACTGGGTGGAGGTGAAGGGCGCTCCGCTGCCTGACGGCGCCTTCCTGGCCCGGCGCATCCGCCGAGACGACTTCGAGGAGGGGCGGCTGGTGGTCCGGCTGAAGGACAGCGTCGACGTGAACCAGTTCGCCCAACGATACCGCCTGACCCTCCTGCGCACGGTCCTGCCCTCCGCGAAGATCCACCTCTTCGCCACGGAGAACATCACCGACGATGTGGAAGGGCTCACCCAGCGGCTGTCCAACGATCCGGACGTGGTCTGGGCGGAGTTGAACTACCGGGGCGGCATCCCGGAAGGGGACCCCTACGACTTCTGGGAGTGGGGGGGCACGGAGGCCACGGGCTACGTCAACCAGCGGGCCTTCAGCCAGGTGCGCCTGCCGGCCCAGCCCATGAGCTACACCGGCGCGGGCGTGGTGGTGGCTGTGCTGGACACCGGCGTCAGCCAGGACCACCCGGCCTTCATCGGCCGGCTTCTGCCTGGTTGGGACATGGTGGACGACGATGCGGTTCCCAACGATGAGCCGGGCGGCGCCGGCTGGGGGCACGGCACCCATGTGGCCGGCATCATCGCCCACATGGCCCCGGAGGCCCAGATCCTGCCGGTGCGGGTCCTGGATCCCCAGGGACGCGGGGACACCTTCGTGGTGGCCTACGCCATCGAGTGGGCGGTGAACCAGGGCGCGGACGTGATCAACATGAGCCTGGGCACGGCCTTCCCCTCCCAGGTGCTGAGCGAGACGGTGACCTGGGCCACGGAGCAGGGGGTGGTCATCGTGGCGGCCGCGGGGAACCTGAACAGCACCGATCCCCAGTACCCGGCCCGTTACCCCCAGGTCATCTCCGTGACCGGCGTGGACGAGGAGAACCGCAAGGCGCCCTTCGCCAACTACGGGGAGGGGTGGATCGACATCGCCGCGCCCAGTGTGGGGATCACCTCCACCATCGTGGGGCCCCAGGGGAACGGCTACGCCAGCTGGAGCGGCACCAGCATGGCCACGGCTTTCGTCAGCGGGGCCGCGGCCCTGGGTCGGCAGAAGTTCCCGGGCATCCAGGCCGCGGCGCTGGAGCAGCAGCTGGGCAGCACCGCCCAAAACATCGACAAGGTCAACCCGGACTACAAGCAGAAGCTGGGCCAGGGGCTCCTGGACGTAAGCGCCCTCCTGGACGTGGCGGCCCAACCGCCCCCCAGCTTCAGCCAGAAGATCTATCTGCCCCTGGTGGTTCAGTGAGCCAAGCCAGGGAGCAGGACAGTGACGCCTCCAGGGGTGGGCCCAGCGGCCCGCCCCTTTTTTGGATCCTGGGATCTCGAATTCCTGGACCCAGGGGGTATCGTCAGGGCGTCCCCAAGGCGATCCCCCAGGGCCTCCAGCTTCCAGGAAGCTGGGAAACTTCCCGGAAGCGTTGTTCTGGTACCCATGTACCAATTTCTGGAACTCCCCCCGGATCATGTATCAGCGGTGAGCCCTGGACGCACTGTAGGGGTAGCACCCGGGTTTGTCGCCAACCTGTGTTGAAAAATGAGAGCGAGCGTGGTGGGTGGAGGCAAACCCGGTGCCCCCTTTTTGTGCTTTTCGTGTCGCTCCCTCGAGGCCCTGCCCTCGGGGCGTTGCACCAGACATGGCAGATGTCATCGCATTGCCGCCGCAACCCTGTTGCGCTGGCGCCAAGTTTCAGGAAAGGACGGGAACCATGCCACAACGAATCTCATCGACCATGCTGCGAGCACCAGGCCGTCGCGGGCTGCTGTTGCTCCTGACCCTGGCCCTGCTGGCCATGGGCCTGGGTGTGGGGAGCTTCTCCCTGGCCCAGGCGAGCCCATGCACCAACGTCTTGACCAACGGCGGCTTCGAGAGCGACGCCGGCTGGACCTTGGAGACCCAGGGCAACTACAGCCTCCTGAGCGACTACCTGGCTCACAGCGGTCTCCGGGCCGCCTACCTGGCCGGGACGGACAACGCGGTGGACAGCGTGAGCACCACCCTGGCGCTCCCGGCAGGGGACCAGAACATCAGCCTCCACTTCTGGTGGCAGATCTTCACGGAAGAGACCGGCGGCGGCTACGACGGCCTCACCGTCCAGGTGTTGGACAGCGCCGGCAACCCCCTGAAGATGCTCTTCTCCGTGGGGGATCTCAACGCAGTGGACACCTGGCAGCAGGCCTCCCTGGACCTGTCCGAGTTTGCCGGGCAGACCATCCAGCTCAAGTTCCAGGGGCAGAGCGACAGCTCCCTGACCAGTGATTTCTTCGTGGACGATGTGGAGGTCACCGCCTGTGACATGTCCCAGTTGACCAACCGCATCTTCCTGCCCTTCACGTCCCGCTAGAAAGGATGGAACCGACCATGACCAACCAACATGCCAGCACTGATGCCAGCACCGATGTGTTCCCCAATGTGTTCCAGCGGGTTCGTCCCTGGCTCTTCTTCCTGGCCTTTGCCGCCATCCTCTTCGTGGGCTACACCGCCACGAACCTGGAGGCGTCGCCCGCTCAGTCCACTGTGCCGCCTATTGCCCTCAAAACGCGCTTGACCGGCCCCATCGACAGCACCTCCCCCACGGAGTGGGTGGTGGCCGGCATCACAGTCCACATCACCGCGGACACCCGCATCGACGAGCGGGCCCGCCAGTCCACCATCCCCGGCGGCTGGGCTCGGGTCATCGGCCAGGGGGACGGCCAGGGCGGGCTCATCGCCGCCCGCATCAAGATCCTGCCCCCCAAGCACTTCGTGGGTCTGCGAGGCCCCCTGGATGAGCTGACCGACACCGCGGTGGTGGTGGACGGCATCTCCGTGGCCCGCACGGTGACCACCAAGATCCTGGGCGATCCCCAGCCCGGACAGGACCGGGTGGACATCCGAGCCGCCATCCAGATCGACGGCTCCCTCCTGGCCCTGCGGGTCAAGAAGGTGGGCCCTCCTGACGACTTCGACGACGGCCAGCGGGACCGCACCGAGCTGAAGGGCGTGGTCCAGGAGATGACCGACGGCCCAGGCGTCTGGACCATCAGCGGCGTCCCCGTCACGGTGACGGACACCACCCAGATCAAACACCGGGTGGGCCCCATCATGGTGGGCTCCTGGGTGGAAGTGGAAGGCCGGGGCGACGGCCAGGGCGGCCTGACCGCCAGGGAGATCAAGAGCATCCCCATGCAGCGGCACCACAAGCTGCAAGGCCCCCTGACCGAGCTCACCGACACCACCGTGGTGGTGGACGGCATCCCGGTGGACCTCTCGCCGGACGTGCGCATCAAGGGAGATCCCCAGCCCGGCCAGAAGGTGGAGGTCAAGGCCATCCTGCAGCCCGACGGCTCCATGCTCGCCTTCGAGGTGAAGCAGGAAGGCCGGGACGACGATGACCGGCCTGGCCACGAGGTCAAGTTCGGCGGCATCATCGAGTCCATGCCCGCCACCGGCTTCGACGGCGTCTGGGTCATCTCCGGACGAGAGGTCAACGTGGTGGAGGGCCTGACCGAGATCGACGAGCACAAGGGCCCGGCGGAAGTGGGGGCTCGGGTGGAGGTGGAGGCCATCCGCGAGGCGGACGGCGCCCTCACCGCCCTGGAGATCGAGGTGAAGAAGGACGGCGACACCGACGAAAACGACCACGGCCGCCGCTACGTGGAGTTCAAGGGCACGGTGGAGAGCCTGCCCGCCGGCGGCCTCATCGGCGCCTGGGTTGTGGACGGGCGCACGGTGGAGGTCTCCCAGCACACCCGGATCAAGCAGGAGAACGGGCCCATCGTCGTGGGCTCCCGGGTGGAGGTGGAAGGCTGGAAGCTGGAGGACGGCACCATCCAGGCCCGGAAGATCGAGTCCAAGGATGGAAACAACGACGATGAGGACCACGGCGCCAAGGTGGAGTTCACGGGCCACATCGTCTCCTTCCCCCAGGACCTGATCGGCGAGTGGACTATCGACGACGAGACGGTCATCGCCACCGAGGCCACCCTGTTCAAGCAGAAGGACGGCCCCTTCGAGGTGGGCGCCCTGGTGCAGGTGAAGGGTGTCCGCCAGAACGACGGCGCCGTCCTGGCCTTCACCATCAAGACCGAGAGCGGCGAGTGACGGCCACTCCTGACGGCTGCTGCTGACGGCCATCACTGACGGCCGCGGGCCATCGACAACAGAAAGCCTGCCCGGTTCCCGCGACCGGGCAGGCTGACAGACCCACACACGAATACACCCGCGATGCGTTGTTGACGAGGGGGCTGCTCCCAGGAGCGGTCCCCTCGCCGCGTCCCAGGAGGCTACCCGGCCTGCTCGGCCCAGAGGTTGCGCCAGCCATCCACCCGCACCCGCCAGCCCGGCGGAACCACCATGGTGGTGTCGAACTGGAAGATGACCGCGGGGCCCTCCAGCCGATTGCCTGGCCGCAGCCGCTCCCGCTGGTAGCAGGCCGTCTCCGTGGGCCCTTGGGCCTGGAACCAGACCGGCTTTCGGCCCAGGAAGGCCGGAGAAGCGTCCGAAGAGCCCTCCTCTTCCCGGGGGAAGGAGGGACGAGCCCCAGGACCCACCCCCCGGACCCGCACGGTCACCGCCTGGACCGGCTCCTGGGGCATGGCGTAGCCGTAGCGCTGGGCATGCAGCTGGTGGAAGGCGGCCACCGCCTGGGCCACCCCCTCCCCGGTCACGGGGAGGGCCAGGGGGACGGTCAGCTCGTAGCTCTGGCCCTGGTAGCGCATGTCCAGGCTGGCCTGGATCTGGGGACGCGCGATCCCCTCCGCCTGGAGCACCGCCCACACCCGCTCCGAAAGGGCTGCCACCAGGGCCTCCAGCTCCCCTGGATCCGTCAGGAGGCGATCGGCCTGGGCCAGAACCGCGTGGGAGACCTCGTGGACCACGTCGGCCAGGAGGAGCCCCAGGGCGCTGAGCACCCCAGGGTGGGGCGGCGTCAGCACCCGGCGCACGCCCAGGCTCTCCGCCAGCTCACAGGCGTGGAGAGGGCCGGCCCCGCCGAAGGGGATGAGGGTGAAGAGGCGGGGATCGTAGCCCCGCTCCACCGAGACCCGGCGCAGGGCCCGTTCCATGGTGGCGTTGGCCACCCGGATCACCCCCAGGGCCGCCTGGGCCAGGGAAAGGCCCAGCTCCCGCCCCAGGCGAGCCAGGGCTTCCCGGGCCCCGGCCTCGTCCAGCTCCACATCCCCTCGGCCGCCCAGGAAGTGGGCCGGATCCAGCCGCCCCAGGACCAGGTTGGCGTCGGTGACCGTGGGTTGGGTTCCTCCTCGGCCGTAGCAGACCGGGCCCGGCGCCGCGCCGGCGCTCTGGGGGCCCACCCGCAGCCCGCCCCCAGGATCCACCCGAGCCAGGCTGCCGCCCCCGGCTCCCACCGTGTGGATGTCGATGATGGGCAGGCGCAGAGGCAGCCCGGCGATCTCGCTCTCGGAGGTGCGGGGAACCTGGCCGGGGCAGAGGGCCACGTCCGTGCTGGTGCCCCCCATGTCGAAGGTGAGGAGATTGGGCGCGGGGTCGTCCAGGGCCTGCTGGGCCAGGGAGAAGGCCCCCACCACACCCCCGGCTGGCCCGCTGAGGACCAGGCGGGCGGGCTGCCGGGCGGCCTGCTCCAGGCCGATGGCCCCGCCGTTGGACTGCATGATGCGGATGGCTCGGCCGGGCAGAGAGCGGGAGAGCCGCGCCAGGTAGCGGCCCACCACCGGCCGCAGGTAGGCGTTGATCACGGTGGTGGCCGTGCGCTCGTACTCCCGGTATTCCGGCAGGATCTGGCTGCTCAGGGAGATGGGGATGCCAGGCAGTTCGCGGGTCAGGATGGCCCGGGCCTGCTCCTCGTGGGCCGGGTTCCGGAAGGAGAAGAGGAAGACCACGGCCAGGCTCTCCGGGGGATCCTGAGCCAGCTCCTGGGCCAGGGCGGTCAGCTGGGCCTCGTCCAGGGGACGGATCACCTGCCCGGTGGCATCCAGCCGCTCCACCACCTCCAGGCGCAGCTCGTCTGGGACCAGGGACGGTGGGCGCTGCTGGGTCAGCCGGTAGAGGTGGGGCCGGTTCTGCCGCCCGATGACCAGCACGTCCCGGAAGCCGGCAGTGGTGAGGAGAGCGGTGCGGGCGCCCCGGCGCTCCAGCAGGGCGTTGGTGGCCACCGTGGTGCCGTGGACCATCTCCCAGGCTGCGGCCTGGTCCAGGCCCAGCTCGGCCAGGCCGGCCACGATAGCCTGGCTCTGGTCCTGAGGCGTGGTGGCCCGTTTGTGGACGTGGATGCGGCCGTCCTGGAGGAGGACGAAGTCGGTGAAGGTGCCGCCCACGTCCACGCCGATGAGGGTGGGGCTGTCTGGGCTGGAGGCCGAAGTGGCGGTCATGGGATGTCCTCGATGGGTGGAGGGAGAGCCGGGTGGGTTGTCCTGGGCCTCGATGCGAGGGGGCTCGCCGAGAGTTCTCGCCAGGGATTCGAGCCGAGGGCTCCACCCCGCTGGCCGAAGGGGGAGATCGCGCAGGGGATGGCTGGAAGGCTCAGCGCACGTTGACCTGGGCCACCCACTTGACCTGGCGCAGGGCGTCGTCCGTCTCGCTGGGGACGATGAGCCGCACCAGCCCCTGCTCCCGGGAGAGGGGCCGGCCGTCCACCGCGTAGGCCAGGATGATGGGGCGGGTGACGTTGGGGTCGGTGAGCTCTCCAGCCAGCACCCGAGTTCCGAAGCCGTCCCCGCTGATCACCTCCACCTGGGACCAGTCGCCGGGGCAGTGGGCCTGGATCAGGTCCAGCAGGCGCGGGCCGGTGAAGGTGAAGGGGCCGGACGTCCCGTGGCCGGTGCTGACGATGAGGCAGTCGGGCACGGAGACAGCCGGCAGGGCGCGCAGGGCCGCCAGGGAGATCGGCTGAGCGGCCTGCCCGGGGCAGGTCAGCTGGAAGGTGGGATCGGGGCTGGGCGGGTGGGGGTTGGGATCGTGGCGGTGAGGGCGCAGGGGATCGCGCTCCTCCCGTCCCTGCGGTGCGCCGCCCTGATGGTGGGCCATGCCGGGATCAGCCTTTCGGCTCCGCGCTGAAACGCAGAGGGTAGCCGTGGGATTGAGCCATGCCATGGGCGGCTCGGACCAGGGCCTCCGCCTCGCTTCGGGGCCGGGTCACCACAGGGGATTCGCCCTGGGTGTGAGCGACCCAGGCCACGTGATCCGCCAGCTCCTGGGAGAGAACGAAGACGCTGCGCAGCACGTGGACGACGAAATCGTAGGGGGTCACATCGTCGTTGTGGACCAGGACCAGGTAGGGCGGTTCTTCCTGCACTTTGTGGCGAACGATAGGCTTGACGCCGGTCTGTCTCGATGCCATGGTCGGTTCTCTCGGGTCAACGTGGCGCTGGTTCGGGGCTGTCTCCGGGCTTCCGCCGCCCCACTTCCGACTGCCCGCTCTTCGTTTCCGCACGCTTCGTTTCCGCACGCTTCACTCCAGAGATCATACGCGGGAGCCTCTTCCCTGGCAAATTTTTTCTCCCATTTGGCCTCTTATCCCGTTTGACCCCCGATTGCCCCCCGACCAGCCATTTGACCCCGGCCAGGATCGGGGATGCCGCCCAAGGCGCCTCGCCTCACTTGCCCTGGAAACGGGCCGGCCGCTTCTCCAGGAAGGCCCGAATGCCCTCCAGATAGTCCTGGGTGGCGAAGCAGGCGTCGGGGAGGGCCGTCTCGTCCGGGTTCAGGTCCAGCAGATCCGGCTTCTGGAGCAGGGTCTGGAGCATCTGCTTGTGCCATTTCTGGGTCAAGGGGGCCAACTGGGTCATGCCCAGGGCCAGGTCGTGGACGGCCTGGTCGATCTGCGCCAGCGGGAGGACCTGGTTGCAGAGGCCCATCTGCCGGGCTTCCTCCGCCTGGACCAGCCGGGCCGTGAGGAGGAGATCCAGGGTGCCGCCCACGCCCAGAAGATGCACAAAGCGCTGCATCTCGTTGTATCCGATGAGGGTGCCCAGCTTGGCCACGGGCATGCCAAAGACTGCGTTGTCCGCGGCCATGCGCAGATCGCAGTGGGCGGCCAACATGCAGCCCCCGCCCACGCAGTAGCCCTTCACCAGGGCGATGGTGGGCTTGCTCAGGCGCAGCAGGGTCTGGAGGGCCCGCTCCACCTTGGCGTTGTAGATCTTGGCCTGCCAGGGGTCGTGTCGCCGCTCCCGGAACTCCCGGATGTCACCCCCCGCGCTGAAGGCCTCCTGCCCGGCCCCCTGGAGCACCACCACCTGCACCTCCGGGTCCTGGTCCAGGTTGTGGCAGAGCTCGGTGAGCTGGCGCCACATCTCGAAGGTGATGGCGTTGCGCTGCTCTGGTCGGTTGATGGTCACCGTGGCGATGCCATCAGCCACGTTCAAGAGAAACTCCTGCATGGCGCTCTCCTCATCTGGAATGGCGCGGGTGCTGGAATGGGGCGGGGCCTTAGGATACTCGGGAGGAGCGGGCGCGTCAAGCCAGGATCCGGGGCGGAGGGGGCTGGGAAAATCGATTTGCCAAGCCCTTTCGGCCTATGCTATGATAGCCGTAACGCGGCCTTGCCGCGGATCCCCCATGCGCCGAGCTTTTCGGCATTCCCTTTTTCCTCGTGTCTCGGCTTCTGCCCCTGGCGGCCAGGCGGCGCTCCGCCTCGGCCAGCGAAAGGAGGTGGCCTCCCCCTGGATGTGTGCTTTCCCCGAGCGTGGGACGCTCCCCGTGCTTCCGAAACAGGGTTCGAGACCCTGACCTTCGCCTGTTTTGGCGGCGGATCCGCCAAGTTTCGCAACACGCTACGATCTATCTGGCCTTCTCGCGCGGACGGTATAGGCCCTGTGCCCGCTGGGGCGGACCGGAGACCTTGCTCGCCTCCGCTCCAGTGACCGAAGAGTTCTGCCGAGCGGGAAAGGCCCCACTGCCAAAGGAGCAAACCGTTTCATGGCAAGCGTAACCTACGATCATGTCTACAAGCGTTTCGGCGACGTGGTGGCGGTCAATGACCTGACCATCCACATCGAGGACAAGGAATTCCTGGTCTTCGTCGGCCCCTCGGGCTGCGGCAAGACCACCAGCCTGCGTCTGCTGGCGGGCCTGGAGGAGATCTCCGAAGGGCGCATTCTCATCGGCGACCGGGTGGTGAACGACGTCCCGCCCAAGGACCGGGACATCGCCATGGTCTTCCAGAGCTACGCCCTCTACCCTCACATGACCGTCTACGACAACATGGCCTTCGGCCTGAAGCTGCGCAAGGTGCCCAAGGACGAGATCGACCGCCGGGTGCACGAGGCGGCCAAGATCCTGGGCATCGAGCATCTGCTGGACCGCAAGCCCAAGCAGCTCTCCGGTGGCCAGCGGCAGCGGGTGGCTGTGGGCCGGGCCATCGTCCGGGAGCCCCAGGTCTTCCTCTTCGATGAGCCTCTCTCCAACCTGGACGCCAAGCTGCGGGTCCAGACCCGGGCCGAGATCTCCAAGCTGCACAAACGGCTGGCCACCACCTTCATCTACGTGACCCACGATCAGGTGGAGGCCATGACCATGGCCACCCGCATCGCGGTGATGAAGGATGGCATCCTGCAGCAGGTGGACGAGCCCCAGGTGCTCTACGATCACCCGGCCAACGTCTTCGTGGCCGGCTTCATCGGCAGCCCCAGCATGAACTTCTTCGACGCCACCCTGGTGGAGAGCGACGGCAAGCTGGAGATCAACACCGGCGGCTTCCGCCTGGAGGTGCCCGAGGAGAAGGCCAAGCTCTGGCAGCCCCACAAAGGCAAAGAGGTGATCTTCGGCATCCGCCCCGAGGACATCCACGCCAAGCCCTTCGTGCCACCGGAGATCCTGGAGGCGGACATGACCGCCACCGTGGACGTGACCGAGCTCATGGGCAACGAGATCTTCCTCTACATGCTCACCAAGGACAACAAGCCCTTCATTGCCCGGGTGGATCCCCGGGTGCGGGTCCAGCCAGGGGACGAGGTGGAGCTGGCCGTGAACATGGCCAACGCCCACATCTTCGATCCCAAGACCGAGGAGAACCTGGCGGACTGACGTCGCCCCCTCATCGCCGCATGACCACAGCCGGGATCAGCAGCCATCTGCTGACCCGGCTGTTTGGTTGTAACCCCAACCTTCACCCATCACCTCCACACCAGAGGACAGACCATGACTATCTTCACCGAGTTCGACCTGATGCGGGAACTGCACCAATCCGGGGACAAGATCGTCCTGCTCGTGATGGACGGCCTGGGCGGGCTGCCCATGGAGAGCGACGGCCTCACAGAGCTGGAGACGGCCCACACCCCCCACCTGGACGCCCTGGCCGCCCAGGGAACCACCGGCCTGGCCATCCCCATCCGGCCCGGGATCGAGCCGGGCAGCGGCCCTGCCCACCTGAGCCTCTTCAGCTACGACCCGGTCCGCTACGAGGTGGGGCGGGGGGTGCTGGAGGCCCTGGGCATCGGCTTCGATCTCCAGCCCAACGACCTGGCCGCCCGGGGCAACTTCGCCACAGTGGACGAAAACGGCGTCATCGTGGACCGCCGGGCCGGGCGCATCAGCACCGAGGAGTGCATCCGCCTGACCAAGAAGCTCCAGGAGGCCACCGGGGATGTCCTGCCCGGCTACCAGATCTTCGTCCTGCCGGTGAAGGAGCACCGCTTCGTGCTCATCATCCGGGGGGAAGGGCTGGGCGGCAAGCTCACCGAGACGGACCCTCTGGTCACCGGCAAGAAGCCCCTGCCCGTCCGGGACGAGAGCGGCACGGAGGAAGGCCGGCGCACCGCGGCGCTGGTGAACCGCTGGATCGAAGCGGCCCGGAAGGTCCTGGCCGATGAACCCCGGGCCAACAGCCTCAACCTGCGGGGCCTCTCCAAGGACCCTCAGCTGCCCAAGTTCGATGAAATCTACGGCCTGAAGGCCGCGGCCATCGCGGTCTATCCCATGTACCGGGGCGTGGCCCGCCTGGTGGGCATGGAGGTGGTGGAGTTCACCGGGGACCGGCCCCAGCACGAGGTGGACGCCCTGGAGCGGATCTGGAACGACTACGATTTCTTCTTCGTTCACATCAAGAAGACCGACAGCTACGGCGAAGACGGCAACTTCGACGCCAAGGTCCACGAGATCCAGGCCGTGGACGAGCAGATCCCCCGCATCCTGGCCCTGCAGCCCGGCGCGCTCATCGTCACCGGGGACCACAGCACCCCGGCCAAGCTGCGCAAGCACAGCTGGCATCCCGTCCCCACCCTGCTCTGGAGTCCCCGAGCCATCCCGGACGCGGTGCAGCGCTTCGGGGAGCGGGCCTGCGCCGGCGGCCATTTCGGCGTCTTCCACGCCACCAACCTGCTGCCCCAGGCCATGGCCCACGCCGGCCGCCTGAAACGCTTCGGCGCCTGAACCGACGCTTCACCTTCCGGGAAGCTCGGCGCTTCCCGGAAGGCACGGTCCGCCCCGTCTCGGCATCCTGGGTGATTGACGCCGCGCCGTTCTGGGTCACAATTGGAAGCGAACTTGCCCATCATTCCCCGGAGGTGGTTTCTTCCCATGAACAGCGTTCCCACGAACCGACCGGCGAACCCAGCCGCACGCCCAGAACGACGCCTGCGCCCCGTCCTCGCCCTGCTTGCCCTGACCGCCGGCCTGCTCCTGGCCTGGTTCGGCCTGCTGAGCCTGACCCTGGCTCCGGCCCGGCCCCTGGCCGCGGCGGGCCCCGCCCAGGAAACGCCCCCCACGACCCAGGCCCCCGGCGGGGACGTCATCGTGGACGGCGAGGTGGCCCATCCCCGGCTGACGGTGGCCGGCCGGGTGGTCTTCGACGCGCCGGGCTACCACCTGGGCCGCCCCCAGCTCAGTCCAGATGGCCGCCTGGTGGCCGTCAGCGTGGTCCCGGCAGGCGCGGAGACGGATCGCCTGGCCCGGGTCCTCCTCTTCCGCCGGGAGGACGGCCAGCTGCTGGATTCCCTCCCCGGCTACCTGCCCCGCTGGGACGAGAGGGGCCAGCGCCTCTTCCTGGAGCGACGGGCGGGCGCTCAGGTCCAGGAGGTGGCCGTGGAGCTGGAGACAGGCCAGGCCACGGTGCTTTCCACCCGCCTGGCCCAGCCCCCCGCCCGGCCCCTGGCCGCCAGCCAGGCCATCACCTACCCGGCCACCATCCGGGTGGCCCACCACCCGGCCAACACCTGCCGGGACCTGCCCGCCTACCAGGTGGAGGAGATCCCCTTCGAGGAGTACGTGGCCCGCTCCGTCCCCGCGGAGGTGCCCAGCAGCTGGCCCTTCCACGCCCTGGCCGCCCAGGCCATCGCCGCCCGCACCTACGCCTGGTATCAGATCCGGCAGGGGCGGGAGAGCTACGACGTCACCGACTGGGCCAACTTCCAGATGATGTGTGACGACCGCTACCCCTCCACGGACGCGGCGGTGGCAGCCACCGCGGGCCAGTACCTGAGCGCGCAGAGCGACGGGGAGCACGCCCCCATCATCGCCATGTACAGCGCCATCAACGGCCACCCCACCCGCACCAACCCCGACGTGGACTACCTCCAGGCTGTGCCGGACCCCTACTCCCTGGGCGAGACGCCGTGGGGGCATGGCTACGGCCTGAGCCAGTGGGGCGGTCAACGTCGAGCCCTGGACGGCCACACCTACCGGCAGATCCTGGGCCACTACTACAGCCGGGTGCATCTGCAGAGCGCCCTCACCCCCACCCTACCCGTGGCCGGCCTGCTGGGGATGGTCCCCGGCGGATTTGCACCCCGAGGCGGCTTCCGCTGGCGCACCCTGGCCCCCTACACCGCCATGACCAGCACCCTGGTGATCCGCAGCGACCAGGGCCTGACCCGCACGGAGCTGGTGACCATCACCCAGACGGTCACCCACACCACGGTGGTCACGGACAGCAACGGGATCACGGACACGGTGGTGGTGACTGAGACCAGCCTGGTGACCGAGACCCAGCTGGTCACCGGTCCGTTGACCCTCCAGGGCCGGGGCGGCGTCTGGCAGCACCCGCTAGCGCTGGCGGAGGGGGCCCAGGTGGTGGCCTCCCTCTGGCTCAGCGACACCCTCCAGGAGGAGATCACCCTGACCGTGGACAGCACGCCCCCGGGAGCGCCCAGCCTGACCCTGCCGGAGACGGTGGAGGTCCACACGGCCACGGTGACCGTGGGCAGCCCGGCCAGCACCACCCTGGGGCTGAGCAACGGCTGGCTCTGGCAGGGGGAGGCCCTGGTCCACGACCCGGGCAGCGGCGCCGCTATCTCGGACCCGGCCGCGGAGAACGGACAGAGCTGGGAGGCCCAGGCCGGGGTCCACAGCCCGGGCCTCTGGTACGGCCCCTACGCCAAGGATTTCCCGGCAGAGGCCTCCTACCGGGCCATCTTCCGACTGCGGGCGGGCGTCACCCCCGCCCAGCACCCCGGGGATCTCTGGCCGGACACGCCCATCGCCCGGCTGGAGGTCACGGACCAGGCGGGGACCCAGCTCCTGGGCCTGCGGGATGTCTGGCCCAGCGACTTCGTCACCTCCACCGAGTACGCGGCCATCCCTGTGGACTTCCACCTCTTCGAGCCGCCGGAGGGAGTGGAGTTCCGGGTGCGCTGGTACGGGACGATGGACCTGGCCCTGGACTCGGTGCGGGTCTGGCAGATCCGGGAGGGAGGCGTCACGGAGAGCTTCGCCTGGCCCCTGGCCACCGGGATGAAGAGCCCCTCGGTCCAGGCGGTGGCCTTCGACGCCGCGGGCAACGCCAGCCCGGTGATCAGCCGCACCACCACCGTGGTGGACGACGCGCCCCCTACCATCCACCAGGTCGCCGTGCCCGAGGGCTGGCAGACCGGGGAGGTCATCACCGTCTCGGCCACGGTCCAGGACTTCGGCAGCGGCCTGGATGTGACCCGAGGGAGCATCCTCCTGGACGGCCAGGAGCAGGCCGCCAGCTTCAGCCACCCGGAGGATCCCTGGCAGAGCCAGACCCTCCAGGCGGTGTTGACGGGGCTGGCCGATGGAGAGCACACGCTGCGCTTTCGGGTGGCGGACAAAGCGGGGTACGTGCAGGAGAGCGCGGTCTACACGGTGGCGGTGGACGCCAGCCCTCCCAGCGTGACGGCCACCACCTCCCTCACCGGGCCGAGCGGTTGGGTCAGCCAGACGGTCACCGTCACCCTGAGCGGGGAGGACGCCACCAGCGGCATGGCGGGCATCGCCTACGTGCTGGACGACGCGCCCTTCGTCATGTACCGCGCGCCCTTCTCCCTGACCCAGGAAGGGCTGCACACCATCCGCTACTGGGCCCAGGACCAGGCCGGGAACTTCAGCTTCAGCCAGTGGGCCTACGTGGGCATCGACTACAGCCCGCCCCAGGTGGGCCTGAGCCTCTATCCCATCAGCCCGGAACGGGCCCGGGTGGTCTGGTCCGGGGAGGATCCCCTGTCCGGGGTGGTGGCCTACGAGCTGGAGGTGCAGCGGGACGGCGGGGAGTGGAGCGCCCTCGCCTCGGCCTCCGAGGGGCAGGCGAACTCCCTGGAGCTGGACTTCCTGGGAGCGGAGGAGCTGAGCGTGCGGGTCCGGGGTGTGGACCGAGTGGGGCACTGGAGCGCGTGGCAGGAGGCGTCCACTACGCCGGTGGACAACTGGCTCTATCTGCCTCTGGTGACTCGGTGAGGGGGTGAG